>JBLMXN010000108.1:0-6360 GCA_050257795.1 Bacteroidota bacterium
GCCCGGCTGCAGGCACGCCATGCCGATGCTCACGGTGATGTCCAGGTCGACCCCTTCGGGGATGACGAAAGCGCTGTGCTCGATATTGGCGCGCAGGCGTTCGGCAATCGCCGCGCCCTGCGCCGCCGTCGTGCCCGGGAGCAGCAGCACGAACTCCTCGCCGCCGTAACGCGCCAGCACGTCGCTGCCGCGCAAGTCCTGACCGAGGAGACTGGCGATCTGCCGCAGCACCCGATCCCCGACCTGATGGCCGTATTGATCATTCACCTGCTTGAAAAAATCCACGTCGACGAGCATGCATACCAGCGGCCCGGCCTGGCGCGCCCAGCGTTCCACTTCCTCGGCGAGCCGGCGCCCGAAGAACCGGCGGTTGGAAACACCGGTAAGCGGATCGGTCAGTCCGTCGAGCTTGAGCCGCTCGTGATTTACGGCATTGTCGACACAGAGTGCCGCCACCGCCGCCAGATGCTCCAACAGGTCGGTGGCGATTCCCGGCACGAAATGGCCGGGATCATGGCTGCCCTGATTGAGACTGCCGATCAATTCGCCGCGGCGGACCAGCGGCGCCAGCGCCACCGAACCGGCGGCGCAGCGGTGTCCGGCGAAGAGATGCTTGTGCAGATGCTCATCCGGCGGTCCGAGCCGCGGCCGCCACGGACGGGTAAAGATCGCATCCAGCGATTCACGCGTGATGGCGATGAAACTTTTAGGCTTGGAATCGGGCTCCGCGCCGTTTTCGAGGAGCCGCGTCATCTCGTATTCGGGGTCGACACAGGCCAGTGTCACGCAGTCGATGCCGGGAAACGTCTCGGGAATTCCCTGGGTGATGATGCGGATGAGGTCCGTGAGCGAATTCGAGCCGATCATCCGCACTTCGATCTGACGGAAGCCGGACCAGATGCGTTCATTATCGCGCAGTTGATCGCGCAGCTTTTCCCAGTCCTGCTCCAGCGGCATGCCTCCCGTATGCATCCCGACTCCGTATGATCAGCGCACGACTGTACCCGCCGGTTCGCCTTTGAGCCCCAACATGACCAACAGGCGCGGCGCGGGCACATATCCCGGCAGTTTCTTGCCGTCGTCCAGAAAAATGGTCGGTGTGCCCTCCACGCCCAGGCGCTGGCCCAGCTGATAATCGTGCTCAACCGGATTTGGGCAGGTTTTCATGTCGAGCTTGCCGCCGGCCTTGGCGATGCCGATCGCCTTTACGCGGTCGCTGGCGCACCACACGGCGACCGCGCGCTTGTAACTCTCGGAACCGATGCCCGTGCGCGGAAAGAACAAATAGCGCACCTTGACGCCTGCCTGGTTGAGCGTGGGTACGTCGAGATGAAACTTGGCACAGTAAGGACAATCCACGTCGGTAAATACCGTCAACGTGCGTTTGGGTTTATCCGGCCCCATCACGATCATGTTTTTTTCACCGACGGCATTGAGCATCTGAACGCGCAGCTCCGCACGGCGCGCCTCCGTCAGACTGGCGTGCGCGCCGACGTCCACCAGGTCGCCGACGAAAAGATATTTTCCGTCGCTCGTGGTATAGAAAACCTGCGCATCGTCCTCAACCTGGTAGAGGCCGGGGACCGGCGCCGGTTTGACCGTTGCCTTCGAAAGTTCGGGAAACGCACGAACGAGTTCCGCTTTCACCCGACCTGCATCTGCTTCACCGGCAAAAACAGGGGCTGAAAGGGCGCAGCTCAAGAAAAAAGACAAAAAGACACGTTTCATAAAATGAATCTCACTGATCTGCAGAATTGACGATAGGGGCTTAACCGGGGGGATCATACTGGCTGCCGGCGTGCCGTGCCAGCATTAGACGGTTCATCCAGGCGCGGGTTCGCATTCACTTATGCCCCTGCTCCGCTTCCAGTACCACGCGTGTCATCGGAATCACGCTGTCGGGATTGAGCGAAATCGACTCGATGCCCTGGCGCACCAGCCAGGCGGTGATTTCAGGATAGTCCGAGGGCGCCTGTCCGCAAATGCCGACATATTTGCCCATTTTGCGGGCGGCGCGGATGGCCAACTCCATCAGTTTCAGGACCGCCGGATTGCGTTCGTCGAAGCCGGAAAGCAGGCCCGAATCGCGATCGACGCCCAGGGTCAGCTGGGTCAGGTCATTCGAACCGATGGAAAAGCCGTCGAGATGCTGTAGAAATTCCTCGGCCAATAGCGCATTCGCCGGGATTTCGCACATGAGGTACACCTTCAGCCCTGCCTTTCCGCGCTCGAGTCCGAGCGACCGCATCGCTTCCAGCACGCGCTGCGCTTCCTCGACGCTGCGCACGAACGGAATCATCACCACCACGTTGGTGAGCCCCATGTCCTCGCGCACCTGTTTCAGCGCCGCACACTCCAGCGCGAAACTTTCGCGGAACGTGTCCGAGTAATAGCGCGAGGCGCCGCGCAGCCCGAGCATGGGGTTCTCTTCCTTAGGCTCGAACCGGGCTCCGCCGAACAGCGAGGCGTACTCGTTGGATTTGAAATCGCTCAGCCGCACGATAACGGGCTTGGGATAGAAGGCCGCGCCGATGACGGCGATGCCCTCGGCCAGGCGCCGGACGAAATAGTCGCGCCGGTCGCGGTAACCGGCCGTGAGACGGTCAATGTGTTGCTGCTCAGCCTTGTCCAGCTTGTCGTATTCCAGCAGCGCGCGCGGATGCACCTGGATGCTGTGATTGATAATGAATTCCAGGCGCGCGAGGCCGACGCCGTCATTTGGCAGGAAAGACTGCTCGAACGCCTGGTCCGGATTCGCCAGGTTCATCATGATCTTGGTATGCGGCCGGTGACCGCTGTCGAGCGATATCTTCTCGACGCGGAACGGCTGCGCCCCTTCGTAAACCCGTCCGGTATCGCCTTCGGCGCAACTGACGGTGACCGCCGTGCCGCCATGGATAGCCGCGGTAGCGTCGCCGCAACCCACCACGGCCGGGATGCCGAGCTCGCGCGCGATGATCGCGGCATGACAGGTGCGGCCACCGCGGTTGGTGACGATGGCAGCGGCGGTTTTCATCACCGGCTCCCAATCAGGGTCAGTCATGTCGGTGACGAGCACTTCGCCGGCGCGCAACTGGCCCATGTGCTCCGCCCGCTCGATGACGCGGGCCGTGCCGCTGGCGATGCGGCGGCCCACGCTTTTTCCGGAAGCGAGCACCTTACCGGGCGATTGCAGAGAATAAACTTCGTAGTCTTGGCGCGACTCGTGCACCCGCACGGTCTCGGGCCGCGCCTGCACCACGTAGAGCATTCCGTCGACGCCGTCTTTGGCCCATTCGATGTCCATGGGCAGGTCGTGACCGGCCTGTTTGGAATAGTGCTGCTCGATTTTCACGGCAAACTGCGCCAACTCGATCGCCTCGTCGTCGGTCAGGGCGAAACGTGCGCGTTCCGCCTCCGGCACCGCGACATTGCGCGTCGACACGCCGTCGCCGGCATCCTGCGCGTAGATCATCTTGAGCGCCTTGCTGCCAAGCTGGCGCTTGAGGAGCGGGCGCTTGCCGGCCGCCAGCGTCGGCTTGAAAACGTAGAACTCGTCAGGATTCACCGCCCCCTGCACCACATTCTCCCCCAGGCCATAAGCAGCCGTGATGAACACCACGTCGCGGAAGCCGGTCTCGGTATCGAGCGTGAACATGACGCCGGCGGAACCGATGTCGGAGCGCACCATTTTCTGCACGCCAATGGACAGCGCGACCTGCTCGTGCGAGAAACCCTGGTGCACCCGGTAGGAGATGGCGCGGTCATTGAACAGGGAGGCGAAAACGCGCTGGCACGTGACCAGCAACTGCTCCTTGCCCCGTATATTAAGGTATGTGTCCTGCTGGCCGGCAAACGAGGCCGTGGGCAAATCCTCGGCCGTCGCCGAGCTGCGCACCGCGACGTCGAGCCCGGGACCGTATTCGCGCGCGAGATCCGCGTAGGCGGCGGCAATCTCATCGGCGAAATCCGGCGGAATTCTCGCATCCATGATCCAGCGGCGGATTTCGGCGCCGGCTTTTTCCAGATCAGCGAGATTCCGGGTGTCGAGCGAACGCAGCCGATCCCGGATACGCTCGGTCAGGCCGTTGTGCGCGAGGTAATAGCGGTAGGCTTCGGAGGTCGTGGCAAACCCGTCAGGCACCCGCACTCCCTCGGCGCTCAGGTGCTGAAACATCTCACCGAGCGACGCGTTCTTGCCCCCGACCAGGGGAACATCCTGCATCCCCAGTTCAGAAAATGTGCGGATATAACGCATGCCGTAGCTCACAAAATAACGCATGCCTGCGGGGATTGCCAATCGCTATGATCCGCGGGGTCCGGCGTCGAGGTCGCTCTTCGCCGGCCTCACGTTTGGCATGATAATCATCTGCTTATAACATAATCCTGCGGAAAATTCGCGCTGGTGGAACCGGTTCGCGCAATCGCGCCATGAACCGTTACCCGGCTCAACGACGTGGGCTAAATAATCACCGCAGATTCGCTTGAGTCGCGTCACAGACGCGTTTCGACAATCCCGGCAATCTCGTCGTCCGTCAGCACGACCGGATTCGTCTTCATGCTGCTGCCACGCGACCCGGCAACGATTCGGCGTATATCCGAATCGCGCACACCATAAGCCCGCAGCGTCGGTATTTTCAGGCGTGCGGTCCACTCGTACAGCGTCCGCACCAGCCCGTCCCGGGCCTCGTCCCGGGTGCGTGGAGGCGTTTCGGCAAACATCTCGCCGGCCCTGGCGTATTTTTCCAGCGCGGGACATTCCGGCGCCCTGTCACGCAAGGCGCGGATGTTGGCCTCGGTCGCGGCCGCCGCCAGCGTGCCGCACACGACGCCATGAGGAATCGGGAAATACGCGCCGAGCGGCGATGCCAGGCCGTGCACGGACCCCAGGCCCGCCTGCGCCAGCGTGATGCCCGACAGCAGCGCCGCGTAGGCCATGCACGCCCTGCCGTGGTCGGCCTCGCGGCTGTCGCCGCCATGCCAGGCGGCGAAGAAACCGTCGCGTACCGCCTGCATGCCGGACAGCGCCAGCGCATCGGTAAAGGGATTGGCGCGCGCCGATACGTACGATTCCAGCAATTGCGTGAATGCGTCCATGCCGTTGGCGGCGATCACCTCGGGCGGACAAGTCGCCAGCAACTCGGGATCGACGACCGCAACCTGCGCGACGAGCGCATCGTCGCGAAAAGATTTCTTGAAACCATCCGCTCCCTGGACGCTCAGGACCGCGTTCTTGGTCGCCTCGCTGCCGGTGCCGGCGGTTGTTGGCACTGCGATCAATGGCGTTGCCGGACCGCGATAGGGAATGTCGCGCCCCACGCCCTCGAGATGGTCCATAACCGAATTGCCATGCGGCAGAAGGCCGGCGATCGCCTTCGCGGCATCGAGTGCGCTGCCGCCGCCAATTCCCAGCACCACCTCGATTTTCTTCGGTCGACAGGCGGCGACCGCTTCGTCCACCATCTGCGGCGAAGGCTCGCCTTCCACCGGGATGTCCTCCACGGCAATGCCGGCATCGCCAAACGCCTTCAGGAGCCGCGCCCAGCGCGCCGACCGCCGCAAGGAACGTCCGCCGGTCACGATCAGGACTTGTTGGCCGTACTGCGCGACCAGGGCCGGCAGTTGCGCGAATGTGCCGGCGCCGAAGACGATACGCGGCAGGCGTGAAACCGAAAAGGCACCGAGATTGAGCATCAGGCCGGGGGAAACAGTCCGTTATAGGGTACGCCGACACGTGGCTGCGCCATCCACGCGCCGACGCTATCACGCCAGCGCAAATAATGTGGCGTGTTCTTGTGCGCAGCGGCGGCCTCGGCATTGACATAAGCCTCATACAGCACGAACCGGGTGGGATCGTCGGACAATTGCAGCACATCGAAACGCCGGTTACCCGGCTCGCGCACCGAAGCTTCGTGATTCTGTCGGCTGGCGGCGATGAAATCCTGTACGCATTCCGGCTTGACCTGAACATGAACCATGGTGACGTGCATGGCCTCCCCCTTTGCAATGACCGAACCGGGAAATGGTAGACCGGAAGTTTACAACAGCCCGCAATCCTGGAGGAGAATCTCATCGGATGGCCGGCCGCCCGATCTGACCGTTTGCGTCCGTTGTTGTAACGGCAGTCACTGGGTATGATTCAGCGGATGGATGGAATCCACGCGATCGCGCCGCTATCCCCTGAACAATCGGCGATATTGCACTTTGAAAAGCGACACGAATAACCAGTGCACTTATTCCCGGTCAGACTGTTTCAGCGCCTGTTGACCCTGGCTTGCGCAGTGGCAGTGGCCGCGCCCGCCGCGGCCGGTTCCGCGGACGTCATTCCTTTATATAGTTTCAATCAGAGCCCGCTGGTGCAAATCTATGGCCTGCCGGCGC
>JBLMXN010000109.1:0-11200 GCA_050257795.1 Bacteroidota bacterium
ACCTGCACCAGCGTCGGTCAGGAGGCCGGCGCGGTCGGTGTGGTCGAGGCGCTCGAGCCGCGCGACCGCAACCTCACCAACCACCGCACCGCCGGCCAACTGATAGCGCGCGGCGCCGAGCCGCGCCGGCTGCTGGCCGAGGTGCTCGGGCGCGTGGACGGCTACTGCGGCGGGCACAGCGGCAGCCTGCACATTTCGGCGCAGGAGCTCGGCGTCGTGCTCACCTCCACCATCGTCGGCGGCGAGCTGTCGATGGCGCCCGGCGTGGCGCTGGCCCAGAAGATGGGACAGGGCCAGGCGGGCGGCATCGTCGCCGTGTTTTTCGGCGACGGCGCCTCCTGCGAGGGCATCTTTCACGAATCGCTCAATCTCGCGGTGCAGTGGGAACTGCCGCTGCTGTTCGTGTGCGAGAACAACCAGTGGCAGGCCTACGTGCACCGGCGCGAGACCATGGCCGAGCACGCCATATCGGCCTGGGCGCTCGGCCACGGCCTGCCGGTGCGCAGCGTCGACGGCAACGACGTCGAGGCGGTGCATGCCGCGGCCATTGAGGCGATCGGCGAGATTCGCGCGAACGGCAAGCCACGGTTCCTCGAGCTCGTCACCTACCGCCAGCGCGGCCACTTCGAGCCCGACGACCAGGCGTATGTCGATGCCGCCGAGCTCGCGCGGTGGCGCGAGCGCGACCCGATCCGGGTGCAGACCGAACGGCTGATCGCCGAAGGATTGATCGACGCCGCGGGCGTGGCCGCGATTGAGCAACGCGTGCGCGAGCAGATCGCGGGCGCGACGACCTTCGCGCAAGCGAGCGCCTGGCCATCGCCCGAGAAACTGACCGAACATGTCTACGCCTAGGAGGACGACCGCATGACCCGCATGACCGTGGCAGATGCCATCCACCAGGCGCTGCGCGAGGAGCTGAATCGCGACGCGCGCGTATTGCTGATGGGCGAAGGAGTCGCAACCAAGCGGCGCGACCTGGCGCAGGACTTTGGCGGCGCGCGCGTGCGCAACACGCCGCTCGCGGAAGCCATCATCGCCGGCACCGCCGTCGGCGCCGCCGCCAGCGGCCTGCGCCCGGTGATCGACCTGCTGTTCGCGCCGTTCCTGACTTATTCAATGGACGCGCTTATCAACAGCGCCGGCAAGCTGCGCTATCTCTCGGGCGGGCAGTTCAGCTTCCCGATGGTGGCAATGAGCCTGACCGGCGCGGGCTGGTGCGTCGGCGCGCAGCACAACCACAACCTCGAAGCCATGTTCGTGCACGCCCCGGGCCTCAAGGTCGTGATGCCCTCGGACCCGGCGGATTTCAAAGGCCTGCTCAAGGCCGCCATCCGCGACGACAACCCGGTGCTGTTCTTCACCGACATGGCGCTGCTGCACCAGGAGGGCGAGGTGCCGGACGAGGCCGATTACATCGTGCCGCTCGGAAGCGCCGCGGTGCGTCGCGCCGGCGACGACGTGACGCTGGTGAGCTATGCCAAGACCGTGAACGTCTGCCTGCAGGCGGCGGAACAATTGCAGGCACAGGGCATCGCGGCCGAGGTGATCGATCTGCGCAGCTTGAAGCCGCTCGACGAAACCACGGTGCTGAACTCGGTGCGCAAGACCGGGCGCCTCATCATCGTGCACGAGGCCAGCGGCCTGTGCGGCATTGCCGCCGAGATCGCCGCGCTCGCCGTGTCAAAGGCTTTCGATGCGCTGCGCGCGCCGGTCGTGCGCCTCACCGGTCCGGATGCGCCGAGTCCGTCGTCATGGGTGTTGGAACAGGCCGGCGTGCCGCAGGCCGACGCCGTGGTGCGCGCGGCACTCGATCTGGTGCGCGGCGCGCATCCGGCGAACCGCATGCAGACGCTTGCCAGGGCCTGAAGCGGGACAACGTCCCGCATTCGGCTTAAGGGTCTTCAGCGGCCGGGGGCGTCCGTGAGCCGCAAGGGCCGGCTGACATTCAGCCGGAAGCGGCCGCGGCCGGTCTTCTCGAGGGCGAGGAACCGGCAACGCTCGCCGAGGCGGCGCTGCAGGAGTATCAACCGGGTCTCGAGGTTGTCCGAGATGTCCGGGAGCCTGAGCGAGGGATCGAGGCGCAGCTCGCGGTTGGTGAACTCGGTCCGGCCGGCCTCGACGTAGTCGCGCAGCAGTTTCCACAGGACGGCGCCGGCGACGCCCTTGATCAGGTAATCGTTGTCGATGAACACGCTGTGGTCGGCGGCGTAGCGGCGGATGATCGCCGGCGCGCCGCTCACCGGCGGCTTGGGCCGCTCGACTGCCGCGATGCTGTCGTGCGCCTCGGCGCCCTGCCCCAGGTTCCGGATCGCCAGCGCCAGCTGATCGGTCAGCGTCACCAGCGCATCCTCGTCCTCGTAGGTGAAGCGCAGGTCCTGCGGGCTCTCGACGTACAGCACGCCGAGCAGGCGCTGTCCCTGCACGATCGGCGCCGCCAGCTGGCTGCGCGAAGCCGGCAGCCCGGGCAGCGGGATCTCGATCTCCAGATCCGACGGATCGCCCCGCTCCAGGCTGCGCCGCACCGCGCGGCTGTAGGAATATTCCTGGGCCATGTGGCCGATGCGGATCGGGGTGCGCTCGCGCGCCGCTACCCCGATCACGCCTTTGCCCAACGGAATTTCCGAACCGACACCGGACTCGCTGTAACCGCGGCTCGCGACCGTGTACAGGCGCGTGCCGCCCTCGTCCAGCATCAGCAGCATCGAATGATGAATGTCGCAATGCTGCTCGAGGCTGAGCAGCGCTTCGTCCAGCAGTGTCGCCAGATCCGTACACCCCATCAGCCGCTGCGAACAGGAACGCAGCGCCGGCAGCAGACTGCGCCGCGGCGCGGCGGGCGCGAGCGTCGCGACCGGCACGCTTTCGATGGCGAGCACGCGGTAGACGTCGGAGCCGCGCAGGCGGAACACCTTGCTCATGCCAGTGTGCGAGGCGATGCCGGCGAGCTTGGCCTTCATGTTCTCGAACAGCGGGCCTTCGGTTTCGGTGCGCAGGTACTGCAGCGACAGCAGGTATTGCGCCGCGGTTTCGGGATCGACCACCTGCACCGTGGCGCGCGGGTTGACCAGCACGTTCTCGCGCGTCTTGTTGAAGAACTGGAACGACAGCGCCACGTGCTCGCTGTCGACAAAATGCACCTGCGACAGGTAGGCCACGTTCGGCGTGCCGTCCGGCGCGCAGGTCGCGATCACGGACGGGATGATGCCCTCGAAGCAGGCACGGATCGCGTCGGGCGTGATTTTCACGCTCATGACTTGAGCCGCTGGCCGGCGTTCGGCCCCGGCGTGGCCACGAACGCCGCCGCGGGCGTAAACGTCACGCCCACGGCGTCATCGCTGGGCGCCGAGATCACCGCTGCAGCATAGCGCTGTGAAAGACCGATCTTGAGCAATTCCTCGATAAAGGATTCGCGATACGCCGCGATGCGCTCGTGATCGCCGCCCGTGAGCGGGGTAACGGCGGCATCGACACCTTTCAGCTGCAGCGTCTGGTGGGTGCTGGGACGGCTGAACACCGCCGCGATCGCGCCGTTCGTGTGCAGGCATTGCAGCAGCCGTTCGGCGCGCGCCGGCGACACGAACACCGTAATCCGGCGCCGGTCAGGCGAGACGCGGCAGCCGAGCGCGCGCGTGAGCGCCGGCACGTTGCCGGCGCCGCAAGCGGCGACGTTGATCGCAACATGGTGTTGGATGAAGTCGGCGTTGGCTTCATCCAGCAAGGGCGCATTGGATTGATCTGCCGTCATCGGGCGCTCTTCGCGTGCGTAGTTGTTCTGCGGGCCGATCGTGGCCCGGCGCCAGTTGTGTCCGGCTTACTTTAATTTATTTTCAGTGCCGCGCGTATATCGAGATCTTGCCGGCTTTGTCGAAGCTCAGTACGTCATACGGCTGGTTGCTGTTCTGGTCCATCCCCGGCGCGCTGGCTGGCATGCCGGGTGCAGCCAGCCCCTGCACCCGCGGGCGCTCCCTGAGCAGGCGCTTGATGTCCTGCGCCGGAACGTGGCCTTCGATCACGTAGCCGTCGACCACCGCGGTATGGCAGGAGGCGAGCGTCAGGGGGACGCCGCTTTTGGTCTTGTACGGCATGACGTCGGCAACCTCATGCGTCTTCACGGTGAAACCGTTCTCGCGCATGTGTTGCGCCCAGTTCTTGCAGCAACCGCAAGCAGGGCTCTTGTAGACTTCGACTTCGGTCGCGCCGGCGGCTGCTAACCCGCCGGCAAACAGCATCGCGGAAACAAACACCACTCCTGAAATTCGGGCTTTCATGACGTGCGCCTCCTTATATAGGCTGGTCGCATCCGGTGGTAAATCCAGGTAGCGGTCATTCTGAACCCATCCGCGCCGCCCTGCATCCTTTTCATGCAAACGCTGTGGCGCGGCATTCGACCCAGCGGGATTGTCGGTTATTTTTTCGCGAATTTCCGCAGGCAGATCAGTGACGAGAAGGCGGCTTCATCGCTTTTCAGTTCGCGGCCGGCGGTGCGCGCCACATGCTCCGCATGGCGATCAGCCCCAGCACCGGCCCTGGCAGCAGCAGCCAGGCGACGCGCTCGGTCATGCTGTCCCAGGCCGCCGTGGCCAGCTCGATCGAGACGATGGTGATCGCGAATCCGACGCTGTTCATCAGCGCCAGCGCGCTGCCGACGCGCTCGGGCGGACAGGCCCTTGCGGCCAGCGCCGAGAACTGCGGTGAATCGGCGACCACGAAAAATCCCCACGCGAACAGCAGTAGCAACAGGACCACGCCGGGCAGGCCCTGCGCCAGCGGATAAACCAGGCACAGGCTGGCGGAACCGGCGAGCGCGGTCAGGGCGACCCGGCCGCTGCCCCAATGGTGGCTGATCGAACCGCCGGCGATGCAGCCAATGCCGCCGGCGGCGAACACGCCGGCGGCGGCGAGATACACCATATGGCCGGTCACGCCGAGGTGCGCGACCAGCAGCGGCGTCACCGCATAAAATGCGTACAGCTCCCACATATGGCCGAAGTAACCGAAGGCGGCCGCGCGAAAATCGGCAACGCGAAACGCCTGCAACACCCCGCCCCACCGCAGGCGGCGCGCGACACCGTGGTGCGGCCCGTCGCCCAGCCACCACACCAGCGCGCCCGCGACCAGCGCCAGTACCGAGGCAGAGTAAATCACGCCCTGCCAGGTGGGCGTCACGTCCAGCCCACGCACGAAATGCGGCAGGCCGCTGCCGAACACCAGCATGCCGACCAGCCAGCCCAGCACGTGCCCGGCCTTGCGCGGTTCCCAGCTCACCACCAGCTTCATGCCGATCGGATAGATGCCGGCCAGCGCGAGTCCCGTGATGAAACGATACGGCAATGCGCTGGCGACTCCATCGGACGAGGCAAACGCCGCGTTGGCGGCCGCGCCCATCACCGCGCACACCGCGAAGATGCGGCTGGCGGAAAATCGATCGGCCAGTCCGGTCAGAGCGAGACCCAGGGTGCCGGCGATGAAACCGAACTGCACCGCGCTGGTCAGGTGCCCCAACTCAACCGGCGTCAGGCCCCAGGCGGCGTGCAGCGCGTCGGCCACGGCGTTGGCGCTGAACCACAGCGCGGTGCCGAACAGTTCCGCGACGACGATGACGGCGATGGCGGAGCGGGATGACATGCGATTTTGGCTGGGACAGGATTCTTCCGGATTATTCGGGCTGATTCGCGCGCGCAACCGCGCCGCGTCCCGACAAAAGATTGCACGGGTCCCGGGGAGAAAACAACCACAGCGTGCGCGAAAGCGCCGCCTGCAAACGATTCGGCGACGCGCCCTCGCCTCAGGTAGGGCGTGCGCCGCAAAGCGGTGAGACTTTGTTGTTATCGCCGCGGAGGCGTCAGGTCGCCTTGTGGGTGAAGCGCGGATACATGGCCCACAATGCGTCGCCGGCGATCAGGATTCCGACGACGAGGTGATTGACCATCGCGGGGTTGTCGGCCCGGAAGCCGAGCACGAACGGCGCGATGATAAGCCAGACTCCGAGGATCAGATTCACCTGCTCTTCCCACATCTGCGGCCGGGCGAGCGCGATGGCCGCGAAGACCATCACGCCGACGCCGAGGATGTAGGAGTTGAGCGCGGCGATGCCAGTGTAGTCACCGTACGGCAGAATGAACGGAGAGATGATCAGCCAGAGGCCCAGAATGAGCATGGCTGTGTCCTTCCATCGTCTGTCTGTCATATTACTCACCTCCTTGCCACGGAATCATTACGGTGGCATTACCTTAGACTGGCGTAACCGGCGGATATTCTCCCGGTCGCGGTCATTGGTTTAAAAGGCGTGAAGTATTCGTTCGACCCCAACGCCACAATAATCTTCGGCAGACGCAAAAGTATGCGGTGCGAGCAACAAACTGTTGCCGAAACGCCGACAGCGCCACCGCTTTGATCATCGAATTGGAGTCAGATCGACCAGCCCAAAACCGTGTCTGCAGATCGCAAAAAACGGAGCATCCTTCATCCTGATCAGCGCTGCCGTATGACCATCACCTCGATGCGCCCGCGCGGACCGATAAACCAGGAGGCGAGCCAGCCGGTCAGGCTCACGACGATTGAACCGAAGAGCGCCGGCCAGAACCCGGCGATCGCGAAACCGTCGAACATCCACGCCACCAGGCCGAGCATGGCGGCGTTGATGACCAGCAGGAACAGGCCGAGCGTCAGCAGCGTGATCGGGAGCGTGAGGATCACGAGCAGCGGCCGCACCACGGCGTTGACGATCCCGAGCAGCAGCGCCGCCCCGAGCAGGGTCCACAGGCCGTGCACCTCGATGCCGGGCACCAGCTCCGAGGCCAGCCACAGCCCGAGCGCGACCACGCACAGGCGTAACAGGAAACCGATCATGCTTGCGTCCTCATCGCCCACGATTTGACTGGCGGCAGTATGCCACGCGCGCCTGACCGGCGTTATTGATCTGTGACAAAGCCGGCCTCTTCCCGCCGGTCCAGACTTCTGGCAGTCCGCGAATCCGGTCGAGCACCCATGGATGCCGAGCACCATCACGATCTGGCACACGAGTTCCCCGAGTTCAAGCAGCGCATCCACGAGCTCAAGCTCGCGAGCCCGGATTTCAGGCGGCTCTATGACGAATACCAGGCGCTGGACAAGGAAATCTACCGCATCTCGGATAACATCGAGACGCCGTCCGACGACTACGCCGAGAAACTCAAGAAAAATCGCGTGCGGCTCAAGGACCGGCTATACGGCATGCTCACCGGCCGGATTCCGGCGCTGGCGCCGGCGGACGAATTCGTCACCCGCCGCAAATTCGCGGCGCCGGTGGATCACGGCGGCGTGGTGCGCGACTGGATCGGGCGCGGCTACACGTGCCGCGGATTCACCGATCCGCCCGGGCAGGAGTGGCGCGGCTTCGTGCACGACACCAACGAGCTGGTCACGGTCGTGGACGGCCGGCTGGAGGTGAGCATGCACGACGAGGACTATGTACTCGAACCGGGCGACGAACTGTTCATCCCGCGCGGGGTGGCGCACACGGTGCGTAACATCCACGCCGGCACCACGCACTGGTTGTACGGCTACGATTGAGTCCGTCGTCACCCCCGGGGCCCTGCGAATCAACGACATACGTGTTGACGCGCGTCAAAGCAGCCGGCGACTTCCCGTGGCTAGATGTTAATCAAGTTAGCGGAAAGGAAACGGGTCGGACCGTTTGAATGCTTTACGCGCTATGCGTGGGAGGTGGACCATGACCGGACGCAGACAGAGAACCGACTACAGTCAACAG
Organism: Bacteroidota bacterium; assembly: GCA_050257795.1. GTDB lineage: Bacteria > Pseudomonadota > Gammaproteobacteria > Acidiferrobacterales > Sulfurifustaceae > Sulfuricaulis. The sequence continues at coordinate 7,754 of JBLMXN010000109.1, forward strand.
CCCCGACGCGATCGCATGGATGAAGAGCGGGTCAGCGATCCGTACCGGGCGCGCGGCAAGTGGCCGGAGCCGACCACCTGCCCCGAGTGCGGCGCAATCTTTCATCACGGGCACTGGGCGTGGGGTGCGGCGCCGGAAGGGGCCGAACAGCATCTCTGCCCCGCGTGCCAGCGCCTGCGCGACCGGGTGCCGGCCGGGCAGCTGACGCTGAGCGGAAAATTCTTCACGACGCACCATGACGAGGTCCTGCACCTGGTGCGCAACGCCGAGTCGAAAGCGCGCGCCGAGCATCCGCTCGAACGCATCATGGACGTCAAGGAAGAAAAGGACCATACCGCGGTCACCTTCACGGACGCCCATCTGGCGCACGGCATCGGCGAGGCACTGCACCACGCGTATCAGGGCGAGCTCGATTCGCGTTACACGGACGAGGGCGATCTGCTGCGCGTCACCTGGAGTCGTTAGCCGAAACGGGCCGTGACCAGACGGATCGCCATCATCCAGGGCCATCCGGACCCGCGGGGGAATCATTTTGGGCACGCCTTGGCGGAAGCTTACGCGCAAGGCGCGGCCACGGCCGGGCATAAGCTGCAGCGCATCGAGGTCGCGCAGCTCGAATTTCCGCTGTTGCGAACTAAAGAGGAGTTCGAGACCGGGACGGTTCCGGAGTCGGTTCGCGAAGCCCAGGAGGCGATCCGCCAAGCCGATCACCTGGTGATTCTCTATCCGCTGTGGCTCGGCGGCATGCCGGCGCTGCTCCAGGCATTCCTCGAGCAGGTGTTCCGGCACGGCTTTGCCATGACGACGGAGGACCGCGGGCGGCCGAAGAAACTGCTCAAGGGAAAAAGCGCCCGCATCGTCATCACCATGGGCATGCCGGCGCTCTTGTTTCGCTGGTACTTCGGCGCCCACAGCCTGAAAAGCCTCAGGCGCAATATCCTGGCCTTCTCCGGCATCGGGCCAATCCGGACGAGCCTGATTGGAATGGTCGAGGGCAGCGACGCCAGGCGCCGGAAATGGCTCGAGACGATGCGCGCCTTGGGTCGTGACGGTCGCTAGCGTCGCGCGCTGGCTGTACAACACAACTATTTTGTTTGCGTCCCAATGTTCCGACGCGATCTCATCGACCTGCTGGCGCTGCCGCGCAGCGTGCACGATCTCGCGCGCGAGCTTGAGGCCAGGCCGGCGGACGTCGAAGACGACCTGCGGCACCTGCTGAAAAGCCTCCGGCACAGCGGCGCGTACCGCGCCGTCGTCACCCCGGCGCGCTGCCGCCACTGCGGCTTCGTATTTCACCACGACAAGCTGTCCAGGCCCGGCAAGTGCCCGCAGTGCCGCAATACCTGGATCGAGGCGCCGCTGATCCGGATCGAGAAAAAATAAATCCGCGCGTTTTAGCGGCAGCCGCTACGGCTTCGTCGCGGGTGCATCCGACGGCGCGGCTTGGGCCGGAGCAGCGGGAACGGCGGCCGCTTCTGGCTCGGCCGCCGGCTTCAACACGATCTCGACGCGACGGTTGCGCTGCTTGTTCTCCGGCGTGTCGTTCGGCGCCACCGGCCGGTACATCGAAAAACCGGCCGCTTCGAGCCGCTTCGGATCGATCTGGTGCTTGGTTTCGAAGTAGTTTGCGACGCTCGCGGCGCGCGCAGCCGAGAGCTCCCAGTTCGAAGGATACTTGGCCTTGAGCGCGGCGCTGATCGGGGTGTCGTCGGTGTGGCCCTCGATGCGGATGGTGTCGTCGTTGCCCTTAACCGCCTCCGCCAGCTTGTCGAGCACTTCCATGCCCGTGGGCAGAATCACGGCGCTGCCGGAGCGGAAAACGATCTTGTCGAGCATGCGCACCGAGAGCTGTCCCTTGAGCTGCTCGATCTCGACATTCTTGTCAGTGAGCTCCCGGCTCAGCCGCTCGCGCATCTGCGCCTCCTGCCGCTGCATTTCCTCGACCCGGCGCTGGTTGGCTTCGGCGGTCTGGCGATAGCCGCTCAATTCCTGCGTGGCCGTCGCGAGCTTGGCGTCGGAATCGTTGCGCGCGCTGGTGCAGGACTCGAGATCGCTCTTGCAGGCCGCGAGTTCCTTCTGTCTGGCGTCGAGCTCGGCCTGCTTCTGCTCGAAGGTCGAGGTCGACACGCAACCGGTCAGCAGCACGCCGGTCAGCAACACAAAACGCAATGAATGTTTCATCGGTCCCTCCGTTCAAAAATATTATTCATGTTCTTGCGCATCGCCGCGCCGTGGAACCGCGCAGCCGCGAGCGAGGATACTAAAGGGCCGGCGGCAAATATCAAATCCCAAAGGATAAGCGGATTGTTTCGACCGCGCGAGCGGACCGAAAAAAACCCGCGCAGTTACCGGATGCGGGCGGCCGATGGAGCTTTATCTACATTTTTGCGAGATAAGCCATGGCCGCGGCAACGCCGCCCTGACGGTGCGGGACGCCGGCGAGCTCCAGACCCATCTCGACGCCGCACAGGGTGCCGCACAGCATGAGATAGTTGAAATCGCCCAGATGGCCCGATGCGGAACACCCGGCCCTGCAGCTTGCCGAGCCCGCTGCCGAGCGACATGTTGAAATTCTCCAGGATCACGCGCCGCAACTCGGCCTCGTCGTGGCCCTCGGGGCAGCAGCACTGCGGTGAGCGCGTTGCTGAATTCCTTCGGGTCGAGACACAGCAGTTCCAGCCCCCCGGCCTGCACCGCGCGGCGCGCGGCCGCGCCGAAGCGCGCGTGCCGCCGGAACACGTTGTCGAGACCTTCCTCCATGAGCATCCGCAGCGACTCGCGCAGGCCGTAGAGCAGGTTGGTTGCGGGCGTGTACGGGAAGAAGCCGTTGCGGTTCGCCTCGATCATCTCGTCCCAGCCCCAATACGACTTCGGCAGTCGCGCGGTCTTGGCGGCGGCGAGCGCCTTGTCGCTCACGGCGTTGAAAGAGAGGCCCGGCGGCAGCATCAGACCCTTCTGCGAACCGGCAACCGTGACACCCACGCCCCACTCGTCCTGGCGGTAATCCATTGAGGCGAGCGAGGAGATGGTTTCCACCATGAACAGCGCCGGATGCCGCGCCCGGTTCATCGCCTGGCGGATCTCGGCGATGCGGCTGGTGACACCGGTGGAGGTCTCGTTGTGCACCACCATGACCGCCTTGATGCGATGCGCGCGGTCCGCGCCCAGTTTCTCTTCCACCACCGCCGGGCCCACGCCGTGGCGCCAGTCGCCCGGCACCAGCTCCACTTCGAGCCCGAGCTTGCCGGCCTTGCGGCGCCACTGCGCGGCGAAGTGCCCGGTCTCGAACATCAGGATCGCGTCGCCCGGCGACAGCGTATTCACCTGCGCCGCCTCCCACGCGCCGGTACCGGAGGCGGGATAAATCACCACCTGGCCGCCGGTCTTGAAGACGGTCTTGAGTCCCGCGAGACATTCGCGCGCGAGCGCGGCGAACTCGGGGCCGCG
>JBLMXN010000110.1:0-7807 GCA_050257795.1 Bacteroidota bacterium
GACCATGACCTCGAGGTTCGAGCGGATGGTGAAGCGCACGTGGCCTTCGCCGTACTTGTCGACGATGTCGCACAGCAGGTTGATCTCGTAGGGCCCGAGCTGGCGCTGGGTGCCCACGCGCACCGTCCAGATCTCGTCGCCGGAGTAGGCGACGTGGTGCAGCACGCCCGGGCGCGGCCGGTCGTGGTACTTCCAGTTGCCGAAGTTCTTGACCATGAGCGGATGCATGTACTGCATGCCGTCCGGGCAGCCGCTCTCGATGGGCGGCCGCATCCGCTTCTTTTCCACCGCCTGTGCCTGTGCCATCGCTCGATCCTCCGTTCGGGCCGCCGCTACGCCGCGGCCTTCGCCTTCTGGCGCTCGACCCACTTTTGCGCTTCCTGGTCCCAGTCGTCCGTGCGCACGTAGGAGCTGGTGCGCGGGTGGGCGATCATGTTGGGATCCACCTCGACGCCGATGCCCTCGAGGAAGTTGGCCAGGCCGATCCGCTCGATCATCTCGCCGCAGCGCTCGTGCTCCAGGCCGTTCTCGGCCCAGAAGTCGATGGTGTTCTTGGCGAGCTCGCGGAGCTTGTCGTAGTCCTCGTCGGTTTCCAGCTTCATGAACGGAACGATCACGGTGCCGAAAGTGTCGCCGATCTTCAGGGTGCGCTTGCCGCCGAGGAGGACGGTCACGCCCTTGTCGTCGCCCGGCTTGAGCGCCTTGGTCATGACGTTGATGCAGTGCATGCAGCGCACGCAGTTGCGATTGTCCACCGCCATCGTGTCGTCGTCGTTCAGCGACAGCGCCTTGGTCGGGCAGCGCGCGACCACATTGTCGATCACGTACTTGCGGCCCTTGGCCTTGACGAAGTTCTTGACCTCGGCCTGGTTGACCTTCATGTCGTCGCGCCAGGTGCCGATCACGGCGAAGTCGGAACGCTGGATCGAGTTCATGCAGTCGTTCGGGCAGCCCGAAACCTTGAACTTGAATTTGTACGGCAGGGCGGGGCGGTGCATGTCGTCGATGAAGTCGTTCACCAGGAGGCGGTGAATCTTCTGCTCGTTGGCGTTGGATTGCTCGCAACGCGCCGCGCCGACGCAGGACATCGAAGTGCGCACGCACGGTCCGGCGCCGCCGAGGTCGAAGCCGTATTCGTTGATCTCATCGAAGAAGTGCTGCACGTTCTCGCTGGTGGAGCCGATGAACATGATGTTGCCGGTCTGGCCGTGGAACGCGATCAGGCCGGAACCGTACTTGTTCCACGAGTTCGAGAGCTGACGCAGCATCTTGGTGGTGTAGTGGTTACCGGCGGGCGGTTGCACGCGCAGCGTGTGGAATTCCTTGGACTCGGGGAACATCGAGGCGACTTCGGAGAAACGCGGGATGATGCCGCCGCCGTAGCCGAAGACCGATACCGTGCCGCCCTTCCAGTAGCCCTTGCGGGTCGTATAGGAGTATTCGAGCTGACCCAGCAGGTCGACCATCATGTTGTTCTCGTGGGCCAGGCGCTTCAGGCCGGTCACGAAGCTGGGCCACGGACCGCTCTCCAGCTGATCGAGCATGGGAGTCTTGTGGAACGGTTTGGTGGATTTCTTTTCCTTCGGCATGTACGTCGAGTGCTTCGCCGGATTCTTTGGTTGCTTCTGGGCCATATAAACAACCTCCTGTTCGTAATAATTTAAGGACTGTCATTCGACTTTTCAGCGAAGACTGTTCACTGAAACGACTGATTGTCTGCAGCGCACGGCGAGGCGTATTATTCCTCTTTCCGGGGCAAGGTGCTTTATCCCCCGGTCCGCTTTCCCCGCCGGCACAAGCAGCTGATGTGAAACTTTGCGGTAGGTGAGTCTAAACCTGACGTCTTATAAAAAAATCACACATTGGGGGGAGTCGGCGCCGGCTTTGGTCCCCCCCGAAAGGGATATATTAATGATGCGCGAACTTGAGAATTCAGCGCGGATGTGTGATTTCGCTGAAATAACAGGGGTTCCAGAAAAACAAACACCTACATTTCCTGCCGGCATTTTATTTTTGGCGGAAAATTAAATCAACAGCGATTTACCCGCCGGGGTTTGGAAATCGCCCGAACAGTCCCATTAATAGGCCGGTGACGATCCAGGAGCCGAGTTTGAAAAACGCATCCCCCATGGCGACATCGCCGGAAGTCGCGGCGGACAGCCCGTTTTCGCTGGATAACGATCCCGCGTACCGCCGCTGGCGCGACGCCAAATTGCACGCCTATCCGACCGCCGCCGAACTGGTCGTGGAAATCAAGGATCCACGAAAACTGACGGCAGCCGAGGCGCAGGCGATGGTGCGGATCTGCCGGAAAACCAACATGGTTCTCTACGCCAGCCCGCTGGGCGGGCTGCAAGACAAGGCGCTGGCGCGCGCCCTCGGCGAGCAGCTGGGGTTGCATCGACTCGACGACAACCTGCTCGCCGACGATGACGGCATTACTTCATTGCAGGTGGTGGCGGGCAAGTCGGAGCGCGGTTACATCCCGTATTCCAACAGGCGCCTGCTGTGGCACACCGACGGTTATTACAACGCGCCCGCGGCGCGCATCCGCGCCTTCGTGCTGCATTGCGTTTCACCCGCGGCCGAAGGCGGCGAGAACCGGCTGCTGGATCATGAAATCGTGTATATCCTGCTGCGCGACGCCAAGCCCGATTACATCCGGGCGCTGATGCAACCGGATGCCATGACGATCCCGGCCAATACTGAATCCGGCGAGGAGACGCGCGTCGCCTCGATCGGGCCGGTGTTTTCGGTGGACGCCGCGGGCAATCTGCACATGCGCTACACCGCGCGCACGCGCTCGATTGAATGGAAACAGGACGCCGCCACGCGCGAAGCGGTGCGGTTTCTGGAGGATCTGTTGGCCGGGGACTCGCGGTACATTTTCCGGCACCGGATGGCGGCAGGGCAGGGCCTGGTGTGCAACAACGTGCTGCATAACCGCACGGCTTTTACGGATGATGTGGACAAGGGCAGCGCCCGGCTGGTATACCGTGCGCGTTATTACGATCGCATTCGTGGTACGAATTTGAATGAAGTTTTCACCCCCTCTCCGTCTCTCCCCCGTCGAGGGGGAGAGGGAGTCGGTAGGGAACCCTGATAAGGTCGGACATCATGCTTTATCTGAGCGAAGTACTGCTGCAGCACCACGACATCGAAAGCTTCGAACGGCTGCTCGAAGTGGTGCGCGAACGCGCGCCGTCGGAAATGTTTTTCAAGATTGACGTCAAGCCGCCGTATCCCGACACGCCTGCCAACTGGGAAGACCAGCTGGAAGGTGCTTTTGTCGGCATCCATTCGGTGACCGGTCGCTGACGAAACATAGTTAACAACGCCGGGCGTACGGAAAACGCGAAATCGTTTTTTGGTTCGTTCCTGCTCCGCAGTCATATAGAGACAAACGATGAAATATCTTAAAGACGATGCCTCCATGCGCGACGCCGACAGCAGCGATGAACTGGCCGAGCCGACGGCGCTGCTGGAAGCGCAGCTCGAGGAATTCCGCAGCCAGCTGCTGGAGCTGCCGCCGAACTACGACCCGCTGGCCCGCGCCGACCTGCTGTTGCAGATCGGCCGCACGCTGATCCGGCTGGAGCAGAACCAGGATGCCTGGGACGCGGCGCGCGAGGCCTTCGATATTTATATCGGCCGCGAGGCCTGGGAAGGCGCGGTGCAGGCCTGCGACATCATGTTTACCGCGGATCAGCCGGAATCGCTGCCGGCGCTGGGGCAAGGCATTTGGTTGGCGGTCACCTTTCCGGTGGACCCGGAGTTGACGGTCGCGATGCTGCAGCACGTGGTCGATGAAACCCCGCCGGATTCCGACGGCGCGGCGGTGGCGGCGGCTGTCGCGCATTACGTCGTTGATCTGCGCGCGGAAGGACGTCAACGCGAAGACCTGATGTTCTATACCAATCAGTTGCTGGCCACGGTCGCGCGGCGTCACAGCGACGTGGTGGATCAGGAAGCCTTCGGCAAATGGGTCAAGAAGCTTGAGCTCGACGATCCGCCCAAATTCCTGACTCGGCTGCGCAACGTGGTGGACGTGCTGGTGCAGGACGAATGGTGGATCGACCGCGACGCCATCCACGCCAGGCTGCCCGTCCAATGAGCGGCTGAACTTTTTAGATATGTATATATATGTACTGGCAGGAATCCAGAGATAGCGAAAATTTTGTCGTCCCGGACGATATCGTGGACATGGTCTACGGTATCCGCTGCCGCAGCCTTCCGGTCGATCACGCCTACGCGCTTTCGCAGGCCATCCAGGCGGCGCTGCCCTGGTTCGCCGCGGAGGAGGGCGCCGGCGTGCACGCGATTCATGTGGCCGAGTCCGGAAATGGCTGGATGCGCCCGGACGACCCCAACGCCCTGCTGCATCTGTCGCGACGCACCAAATTGGTGCTGCGGGTGCCGAAGCACCGCATCGACGATGCCCACCGGCTGACCGGGCAGACTCTCGACATCCAGGGCAATTCGCTGCAAATCGAAAAGGCGAGCATCCGGCCGCTCAGCGAACTGACCACCCTGTTTGCGCGCTACATCGTGACCGATGGCGCGGACGAAAACGCTTTCCTGCGGGATGCCCTGAAACAGCTGAACGACATGGGCATCCAACCCAAGAAAATGCTGTGCGGGATCGAGCGGATCATCCTCACCCCGCAGCGTTCCATCCGTACCCGCAGCCTGATGCTCGCCGAGCTGACCCTCCCGGAATCGGTCCGGCTCCAGCAGCGGGGCCTCGGGACCGAACGGAAACTGGGCTGCGGTCTGTTCATCCCGCACAAGGACATCAAGGAACTTCAGCAAACCGCGGATTGAACCTCGCGGCAAGTCTTGGATTAAGCCCCCGCAATTTGTATCATTCGCGTCTTTTCAGAGCGCTTTCGTCTGTTTTTTGTCACGTTTTATTTAATAAATAATTCGAGGGGAAAAATCATGAGCTATGAGTTCAACGGCAAGACCATCGAAACCGATGCCAACGGTTTTCTCAAGAGCGTGGATGACTGGAGCAAGGAACTTGCCGAGTTTATCGCGCAACGGGAGGGCATCACGCTGACCCAGCAGCACTGGGACCTGCTCGATTATCTGCGCGACCAATACATCAACCATCACGGCGAGCAACCCAATACCCGCACCATCGTCAAGGCGATGTCGGACAAATGGGGCAAGAATGTCAGCCAGAAGGACGTCTACGACCTGTTTCCGAAAGACCCGAGCAAGCAGGGCGGGCGCATCGCAGGACTGCCGGAATCGCGCCGCAAGGGCGGCTACTGAAACGCCGCGCCTGACGTACAAGATACAGAAGATGTGTGCGTTCCGTCGGCTTTTTAATCGGCCGCGCGAATCCTGTATCTTGTACTCATGATTCTCTCCACTCTCGTCGACACCGAAACGCTGTCGCGCCACCTGGACGATCCGCGCTGGGTCGTGGTCGACTGTCGTTTCGCGCTGACCGATCCGGACGCGGGCCGGCGCCTGTATCAAGCCGGTCATATCCCGGGCGCGCGTTACGCGCACCTCGAGCAGGATCTGTCCTCGCCGGTCACGCCCGCGAGCGGCCGGCATCCGCTGCCATCGCCCAACACGCTCGCCGAAAAACTCGGCGGTTGGGGCATCGATAAGACCAAGCAGGTGGCGGTCTACGACGACAGTTTCGGCGCCATGGCCTCGCGCCTGTGGTGGCTGCTGCGCTGGCTCGGGCACGAGGCCGTGGCCCTGCTCGACGGCGGATTCCCCAAGTGGCAGCGCGAGGGGCGTCCGGTGACGCAGGATGCGCCGCGCATCGCGGCCACGCAGTTTCATCCCACGATCAACAACGCCATGTGGGTCGACGCGGATCAGGTCGGCGCGCTGCTGGGCGCGCACGGCAACCTGCTGATGGATGCGCGCGCCGAAGAGCGTTTCCGCGGCGAGATTGAGCCGCTCGACAAGGTCGCCGGACACATCCCGGGTGCCGTAAACATGCCCTACGAGGACAATCTCGATTTCAGCGGCGAATTCATGTCAGACGAGGCCTTGCGTGAACATTACCTCGCGATTCTGAATGGCGTGGCGCCGGAAAAAGTGGTACAGATGTGCGGTTCCGGCGTGACCGCCTGCCACAATATCCTCGCCATGGAGCACGCCGGACTGACAGGCGCGAAACTTTACGCCGGCAGCTGGAGCGAGTGGATCACCGATCCCGCCCGACCTGTCGCCAAGGGCGAATAGAGACGATAGATGAAGAAAGTCGACGATTACCGGCTGAGGCTGGGCAAGAAAGAGCTGGTGCCCATCATGACCGGCGGCATGGGCGTGGATATCTCCACGGCCGAGTTGGCGCTGGTGGCCGCGCGCCTCGGCGGCATCGGGCATATTTCAGATGCCATGGTGCCGACCGTCTCCGACCGCCGCTTCAAGACCGGCTTCGTGAAGGAGAAGCAGAAAAAATACAAATACAACGTCGCCAACCGCGACAAGTCCGTGGTGCAGTTCGATCTCGCTCGCCTCGCGGAGGCCACCAAGCTGCACATCGGCCGGACCATGGAGGCGAAGCGGGGCGACGGCCTGATCTTCATCAACTGCATGGAAAAGCTCACCATGGGAAGCCCGCGCGACACGCTGCGCGTGCGCCTGTCCGCAGCGATGGACGCCGGCATCGACGGCGTCACGCTCTCCGCCGGCCTGCATCTCGGGTCGCTCGCCCTGGTGGCGGACCATCCGCGCTTTCGCGACGTGAAGTTCGGCATCATCGTCTCGTCGCTGCGCGCGCTTCAGCTGTTCCTGCGCAAGAACGCGCGGCTCGACCGACTGCCGGATTACATCATCGTCGAAGGCCCGCTTGCCGGCGGACACCTCGGATTTGGCATGGACTGGGCGCAATACGATCTCAAGACGATCGTCGAAGAAATCCTTCGCCACGTCAAGCAGGAAGGTCTGAACATCCCGATCATCCCGGCCGGCGGCATCTTCACCGGCACCGACGCGGTGGAGTTCCTGGAAGCCGGCGCGGCGGCGGTGCAGGTGGCGACGCGCTTCACGGTGACGAAGGAATGCGGCTTGCCGGACAAGGTGAAGCAGGAATATTTCAAGGCGCGTGAAGAGGACGTCGAGGTCAACCTGCTCTCGCCCACGGGCTACCCGATGCGCATGTTGAAGGGGAGCCCCGGCATCGGTGCCGGCATCCGCCCCAACTGCGAGGCTTATGGTTACCTGCTGGACGGGTCGGGCAACTGCTCCTACATCGAAGCCTACAACCGCGAGCTCGAGCGGCATCCGGACGAGGACACGCTGTCGGTGAAGGACAAGATGTGCCTGTGCACGCACATGCGCAACTTCGACTGCTGGACCTGCGGGCACTACGTCTACCGGCTCAAGGACACTTCGCGCCGCCTGCCGGACGGCAGCTACGAGTTGCTCACTGCGGAGCACGTGTTCAACGATTATCGCTACAGCACCGAACACCGCATCGTCCTGCCGGCGGCGTGAGCCCCGTGCGCTGGCGGTCAGCGCTTGCGGCAGTAGCAGTAGACGAATTCCTGATGTTTGCCCGCCGGCGTCACGTGATCCTCGGTGAGGGTCTGTACCAGCCGGTAGTCCGTGCCGAACTCCCGCTGCAAACTCTCGGGTGAGTAGCGCACGATGTCGAGCCCGCTGCACTTGAGCGGCCCGTGCGGGCCGAAAGTCGCCACGATCACGTGGCCGCCCGGCCTGACCGCGCGGTTGACCGCTTCGAGGTAGCGGCGCCGGTCCGCGGCGTCGGTCAGGAAATGAAACACGGCACGGTCGTGCCACACGTCATAGTTCTGCGCCGGCAGCTCGA
>JBLMXN010000111.1:0-4164 GCA_050257795.1 Bacteroidota bacterium
TATTCCTGGAGGTCACGTCCATCGGAGCGCCACCCCCGATAGTCCTGTCGTGCCGGAAAACCCTTTGAAAAACGCTAAGGCGAGCTTGACGCCCTGCATATTTGGGAATAAATTCCCAAAATAGGGTCCAAAATGCATGCCCTGAGAGCAGTGATTCATGGGCGCCAAAATCAGGATCCATCGGACCAGATCGGCTAACCGCGAGCGGAGGACCAGGCATGAGTTGGGCATTTTTCGGGACCATGGTTAAAAAGGTGGGCAAGGGGCAGTATCACATTCCGTATGTTTTCACCGCGCCGCCCGACGTCACCGACGAGGCCATGCTGGAGCAGGCGCTGTGGCTCAAGAAAAACGGTTTCCGCGCCGAACTGCTCAAGGCGTTCGTGCCAAGCCCGATGGCTACCGCCATGTCCTGCGGGGGCAAGAACCCGCAAGCCAAAGTGACTCCGGGGAGCGAGGGCGTGTACATCCCCAAGGGGCTGAGGCAGCGCCACATGCAAAAGCGGCGCCGCCTGCACAAGGCGTTCCTGTGCTATCACGATCCCGATAACTGGCCGATGCTGCGCGGGGCGCTGCGGCGCATGGGACGTGCCGATCTGATCGGTTCTGACAAGCACCAGCTGGTCCCGGCCTGTCAACTCCATCAAACGAATTTGCGGCACGAAGGCGCGCGACAGGCGGCTTAAGTCCCGGTTATGGATGCACCGGCAAAGCACGTCCAGGTTCTGACCAGCGCCATCGAGCGGCTGCTGCGGCCGCTGATCCGCATCCTTTTGCGTAATGGCACGTCGTATGACGCCTTCGCCGATCTGGCCAAGCGCATGTATGTTGAAGTCGGGATGCAGGAGTTCGGAATTCCCGGCAAAAAACAGACCATTTCCAGAGTTTCGGTTCTGTCGGGACTTTCGCGCAAGGAGGTTCAGCGAGTCATGGGTCAGCGCGATTCCGCGGAGGCGGAAGCGCGGGCACGCTACAACCGTGCTGCACGGGTGATCGCGGGCTGGGTGCGCGACCGGGACTTTGCGGATGCCGCGGGAAACCCGCTCGCCTTATCGCCGGAAGACGGGGAAACCAGTTTCGCCGAATTGGTCAAGCGTCACAGCGGCGATGTGCCGGCGCGGGCGGTGCTGGATGAGCTGCTGCGAGTCGGCGCCGTCGAGCATCTCGAAGATGGCCGCATCCGCCTGCTGTCACGCGCCTATGTTCCACGCACCAGTGATCTCGACAAACTGGAAATCCTCGGCGCGGACGTCTCCGATCTGATCTATACGATCGATCACAACTTGCAGCACGGCGCCGCCGACCCGTTCTTTCAGCGCAAGGTGATGTACGACAACCTGCCGGCGGACGCCATAAGCGCGTTTCGAGCCTTGAGCGCCGAGCAGGCGCAGGTATTGCTGGAGAAGATGGATCAGTGGTTGGCGAAACACGACCGCGACGTGAATCCATCCGTGAAGGGCGCCGGGCGCATGCGCGCCGGAATCGGTATTTATTATTTTGAAGAAGACATCGAGCAGCAGCCGAAGGAGAACTGACATGAACTGGGCCCTATTCCGAAACATCACACTGGCGGCTGCAGCTCTTTTGGCCATCGCAGGTTGCGGTGGCGGGGGTGGTGGCTCGGTCGCCGGCGGTGGGACCGGCGGGACCGGCATCAGCTCTGGGACGGTGACAGGCTTCGGGAGCGTGTTCGTCAATAGCGTGGAATTCGACACGACAAACAGCTCCGTCACGCTGGATGGCACGTCCGGCCCTGACGAGACCGCCGATCCTCACCGTGGCCTGAAAGTCGGGATGGTCGTGAAGGTAGACGGCGAATTCAATGACGATGACATTCACGGCTCGGCCATGGAGATCGAATATAAGGACAACCTCGAAGGACCGGTTGACAGCATTACCCCCATCGGCGCGACGACCAAGCGGGTGGTGGTTCTGGGCCAGACCGTGATTCTGGACATTAATCAGACCCATTTCGAGAGTACGACGTTCGATACGCTCGCCGTGGGCAATGTCATCGAGGTCAGTGGATTGTTGGATGCCGACGGAAACATTCAGGCAACCTACGTGGAGAAAAAGGCCGACAGTTTTGTTTCGGGCACCACTGAAATAGAAGTCAAAGGCACGATAAAGAACCTCGGCGCCACGACTTTCCAGATCAATGCGCTGACGGTCGACTACTCCGCGGCTACTTTGCCGTCGGAAGGACTCGCCGATGGCCAGTACGTCGAAGTGAAGGGCAGGAACTACGACGGCGTCACGCTGATCGGGACCGAGGTCGAGTTTGATGATGACACGCTCGGCGCTACGGATGCCGCTAAGGTGGAGATGGAGGGATTTATAACCAGCGTCAAATCACAAACACAGTTCACGGTCGGCACTCAGGCGGTACAGACGACCTCATCGACGGTCTTTGAGAATTGCACCACCTGTAATATCGCCGCGGACCGCAAGGTGGAAGTGGAGGGCCCCTTGGCCGGGGGGGTGCTGACCGCCACCAAAGTCTCATTCCAATAAACGCACCAGTTTTTTCGGGCAGGATCTATCGGCCTCCTGGCCAGACCTTGGCGACCCGCAAGGGTCGCCATTTTTTTGCCCCGTGGCATGTCGGCAGGCAACCTTCTGGGGTCTCATTAGTTTGTCCCGGGCCGTACATTTCGCTTCGTGCTCGTGATAGGATGCGCGCCATAAGAACACCCATCGGATGGAGGCTGCGCAACGCCAGATGATCCTGCACATCGACATGGATGCCTTCTATGCTTCCATCGAAGAGCGGGATCGTTCGGGACTTCGCGGCAAGCCGATGGTGGTCGGCGGCGACCCGCACAAGCGCGGGGTGGTGGCCGCGGCCAACTACGTGGCGCGCCAGTTCGGCATCGCCAGCGCCATGCCGACCGCCCAGGCCAAGCGCCTCTGTCCGCATCTCATCGTCCTGCCGCCGCGCCATAGTTACTACGCGCAGGTAGCGCAGCAGATCCGCGATATCTTCCATCGTTACACCCCGCTCGTCGAACCGCTGTCGCTCGACGAAGCCTTTCTCGACGTCACCCACAGCCGCCGCCTCTTCGGCGAACCAGCCGACATCGGCGTGCGCATCAAGCACGACATCCGTCACGAGCTGACGCTGACCGCATCGGTCGGCGTGGCGCACAACAAATTTCTCGCCAAGGTCGCGAGCGACGTGCGCAAGCCGGACGGTTTCCTCGTGATCGACGCCGCGCACGCGCAGGCGTTTCTCGATCCGCTGCCGGTGGCGAAGCTGTGGGGCGTGGGCAAGGTCGGCAACCGCCGCCTGCAGAACCTCGGCATCCATACCATCGGCGATCTGCGCGCCCGCACGCCGGCGCTGCTGGAGGATTTGTTTGGCAGCTGGGGCGGCACGCTGTGGGAGCTGGCGCACGGCATCGACGAGCGCGCCGTGATTCCGGATCACAAGGCCAAGTCGATCTCGCACGAGACGACCTTCGCCGAGGACATCACCGACGTCGACGCGCTGCGCGGCTGGTTGCTCGACCTCACGCGCCAGGTGGCGACGCGCCTGCGCGGCAACCGCCTGCGCGGCCGCACCGTGCACGTGAAGATCCGCTTCTCCGACTTCCGCACCATCACGCGCTCGCACACGCTGCCGCAGTCGACGCACGGCACGCAGGAGCTGTGGAACGTCGGGTTGCCGCTGCTGCTGAAAAACCTGCCGACGCCGAATCGCGGTGTGCGCCTGCTCGGTTTCAGCGTGAGCGGCTTCGACGTCGCCGAGCCGCAGCAGGCGGACCTGTTCGCCGAGCCGGCGAAGACCAAGCAGACCAAGCTCGACACCGTGAGCGACTGGATTGCCGCGCGCTTCGGTTCAACCGCGGTCGCGCGCGCCGCCGAGCTGGTGCACGCGGAATAGTTTCATTGGGGTACGGCGCTTCGCGCCTACCCCAACCTACATAAATAACGTAGGTTGGGGTGAGCGAAGCGAACCCCAACGCACCTGATGTAGCCCGGGCGCAGGCACGAAGTGCCGGAACCCGGGAAATAATAATAAATTCCCGGATTGCGCTTCGCTCCATCCGGGCTACGGAATGGCGCGTGATACGCGCCCTGCGGCAAGACTTGAACCCGGCTCAAACTTGAATTCCCTTTCCCTTGATGGGGGGTGAGGCGGCACGAACACACGTAATGTGT
>JBLMXN010000112.1:0-2650 GCA_050257795.1 Bacteroidota bacterium
CGGTATTATGGTGTACCCCGGGCGCGCGCCGTTCGAACAGCGAGCCGACGATCACCACCGACAGTTCTTTCGCGATCTCGCCGAGCGCTTCCGTGGTCGGGCCGGGAACCGGCTCGGCCTGGTCGAAGCGCCGGGTGTCTTCGGTCTGGCAGAAATAAACCCCGGTATGCAGTTCCTGCAGCAGCACCAGGCGCGCGCCGCGGGCAGCGGCGTCGCGGATGCCGGCGATCGAAGCGGCGAGATTCTGGTTTCGATTCTCGGTGCAGGCGTGTTGCACCAAGCCGACTTTGAGCGTGCTGTTCATGGCGCCAATGTTAGCACGATCCGGCGCGGATTTTTCCCGTTGCTTGACAGCTAATGCGGCAGTTTCTATCGTTTGCCTCCCGCTATACCAACAAGGAGATGTGCGTATGAAACGTTCAATCGGATTGCTCGCGGCCGCCCTGTTATTCGCCGCGCCCGTGGCCATGGCGTATCAGGTCACCGGACCGGTGCTCGAAGTCACCGATACCAAGATCGTGGTGCAGAAGGGCAAGGAGAAGTGGGAACTCGCGCGCGACGCCAACACCAAGGTCGAGGGCGAGATCAAGAAAGGTGATAAGGTAACGGTCGAGTACAGCATGACCGCCACCAATATCGCGGTGAAAGAAACAAAGGGTAAGGCCAAGGGTAAGGCAAAGAAGTAACTACAAACCAACACGCCATAATGAAGAACGGGAAGGTCCGCGAGGATCTTCCCGTTTTGTTTTGTATCGCCTGCGGTGATTGATCATGTAGCCCGGATTCAGCGTAGCGGAATCCGGGAAATGTTTTTGTCGAGCGGTCGCAGGCGACACAAATGAAAAAGCCACCTTACGGGCGGCTTTTGTTGTTTACATCCTGGATTCCCGCTCCCCGCCTACTACATGCGGGGACAAGCTTCGCGGGAATGGCAACAAATCAAATAACACCTGTCGGCAACTGCATCGTCACGCAATGCAGACTGCCGAACTGATAGATGAGCGGCAGGCAGTTGACCGGGACGATCTCGCGGTCGGGAAAACATTCCTTTAGCCGCGCGAGCGCCGTCGCGTCGGCAGGGTCCTCGTAAGTCGGGGCGAGCACCGCATCATTAATAATGAGAAAGTTGGCATAGGTTGCGGGCAAACGGTTCCCGTCTTCGTCAAACTTGGCGCGCGGCCACGGCAGCGGCACCAACCGATACGGCTGGCCGTCGGCGGCGCGAAACGCTTTCAATTCCTCTTCCATCGCCTTGAGCTCGGCGTAATGCTCGTCGGCCGGGTCGTCGCAGCGGACGTAGGCGATGGTATTGCGGTCGCAGTAGCGCGCCAGCGTGTCGATGTGGCTGTCGGTGTCGTCGCCGGCGAGGTAGCCGTGATGCAGCCATAAAATGTGGTTGATGCCGAGCAGCTCTTGCAGCTGTTGTTCCAGTTGTGCCTGCGTCAGTTTCGGGTTGCGCGTCGGCGCCAGCAGGCAGCGCGAAGTGGTCAGCAGCGTGCCGGAGCCGTCGACCTCCACCGAGCCGCCTTCGAGGATCAGGTCGACGGTTTGCAGCGGCACGTCGCCGAAGGTGTCCATGGCGTACAGCTTGCGCGTGATCTGGTTGTCGAGTTCGTAGCCGTACTTTCCGCCCCAGCCGTTGAAACCGAAATCGAGCAGCAGTGGCTCGTTCTGGCACAGCACGGTGAGCGGCCCGTGGTCGCGCGCCCAGGTGTCGTTCGACGGCGCGATCCGCAATATGACCCGTGTCATGTCGGCACCGGAATCCGCGAGCAGTTTCTGCACATGATCGCGGTGCTTGCGATCGTAGCAGTTGATCAGCACCTTTTCGCGCCGGCTGACCTGGCGCGCGATCTCGGTGAACGCGGGTTCGACCTGCGCCAAGCGCGTGGCCCAGTCGCCGTGGACATGGGGCCAGGTCAGCATGACCCCGCTTTGCGGCACCCATTCGGGCGGGAGGTAGTTGCGGCAGGTTTTGCCCATTGGATCGTGAATGATGTCAGAGGTCGGAAACTGGCGCGTATGCTAGCCCAGCCGCGCCGGTGCCGCCAGCAAGGACGCGTGCAACCCGTTTGATTTCTCCCGGCAACTGGTTTTGAATGTGCGCCCGATAAACGAGGTCGCGCACCGCGCGCTCGGCTCGCTCCCTTCTCCCCTGGCGGGAGAAGGGATGGGGATGAGGGGGAAAGACCTTTCCAATAATTCGACAATGAGCGACTAACCTATATGTCCCTGATCCGTCCCTTCGCCGGCCTGCGCCCGGCGCCCGGCCGCGCGCGCGATGTGATTGCGCCACCCTACGACGTGTTGAGCACGGACGAGGCGCGCGTGCGCGCGCACGGCAAGCCGTGGAGTTTTCTGCACATCTCCAAGCCCGAGATCGACCTGCCCGCCGGCACCGATCCGTACGGCAGCGCGGTATACGCCAAGGGCCGGGAAAATTTCGACCGCATGCTGCGCGAGGGCGTGCTGCGGCGCGATGCCGAGTCTTATTATTATGTGTACCGCCTTATCATGGGCGCGCACCGGCAGACCGGCATCGTCGCGGCCGCCTCGGTTCCGGACTACGACAGCAACCGCATCCGCAAGCACGAGTTCACCCGTCCCGACAAGGAAGACGATCGCGTGCGCCAGATCGACGCGCTCAACG
>JBLMXN010000113.1:0-6989 GCA_050257795.1 Bacteroidota bacterium
TCTGGGGGAAATACGTCCCGGGAATGACGATGACGTGCTGACCCTTGTCGGACGAGAACGTCTGAATGGTGGTCGGCGTTTCGTACCCGGGGAACACGCCCTTCTCCTTCCAGACCCAGGTGAAGGCGCGCTCGCCTTCGGGCAGTTGCCGCTCGATATAGTTGTATCCGAAACGCAGCTGCACGTCGCTGATCGGCACGCCGATGTAACCGTCCATCATTTGCTGAAACTT
Source organism: Bacteroidota bacterium (assembly GCA_050257795.1). Lineage (GTDB taxonomy): Bacteria > Pseudomonadota > Gammaproteobacteria > Acidiferrobacterales > Sulfurifustaceae > Sulfuricaulis. The sequence goes on from JBLMXN010000113.1 coordinate 233, forward strand.
CGCGGTCGTGGCGCACGCGGCCAACGTGGCCAGCAACAGCAACGCGGCGATACGAGCAACGGTTTTCATCGTCAGGCGCACGCGAATATCCTACCGGCACTCCCGGAAAAATGAAAATGCTCATTCATTGCATGAATCCTTTCCTGTTTGACAGCTGATTGCGCCGTTGATTCGGCTGCGGGGCATCCGCCGCGGCACAGACAATCGACCATCTTGATATCAACGGCTTATGCCACCCCGTGGTCTTCGCGGTCAATCCGGAGCGGCTCGACTAGTCGCGCCGCTCCGCAACCCGACCGCGAACCGGCGAGTTTTATTCGAACGGATGCCGCAGGATGATGGTGTCGTCGCGCTCGGCGCCGGTGGAGATAATGTCGATGCGCGCCTCGGTGCACTCCTCGATCTTCTTCAGATATTTCTGCGCATTCACCGGCAGCTTGTCGAAGCTGCGCACGCCCAGCGTGGATTCGGTCCAGCCCGGCACTTCCTCGTACACCGGTTCGCACTTCGCCAGCGCGTCCGCGCCGCTCGGCGGCGTCGAACGCACCTTGCCCTCGTAGCGATAACCGGTGCATATCCGGATGACGTCGAACCCGTCGAGCACGTCGAGCTTGGTCACGCACAGGCCGGTGACGCCGTTCAACTGATTCGAGCGGCGCATGATGACGGCGTCGAACCAGCCACAGCGGCGCTTGCGCCCGGTGGTGGCGCCGAATTCCCTGCCGCGCTCGCCCAGACGGTCACCGACGCCGTCGTTCAATTCGGTCGGGAACGGGCCGGCGCCGACGCGCGTCGTATACGCCTTGGTGATGCCGAGAACGTATTCCAGCTGTCCCGGACCGACGCCGCTTCCGGTGGTGGCGGCGCCGGCGCAGGTGTTGGACGAGGTGACGTAGGGATAGGTGCCGTGGTCGATGTCGAGCAGCGTGCCCTGCGCGCCCTCGAACATGATGCGCTTGCCTTCGCGCCCGTACTGATGCAGCAGCTCGGGCACGTCGGCCACCAGCGGCCGCAGCCGCTCGGCGAGTTTCAGGGATTCGTCCAGCGTTTTTGCGTAATCCACCGTCTCGAACCGGAAATAATTCTTGAGCGCGAAGTTGTGATACTCCATCACGCTCCTGAGCTTGTCGGGGAACCCGCGGGTGTCGAGCAGATCGCCCACGCGCAGGCCGCGGCGCGAGACCTTGTCCTCGTAGGCCGGACCGATGCCGCGGCCGGTGGTGCCGATGGCCTGCTTGCCGCGCGCTTTCTCGCGCGCGTGATCGAGCGCCACATGATACGGCAGGATCAGCGGGCAGGACTCGCTCACGTGCAGGCGCGGCATCACGTTCACGCCGTTGCGGGCGAGCTCGTCGACTTCCTCGAACAAGGCCGCGACCGACAGCACCACGCCATTGCCGATGAGGCACATCACGCCGTCGCGCAACACACCGGAGGGGATCAGGTGCAGCACGGTCTTCTTGCCGTTGATGACGAGCGTGTGCCCGGCGTTGTGTCCGCCCTGGAAGCGCACCACCGCGTGCGCGCGGTCGGTGAGCAGATCGACGATTTTCCCCTTGCCTTCGTCACCCCACTGGGTGCCGACCACGACGACGTTCTTGGCCATGATGCCCTGCTTGATTTATTTGATAGGTTGAACGACCCAACGGCCGTTTTGATTGATCAATTGACGATCGCAGCCGAACTCGGCCGCACCCGACTTGTCGCCGGCAAGGCGCATCACCACGCGCTCGCCGGCGGCGCGCAGGCGCGCGACCTCGGCCGCCAGCGCGGGATCCGGTCCGTCCGGCGCCAGAATGCCGGCAAGCGGCGCCGCGGTCGCGGACGACAGCCGCAACCACTGGCGCAGGTCGGCGCCGAAACCGGTGGCGGGCCGGCTGCGTCCGAAGGCGCGCCCGATGCCGTCGTAGCGCCCACCGCGCGCCACGGCGCGTCCGTGTCCCGGCACGAACGCCGAAAACACCACGCCGGTGTAATAGTGATAGCCCGACAATTCCGCCAGATCGAAACACAGCGCGGGTGCGCCGGGGCGGCGCGCCACCTGCGCGGCGACTGCCTCCAGCTCGTCGAGCGCGCGCGTCACCGGCGCCGGCGCGCCCTGCAGCCGTTCACGCGCCGCCGCCAGCACCTCGCGTGCGCCGTTGAGGTCGAGCAAGCCGGCCAACTGGCACTTCAATGCGGCGGCAATGTCGCTCGCGGCGAGCAGGCTGTCGACTTCATTGCGCGCCTTGCGCTGCAGCGCGTCGAACAATTCGGTTTCCTGCTCGGCGCTCATTCCGGCCGCGGTCGCCAGGCCGCGGAACACGCCAACGTGGCCGAGGTCGATGTGCGGTTCGCGCAGCTCGGCGACGCGCAGGGCCTCGATCATCAGGCTCAGCATCTCGGCGTCGGCATCGGGACCCGCGTGCCCGTAAAGCTCGGCGCCCAGCTGCAACGGCTCGCGCGAGCCCCCGAACTCCTCCGGCCGCGTGCGCAGCACCGATCCGGCGTAACACAGTCGCACCGGCGCGTTGCGCTTGAGGTAATGCGCGTCGATGCGCGCTGCCTGCGGCGTCATGTCCGGGCGTATGCCCATCAGGCGCCCGGTGAGCTGGTCCGTGAGCTTGAAAGTCTGGATGTCGAGATCGCGCCCGGCGCCGGTCAGCAGCGAATCGAGATACTCGATGAGGGGCGGCATGACCAGCTCGTAACCCCAGGCGGCGAACAGGTCGAGCAGACGGCGACGCATCTCCTCCACCCGCCTCGCCTCGGCGGGCAGGAGTTCGTCAACACCTTCGGGCAGCAGCCAGCGGTCTTTAGTAGACATGGAAGTTCGCAATCAGCGGTGAACGATGTAAAGCAATACCACGCCAAGCAGCATGCTGCTCAGGCCGGCGAAACGCAGCTGCGAATCGCTCAGCTGGTGAATCGCCGCCAGCGCCTTGCGCAGCCCGTCCGGACTGAGAAAGGGCAAGATACCTTCCAGGATCAGCAACAGCGCCAGCGCGAGCGAAAGGTCTTGCCACATAGCCATCCCCGGCGAGGACGTCTACCGGCCGGGTTTCTTCATGTAGCGGAAGAAATCCGAGCTCGGATCGACGATCATGATGTCGTCTTTGTTCTTGAAGCTTTCCTTGTAGGCGTTGAGGCTGCGGTACAGCGAATAGAATTCAGGCGCGCGGTTGTAGGCCGCCGCGTATAGCGCGGATGCCCTGGCGTCGCCCTCGCCGCGGATCTTTTCCGCCTTGCCGTACGCTTCCGCCAGCAGCACCTCGCGCTGGCGCTCGGCGTCGGCGCGGATCTTCTCCGCGGCTTCCGCGCCCTGCGCGCGCAACTCGTTGGCGATGCGCGAACGTTCCGCCTTCATGCGCTGATACACCGATTGGCTGACCTCATCCGGCAGATCCACGCGCTGCAACCGCACGTCCACCACTTCGATGCCGAAGCTGCGCGCCACCTTGTCGGCGGCGGCGGTGACGAGCTGCATGATTTTGGCGCGATCGGTGGATACGACGCTCTGCACGGTGCGCTTGTTGACCTCGTCGCGCAGGCCGCTGTTGATCAGCTGTTCGAGGCGCAGGCGCGCGCCGGTCTCGGTCCCGCCGACCGTCAGGTAGTATTTGAGCGGATCCACCACGCGCCATTTCGCGAACGAATCCACCAGGACGTATTTCTTCTCCTGTGTCAGGAACGGCTGCGGCTCCGCGTCCAGGGTCAGGATGCGCGAGTCGAAATAGCGCACCTCGTCCAGGAACGGCGTCTTCCAGTGCAGTCCCGGCTTGTCGTCGTAGCGCAGCACCTGGCCGAAGCGGACGATGATGGCTTTCTCGCGCTCATCCACGGTGTAGAAGGTGGAATGGATCGTGATCACCACCAGCAGAACGATCCCCAGCAGCGCTAACAGCTTCGATTGGTTCATGGCGTCGTCTCCCGACGGCGTAAATCCGTGCGGCTGCGGCCGGCGGAACTGTCGCGCAGCGGCAGGCCCGGCGCCCCGCCCGTTTCCGGCGGTGGCGTCACCAGCGGCGTCGGCGTGCCGGACGGCACGCCGGCCGGCAGGAGTTTGTCGAGCGGCAGATAGATCAGATTATTGCCGCCCTTCTGGTCGACAAAAATCTTGGTCGTGTTGGACAACACCTGTTCCATGGTCTCGAGATAGAGACGCTCGCGCGTCACGTTCGGCGCCTTGACGTATTCATTCGCGATCTGGGTGAAGCGGCGCGCGTCGCCGTCGGCGCGCGCGATCACGCTGACCTTGTAGCCCTCGGCCTCCTGCATCATGCGCGCGGCGGCGCCGCGGGCGCGCGGGATCACGTCGTTGGCATAGGCCTCGGCCTCGTTCTTGAGGCGCTCCCGGTCCTCGCGCGCCTTGACGGCGTCATCGAACGCCGGTTTCACCTCTTCCGGCGGCTGCGCCCGCTGCATCTCCACGGCCTGGATCGCGACCCCCACGCGATAGTTGTCGAGGATGGATTGCAGCAATTGCTTGACGTTGTCCTCGACGTTCTTGCGATTCTCGAAGACGTAGTCGAGCGTGCTGCGCCCGATCACCTCGCGCACCGCGGACTCGGTCGCCTGACCGATGGTCGTTTCCTGGTCGCGCACGTTGAACACGTAGTTGGCGGCGTTGTTCACCCGGTATTGCACCGCGAACTCGATTTCGATGATGTTCTCATCCTCGGTCAGCATCAGCGCTTCCTTCGGCACCTTGCTCTTGCCGCCGCCGCGCGGATTGCTGCGATAACCGATTTCGATCGTGGACACCTTTTCCACGTTGACCTTTTCGACTTTCTCCATCGGATACGGCAGATGCCAGTGCAAGCCGGCATCGGTGATCTCGGTCTCCTTGCCGAAACGCAGCACCACGCCGCGCTCGCCCTGGTTGATCACGTAAAAGCCGGTGAGGGCCCAGATGATCAGCGCCACCACGACAACCAGGCCGATGCCGAATCCGCTGGCCGGACCCGCGCCGCCCCCGCCGCCGAACAGGCCAGCGAACTTCTGCTGGAGGTTTTTCACGATGCGGTCGAGATCCGGTCCGCCGCCATCCGGCTTGCGGCGCTGACCCCACGGATCTTTATCCCCGGACTTGCCGGGTTCATTCCAGGCCACGATTTACTCCTTTGGATTTGCGCGGCAATGCAGCAAAAAGCCGCATTCTAGGGTCATGAACCGGTGGGAGCAAGGACGGATTCGGCTTCCAACATCAGATACGACTCGCGAAAATCAGGTTGCTGACGCAGCCATGCAAGCTGCTCCGGTTCGAGCGACAGCTCCACACGCCAGCCGCCGGATTCGAGAAGCGTTTCGGCCACGACATGAAAACGATCGTACAGCATGGCGCGCAACCGGCCCGCCTCGGGCGGCAGCATCAGGCGGTGACGCTGGCGTTGCTGGCGGAAATGCTCCGCCAGCGCCTGCTGCAACAGATCCAGGCCGGCTCCGCTGTGGGCGGAAACCCAGACGCGCGAAATCCGGCCGTTGCCGTCGCGTTCGTAACGCGCCGCCTCGGCCGTGAGATCGATCTTGTTGAACACCACGATCTGCGGAATCGCGCTGGCTTCGATCTCCGCCAGCACCTCGTTCACCCGCTGCATCTGGTCGAGGCGCTCGGGATTGGCGGAGTCGACCACGTGCAGCAGCAGGTCGGCCTCGGCGACTTCTTCGAGCGTCGATTTGAACGCCTCCACCAGGTCGTGCGGGAGGTGGCGGATGAACCCGACCGTATCCGCCAGGATCACGGCGCTCTTGCCGGGCAGCTCGAGCCGGCGCATGGTCGGATCGAGCGTGGCGAACAGCTGGTCGGCGGCGTAAACCGCGGCCGAAGTGAGGCGGTTGAACAGGGACGACTTGCCGGCATTGGTGTAACCGACCAGTGAAACCGTCGGGATCGGCACCTTGTGGCGCGCCCGGCGGCGACTGCGGCGCTGTGTGTAAACCTGCTCGAGGCGCTCGTTGAGTTTCTTGATGCGCTCGCGGATCAGGCGCCGGTCGACTTCCAGCTGCGTCTCGCCCGGACCACGCAGGCCGATGCCGCCCTTCTGGCGCTCCAGGTGGGTCCAGCCGCGCACCAGGCGCGTGGACATGTGCTCGAGTTGCGCCAGCTCCACTTGCAGCTTGCCTTCGGCGGAACGGGCGCGTTGCGCAAAAATGTCGAGGATGAGTCCGGTGCGGTCAAGCACGCGGCAATTGACGATCTTCTCGAGATTGCGTTCCTGCGCCGGCGACAGCTCGTGATTGACCAGCACCAGGTCGGCGTGCTCGCGCGCGCAGGCGTCCCGGATCTCCTCGGCCTTGCCCTTGCCGACGAAGGTGGCCGCGTCCGGCACCTGACGGCTGCCCTGAACGGTACCGCAGACCTCGGCGCCGGCGGATTCCGCCAGCAGCCGCAGTTCGTCCAGCGCTTCCTGTTCGAGACGACCGGAGAGGCGCAGCTGCACGAGCAGCGCGCGCTCGCGGCGCGCGCCCGTGACAGAGGTCGGCGAGCGGTTATTCGTTTCCAGGGCCTTTGGTGTCGGAGTCTTCCGAACCTTCAAAATGAAACTTCACCGGGCGGCTGGGAACCACCGTGGAAATGGCATGTTTGTAGATCATCTGGCTCACGGAGTTCTTGAGCAAAACCACGAATTGATCGAATGACTCGATCTGCCCCTGCGCAAAGAACATGTCCCGGTCTCCATTTTTCTGGTGAACGGCATTAAACTGCAGGGGCAGATCGAGTCATTCGATCAATTCGTGGTTTTGCTCAAGAATTCCGTGAGCCAGATGATCTACAAAC
>JBLMXN010000114.1:0-8975 GCA_050257795.1 Bacteroidota bacterium
CCGCGGTCATGTAGGTGCCGATCTTGTTGGCGGTGTCGCCGTTGGCGGCGATGCGGTCGGCGCCGACGATCACCCATGCCACCTTGCCCTGTTTCATAAGATATGTCGCGGCGCTGTCGGCGATCAGGGTCGCCGGGATGCCCTCCTGCACCAGCTCCCAGGCGGTCAGACGCGCGCCCTGCAACCAGGGGCGGGTTTCGTCGGCGTAGACCTCCTTGATCCGGCCGGCAGCATAACCGGCTCGCACCACGCCCAAGGCGGTGCCGTACCCGCCGGTCGCGAGCGCGCCGGTGTTGCAATGCGTCAAAACGCCGCTGCCCTTTTCGATAAGGGCCGCGCCCAGTTCGCCCATGCGCCGGTTGGCGGCGATATCCTCGGCGTGAAGGCGTTGCGCTTCCGCCAGCAGCCGCGGCGCCGGATCGCCTGCGATGCCGGCATTGATGATGCCGCGCATATGCTCCACCGCCCAGCGCAGGTTCACGGCCGTCGGGCGCGCCTCAGCCAGCAGATTCAAATCCGGTTGAATCGTTTGCTGCCAGCCATTGGGGGCTTCCTTAAAGCGGTCCCGCGCCGCCAAAACGACGGCATAAGCGGCCGTGATCCCGATCGCCGGTGCCCCGCGCACGACCATGTCATGAATTGCCTGCGCGGCGTCAACAATATTTTTTATATTTAAATGCTCCAGGCGTGCCGGCAGGACGCGCTGGTCGATGAGCCGAATGCCATCGTCGATCCATTCGACCGCACGGATACGATCGTAGCTGATGGGTTGTTCGCGGGATAAAGCCATGCAGGAGCCGAATTATAACCATAGTGCGGAAATCAACAATGGTTCGAAAAACCCGGTTTGCCGCGCCCGCGAGAGCGGAAAAAATGCAACTTTGCGCGAAATCAAGGTCTCATAAGTACAGCCCTGCCAATATATCGCTACTGCACACTATCGGCGTTGGATCGAAAAATTCGCGTGGGGTTTTCCTATCTGCAAAAAGGAGAATTGACATGGAACGGAAATCAATATTATTGGCCATTCTGGCGTCAGCCGGGTTTATTGTTGCAACCCCGCAAAGTTTCGCTGCGTCGGACCTTATGAGCCGCGGCTATGTGTATGACGGCGCGGGAAAGGCCGTGCGCGACGGCAACAATGATTGCGTGCGCACTTCGGACTGGACTCAGGAGCTGGCGACCACCGAATGCAACCCGGAACTGATTCCACGCGCCGCCGCGCCCGCGGCAGTCGAGGAAGAAGCTCCGGTGGCGCAAACCGGTCCCCTTGGACCTTCTAATGCTGCTGAAATCGCCGCCATCGAACCGCGGAAGGAAATCAGCATCTCCGAGAAAGCCCAGTTCGATTTCGATCAGGCGGAACTCAAGGCGGAAGACAAGCAACGGCTCGATGAGGCCCTGGTCCAGATCAAGGATCTTCCCGAAGGCGCGCCCATACGGATCACGGGCTACACCGACAGCGTCGGCAGCGAGGAATATAACCGGGAACTGTCGATGCGCCGCGCGCGCGCCGCGGAGGACTACCTCGTCAGTCACGGCGTCGACCAGAAGCGCATCGAGCTCTCCGGCATGGGTGAGTCGAATCCCGTGGCGAGCAATGACACCGCCGAAGGCCGCGCGCTGAATCGCCGCGTCGAGGTCCAGGCCGAATCGAAATAAGCAGGAGGGCACGCCTGGCAGGTTAGTTGTTTGCAGTCCGCGCCGGCCGAAGCCTAAAAGACTTGCGGGGTGACACATCACCCCGCGTTATTCTTTTGTCGTTCCCCTCGCTAAGGTGTTCGAACTTTCCGGTAATTCGAGCGTGGCTCTTTTCATTACTATCGGTTCTTGGTCTTACGTAAGCGTCCATGCTCCCGCTTTTCATCACTATCTTCTTTTAGAACTTCATCGAGTATAGCTTTGGCTCCTTCCACATCGCCCATGTCAATATAGGCGCGGGCAAGATCAAGTTTCGTAGCGGTTTCAGGATAATCTTTTTGCGCAGTCATGCCCTTGATGATCTCGATCTCCTTATTGAGCAGATCATTAACAAGGTCAGAGATCTCTATTCCCTTGGCAGCGGCTTTGGCAGCGAGGTAGATTTCTACCTTCTTATCGAGATAAATCGGCAGTCGGAAAACTGCGTCGGGATTGTAGAATTTCCCCCGAACACCCTTGCTGAAAGCATATCTTCGTTTCATGGCATCGTATCATCAAGTCGCTAACGTGGCGCGTTCTCGTAATCGCGGATCTCCTGACGGTCTGCGCTGCGTGCTGAAATAATGCGAATCCGGACCTCGGTCGCGGTGACTATCTCGTGTGTATGGACAACAACCAGATATTGTCCATTTTCTGCCTGACCCAATGTGACCCACCGCTCCTCATTCTCGCTGTGCTCAGTATCGAAAATAGTCAACGCTAGCGGGTCTCGAAATACACTAGTGGCCAAACGAAAGCCCACCTTGTGCTTGGAATGATTAGTTCTTGCCTTCTACTCGTCCCACTCAAAATGATAGACGATTTTGGTGGTCACGCGCCGCTATCCTATTCGATACTCAGCATTCACGCCAAACAGGGAATCGGCAGTAACTGTTGTTTTCCGGATTTTGCCGATGTTCTCGATGCGCTGATAACATTCCGGCATCGTCGCAAAGCGATTTACACCCGTCAAGAATTACCAAAATAATACGGTATACTCCCCTCGCTCAACGCCAGAAAATAACCATGCAATCCATCGACACCATAATAAACGCCCGCTGGGTGATTCCTGTCGAGCCAGACGGCAAAACGCTGGATCACTACAGCCTCGCCATCCTCGGTGGAAAGATTTTCGAAGTTCTGCCGACAGCCGATGCCGCCAAGCACTATCGAGCGACGGAAACCATCGACCTGTCGAACCACGCCCTGATCCCGGGCCTGGTGAACGCGCACACGCACGCGGCGATGAGCCTGTTCCGCGGGCTGGCGGACGATTTGCCGCTGATGGACTGGCTGAACAAACACATCTGGCCGGCGGAGGCGAAGTGGGTCGGCGAGGCGTTCGTGCGCGACGGCACCGAGCTCGCGATCGCCGAGATGCTGAAAAGCGGCACCACCTGTTTCAGCGACATGTATTTCTTTCCCGAGGTCACGGCACGGGTTTGCACCGACGCCGGCATGCGTGCCTGCATCGGGCTGATCATGATCGACTTCCCGAGCGCCTGGGCGCAGAACGCCGAGGAGTATCTGCACAAAGGGCTCAGGCTGCACGACGAATTGCGCCACAGCGACCTGGTCACGACCGCGTTCGCGCCGCACGCGCCCTACACCGTCTCCGACGCGCCGCTGGAAAAAATCCGCATGTATGCCGATGAGCTCGACATCCCGATCCACATGCACGTGCACGAAACCGCGCACGAGGTCGAAGGCAGCCTGGCGCAATACAAGAAGCGGCCGCTGGCGCGCCTGGCCGATCTCGGCCTGCTCGGCCCGCGCCTGGTGGCGGTGCACATGACCCAGCTTCAGCCGAACGAGATCGAGTCGCTGGTGAAGGCGAACGTGAACGTGATCCACTGCCCGGAATCCAATCTGAAGCTCGCCAGCGGCTTCTGCCCGGTGCAGGCGCTGGTGACGGCCGGCGTGAACGTCGCACTCGGCACCGACGGCGCCGCCAGCAACAACAATCTCGACATGCTGGAGGAGATGCGCATCGCCGCCCTGCTCGCCAAGGGCGCGAGCGGCGAGGCCACCGCGGTGCCGGCGCACACCGCGCTGCGCATGGCGACGCTGAACGGCGCCCGCGCGCTCGGCCTCGAGGCACGCACCGGCTCGCTCACCGCCGGCAAGGCCGCCGACATCACGGCCATCGACCTGGCGGACATCGCCAGCCAGCCGGTGTACGACCCAGTGTCGCAAATCGTCTACACCGCCACGCGCAACCAGGTCACGGACGTGTGGGTCAGCGGCAGACGCCTGCTGGCGAACCATCGCCTGACCACGCTTGACGAAGCCGCGCTCGGGCAGAAGGCCGGGCAATGGCGTGATAAAATCATCGCTGGTGAAAAGTGACCCCTTTGCGGCACGACTGAATCCATGACCACAACCGCCCAAAACGTCGACCCGGAAGAAATCGCCAAGTTCGAATCGCTGGCGGCGCGCTGGTGGGATCCGCACAGCGAATTCAAGCCGCTGCACGACATCAACCCGCTGCGGCTCAAATACATCAATGATCGCGTCGGACTGAAGGACAAAAGCGTGCTCGACGTCGGCTGCGGCGGCGGCATCCTCGCGGAAAGCATGGCCGCGCTCGGTGCCAGCGTGACCGGCATCGACCTCGGCGAGGCGCCGCTGGCGGTGGCCCGGCTGCACCTCAAGGAATCCGGCCGGAAAGTCGAGTACCTGCGCGTCAGCGCCGAGGACATCGCGCGCGAGCGCCCGGAGCGCTACGACGTCGTCACCTGCATGGAGATGCTCGAGCACGTGCCGGAACCGGCCTCGACCATCGCCGCCTGCGCCCGCCTGGTGAAGCCGGGCGGCCAGGTGTTTTTCTCGACCATCAACCGCAACCCGAAATCCTGGCTGTTCGCGATAGTTGGAGCCGAATACGTTTTGAATCTGCTCCCGAAGGGAACGCACGAATACCTCAAATTCATCAAGCCCTCGGAGCTGGAAGACTGGGCGCGGCGGGCGGGCCTCGGCATGCGCGAACTGATCGGCATGCACTACAACCCGCTCACGCGCGAGTACCGGCTCGGCCGCGGCGTGGACGTGAACTACCTCGCCTACTGCACCCGCGGTGAGTAGAACCCGCAAGAAAAAATTAACTGCCAAGGCGCCAAGATCGCCAGGAAAGACTGTTTATATCCGTCATCTGAAAATGGAACCTTGGGGTTCTTGGCGCCTTGGCGGTGAATATTCATAGTTTTTTGATAATGACTTCCAAAATCCGCACGGTCCTGTTCGATCTCGACGGCACGCTGGCCGACACCGCGCCGGACCTGGCGCATGCGCTCAACGTGCTATTAGGCGAAGAAGGAAAGCCGCCGCTGCCGTATGACATCATCCGCCCCGAGGTATCGCACGGCGCCACCGCGCTGATCAGGCTCGGATTCGGCGTCGGGCCCGGCGATGCCGGATTCGACCGGCTGCGGCGGCGCTTCCTCGATCTCTATTCGGAAAACCTGTGCCGTCACACGCGCCCGTTCGACGGCGTCGTGCCGCTGCTGAAGGCGCTGGCAGCGCGCGACATCAACTGGGGCATCGTCACCAACAAGCCGGCGTTTCTCACCGATCCGCTGGTGGCGCGGCTCGAACTCGCGCCGGCGCCGGCCTGCGTGGTCAGCGGCGACACCGTCCCCAACCGCAAACCGCATCCGGAACCGATGCTGCTCGCCTGCACCCGCGCCGGCAGCCGCGCGGAACAGTGCCTGTACGTCGGCGACGCCGAGCGCGACATCATCGCCGGGCGGCACGCCGGCATGCAGACGCTGGTGGCGCTGTTCGGGTACATCGGCAAGGATGAAACACCGCAGAACTGGGGCGCCGACGGCATGATCCGTACACCCCATGACATTCTCGACTGGCTCAATGCCCGCTGAAGTGATTGCCTGGTTGCTGCTGGCCGGCCTGCTGGCGGCCATTGTATTGCTGATCGTGTTGCTGGTGCGCGGCGCCGGCCGCGCCGATCTGGCCAACGACCGGGCGCGCCTGGAGCAGACCCTCGGAACGCAGATCGCCAACATCGCCGGCCTGCAGAGCGGGCAGCTGGACCGCCTGACGAAAGCGAATGAGGACAAGCTCGCCGAGATGCGGGCGACCCTGGAAGCGAAGCTCAAGGAATTGCAGACCGGCAACGAGGCGAAGCTCGAGCAGATGCGCCTCACCGTCGACGAGAAACTGCACAAGACCCTCGAAACGCGCCTGGGCGAAAGCTTCAGGCTCGTCAGCGAACGGCTCGAAGCGGTGCACAAGGGCCTGGGTGACATGCAGACGCTCGCCGCCGATGTCGGCAATCTCCAGAAAGTGCTGACCAACGTCAAGGCGCGCGGCACCTGGGGCGAGGTGCAGCTCGCGAATCTGCTGGAACAGATGCTGACTGCCGATCAGTACGCGAAGAACGTCGCGACCAAGCCCGGCTCGAACGAGCGGGTTGAATTCGCGATCCGGCTGCCGGGACGCAGCGCGGACGACCAACCGGTGTTGCTGCCGATCGACGCCAAGTTCCCGCGCGAGGATTACGAGCGCCTGCTGGAAGCGGAGGATCGCGCCGATCCCGTGGCCGCCGAGGCCGCGGCCAAGCAACTGGAAGTCCGCATCCGCGATGAGGCAAGGAAGATTCATGAAAAGTACATCGCCCCGCCGCACACTACTGACTTTGGCCTGCTGTTCCTGCCGATCGAGGGCCTCTACGCCGAAGTGTTGCGCCGTGCGGGGTTGACCGACCGGCTGCAACGCGAGTACCGCGTAACCGTGGCGGGTCCGACGACGCTGGCCGCGCTGTTGAACAGCTTGCAGATGGGTTTCCGGACGCTGGCCATCGAGAAGCGGTCGAGCGAGGTGTGGCAGGTGCTCGGGGCGGTAAAAACCGAGTTCGGCAAGTTCGGTGAACTCCTGGCGAAAACCAAGAAGCAGCTGGATACGGTCAGCAGTACCCTGGGCGACGCCGAGTCGAAAACCCGCACGATCGAGCGCAAGCTGCGCAATGTCGAGCAGTTGAGCGACACGCAAGCGCGGGCATTGCTTGGCGACGCCACGGCATCCGACACCGGAGATGCGCAATAGCGGCCGGAAGAGCCGGAGCGCATCGAAAAGGCGGCGCGGCCGGGCTGGCGCGCCGCGCCGGAGGGGGTCCTCCCCTGCGTGCTATATTCTGTGTGACGCTGCCTTTAACCCTGTCGTCACCCGACCATGCCCGAACACGGCTCCAAAAGCGACGAACTGCCGCGCCTGCTGCTGGTGGAGGATTCCCACACCACGACGGCCTTGCTGTCGAAATATCTCAGCGGGAGTTACGAGATGCTGCACGCCAGCGACGGCGTGGAGGCGTGGCACATGCTGGAAGAGAACCCGGACATCGATCTGGTCATCACCGACATCAACATGCCGAACATGACCGGGCACCAGCTGCTGGTCAAGATCCGCAAGAACGAGGACGGCCGCTACAAGAACCTGCCGGTGATCGTCATGACCACCGCCGAGGACAACGTCGACCGCAACCTGGCGTTCCTGAACGGCGCCAACGACTTCATCACCAAACCCATCGACGAGATGGAACTGCAGGCGCGCGTCGGCGTGCACTTCCGCCTGGCGCGCACCATCCGCGAACTCGAGGGCTCGCGCCGGGCGCTGGCGGAACAGGCGACCACCGATCCGCTGACGAGGCTGCGCAACCGGCGCGCCTTTTTCGAGAATGGCGCCCGCGCCCTGGCGACGGCACGGCGCTACGTGTCGGACCTGTCGGTGGTCCTGCTCGACATCGATCATTTCAAGAAGATCAACGACACCTACGGCCATCAGGCGGGCGACGACGCGCTCATCGCGGTCGCGCACATTCTTTCGGGGTTGACGCGCACCGAGGACACGGTCGCGCGCATCGGCGGCGAGGAGTTCGCAATCCTGCTGCCCGACACCAACCGGCTGGGCACGGCGGTGCTGGCGGAGCGCATCCGCGCGGCGATCGAACGCGAGCCATTCATCGTCGGCGACAAGGTGGTGCCGATCACCGCCAGCGCCGGCATTGCCTCCTTCGGCGTCGACCCGGCCGAGAGCATCGACCAGCTGCTGGGGGTGGCAGACGCCCGGCTTTACATGGCCAAGAACAGCGGCCGCAACCGCATTTGCGTCAACGACGACGGCAAGAATACCTTCGCGTAAGAAACTTACTTTTCCATCTTCTCCTTGACCGGCTTGGTGGCCTCGTGGATCGCCTCCTTGGTGTCCTTGAGCATCTCCTCGGTCCGTTCCTTGACGCGTTCGGAAATATCCGGCTTGGCGGCGAACGGGTTGCTGAACAACGGCACGTCCTTGCCGAAGTTGATGCCGAGCGGGAAAGCAACGACCGCGCCGATCACTAATCCGATGAAAAATTTCTTCATGGCGACCTCCTTCATTGAGCCTGGGCGAATGATAATGGCTGCCGCCGGCAATGGCCACTGTGCGCCGCCGCGGCCTGCGTTACAATGCGCGCCCAGACCACGATCCGCACGACACGTTCATCGCCCGACAGGAACCGCTCATGCCACGCTACGCCCCCGCTCCCAATCTGCTCTCCGATCGCGTCATCCTGGTGACGGGCGCCGGCGACGGCATCGGTCATGCCGCGGCGCTGACGCTGGCGCAGCACGGCGCCAGCGTAATCCTGCTGGGCCGCACCGCCGCCAAGCTCGAAAACGTTTACGATGAGATCGAGCGCAACGGCTGGCCGCAGGCGGCGATCCTGCCGCTCGACCTGACGCAGGCGACACCCGCGCACTACGAACAGGTGGCGCAGACCATCGAACAGGAATTCGGCCGCCTCGACGGGCTGCTGCACAACGCCGCCGACGAGGGCACGCTCACGCCGATCGAACACTACCCGGCGGACACCTGGTTCCGCGTGATCCAGGTGAATCTGCACGCCGCCTGGCTGCTGACCCGCGCATGCCTGCCGCTGCTGGCGAAATCCGCCGACGCGCGCTTGCTGTTCACCAGCGCCGACGTCGGCCGCGAGGGGCGCGCCTACTGGGGCGCCTATGGCGTCGCGTGCTTCGGCCTCGAAGGCCTGATGCAGATCCTGGCCGACGAACTGGCCAGCGAGGGGCGCATCCGCGTCAACAGCCTCGACCCCGGCGCGGTGCGCACCGCGATGCGGCTGCGTCTCTACCCCGCCGGAGACGCCGAGAACCTGCCGCGCCCGGAAGACATCATGCCCGCCTACCTCTATTTGCTCGGACCCGACAGCCGCGACGTGCACGGCCAGGCGCTGAACGCGCAGGATTTCCTGTAGCCGCAAGCAAACGTCGCCCGGATGAAGCGGC
>JBLMXN010000115.1:0-20815 GCA_050257795.1 Bacteroidota bacterium
CTGATCGGCTACGGCAAGGTGTTTCACGCCGCCGGCATCTCCTGGACGCTGTCCTCGCACGCCTCCGAAGCGGCGAACTTCTCGATGTTCATCGGCTCGCACGAGAACCTGCACCGCGCCGCCCTGCGCATCCGCGAGGCCGCGCTCGACCTCGGCGTCAAACGCATCATCGTCGGCGAATGCGGGCACGCCTGGCGCGTGGCCTACAGCTTCTGGAACACGCTCATCGGGCCGTTCGACTTCCTGGATCAGAGATATCCGATCCCGCAGCACATCTGCGAGTTCACCTATGACCTGATCCAGCGCGGGGCATTAACGCTCGACAAATCCGCCAACGACGACAAGGTCGTGACCTTCCACGATTCCTGCAACGTCTCGCGCGCCTCGCGCATGGGCAACATGCCCGGCGGCCAGTTCATCATCCCGCGCGAGGTGATCAAGGCCTGCGTCAACAAGTTCTACGACATGGCGCCGGAAACGATCCACGAGAACACATTCTGCTGCGGTGGCGGCGGCGGACTGCTGACCGACGACCTGATGGAGCTGCGCGTCAAGGGCGCAGCGCCGCGCATGCTGGCGCTGAAACAGGTGGTCGAGGAATACGGCGTCAATCACGTCGCCGCGATCTGCGCGATTTGCAAGAGCCAGTTCACCAAGGTGCTCCCCTACTACAAGTTCCCGATGGACATGATCGGCAGCGTCCACGGGCTGGTCAGCAAGGCGATTCGATTGGGCCCAACTAACTCGTAGTTTTTCACTGATTAACGAACGTTCAGACAGGAGATAGCAATGGCAGCTCCCGACAAGACCAAAGAAGCTAAGGCTGGATTCACCTTCCGCAAGTTCAAGGACGGCGACCACGAATGGCATTCCTTGCAGGCCCAGATCTTCAAGGCCGATGAAACCGACAAGTGCCCGACCTACGTCCACAAGACCCCGCCCTGCCAGGCGAGCTGCCCCTCGGGCGAGGACATCCGCGGCTGGCTCAACATCGTGCGCGGCATCGAGAAACCGGCCAAGGGCACGACCATGCAGGAATACGCCTTCCGCCGCCTGACGGAAGCCAACCCGTTCCCGTCCATGATGGGCCGCGTCTGCCCGGCGCCGTGCCAGACCGGCTGCAACCGCAACAGCGTGGAAGATTACGTCGGCATCAACTCGGTCGAGCAATACATCGGCGACACCGCGCTCGCCAACAAATACGCCTTCAAGGCGGCCGAGCAGTCCACCGGCAAGAAAGTCGCCATCATCGGCGGCGGCCCGGCGGGTCTCGCGGCGGCCTATCAGTTGCGCCGCAAGGGTCACGCGGTGACGCTGTTCGACGATCATGAGGAGCTCGGCGGCATGGCCAAATACGGCGTGCCGGGCTACCGCCTGCCACGCGAATCGCTGGACGGCGAAATCAATCGCATCATCGACATGGGCGTCGAGGTCAAGCTCAAGACCCGCGTCGGCGTGGACGTGCCGCTCAAGGACGTGGAAAAGAATCACGATGCCGTGCTGTTCGCCATCGGCTGCAAGTCCGGGCGCGCCCTCCCCGTTCCCGGCGCCGAGGCGCCGAACTGCATCACCGGCGTGGCCTTCCTCGAGGCCTTCAACCAGGGCCGCCTGAAAGCCGTGTCCGGCCGCGTGGTCGTGATCGGCGGCGGCGACACCTCGATCGACGTGGCCTCGGTGGCGCGCCGTCTCGGTTACATCAAGGAGATGGCCGAAACCGAGCGTCCGGAATACGTGGTGCTCGGGCACACCGCGCACGACGTCGCCGTGACCGCGAAGAAGGAAGGCGCCGAGGTGCTGTTGATGTCGCGCCAGCCGGTGGAGAAGATGAACGCCGCCAAGCACGAAATCGATGATGCCCAGCGCGAAGGCGTATCCATCCGCGGCTCGCTGCAACCGGTCAAGGTCATCCTCGACGACAAGGGCCGCGCCAAGGCGCTGCGCGTGATCGAGCTGGATTACTCGAGCGGCAAGCCGGTCGAGAAGCCCGGCACCGAGCAGGATCTGGCGGCCGACCTGATCGTTTCCGCCATCGGCCAGATGGGTGACTTCCGCGGCATGGAAGACTTCAACAACGGCAAGGGCCTGATCAACTCGGACAAGTTTTATCAGATCCCGGGCAAACCCGGTCACTTCGTGTGCGGCGACATCATCCGTCCGCACCTGCTCACGACCGTTATCGGCCAGGGCTCGATCGCGGCCGATACCATCGACCACTACCTCAAGAAGGAAGACCTCGGCAAGCGCCCGAAGGTGGACGTGCATCACTTCAACCTGCTCGAGAAGCTGAACGAAGTCGGCCTGACACCGCAGGAATTCAAGCCGCAGGGCCCGGACACCGAAATTCCGACTTATCGCGGTCGCTGGGGCACGTCGGAACAGGGCAAGGGCGTCGGCGGTTTCGCGATCCATAACTACGAGGACCGCTCGGACTCCGAGGTATGCCAGTCGAACGAACTGTTCCTCGGGCACTTCGAGTTCACGCCGCGCAACAAGCGCGTGGAAATGGTGCCGAGTGCCGAAGAAGTGCTCGGACACTTCAAGGAACGCATGCAGGGACTGAACGAGCCGCAGGCCGTCGCCGAGGCCAAACGCTGCATGAGCTGCGGCCTGTGCTTCGAGTGCGACAACTGCGTGATCTACTGCCCGCAGACGGCGGTCAAGCGCACGCCCAAGAGCGAGGCGACGATGGGACGCTACGTGTACACCGATTACGATCTGTGCATCGGCTGTCACATCTGCGCCGACGTCTGCCCCACCGGCTACATCAAGATGGGCATGGGCGATCACTAAATCCGTCAGGCGCAAGGGGTGAGGCGTGAGGGGTAAAACAACAATCCTGGCCGGAGTGCTGGCGTTGGTTGCCGCGGGTTGGTTCGCGGGCGGATCGGTACTGGCGGCGGAAACCGCCGCCAAGGCCGGCAGCATCGGACCGACGATAAAAACTTTCAAAGGTGACAAGTGCGTGCGCCCGACCGAGGACATGCGGCGCAATCACATGAAGTACATCCTGCATCAGCGCGATGAGACCATGCACAAGGGCATACGCACGGAGAAATACCAGCTGACGAACTGCGTCGACTGCCACGCCGACCCCAAGACCAACAGCGTGCTCGGCAAGGACGGCTTCTGCGCCTCCTGCCACCAGTACGCCGCCGTCACCATCGACTGCTTCAGCTGTCATTCGCCGTCCCCGGAAAACAACGGCCAGCCGCCGAAAGCCGCCGAAGCCGCGCCGTCGCGCCTGGCAAACATGATGCGCCTGTCGGCCGACAACCAACGCCCCCAGGGAGATCAACCATGAGCCTGAGCCGCCGGCAGTTCATCGGTCTCGGCGGCGCCGCGGTTGCCGCCATGACGGCCGCGCCCGGCCTGCGCCTCATCGAGCTGGCCAACGCCCGCTCGCCGGAGGAAGCCGCCAGCAGCCTGCAGCGCTGGGGGCTGCTGATCGACATCAGCAAATGCAACGACTGCGACGCGTGCGTCACCGCGTGCAGCACGGAAAACGGCTGGTACGGGCACAACCGCCCCGCCACCGACCCGCAATGGATCCGCAAGGTCACGCTCAAGGACGACCATACCGGTTACGTCGAGACGCTGCCGGTGCTGTGCCAGCACTGCGAGGAACCGCCGTGCGTCGACGTCTGCCCCACCGGCGCCTCGTTCAAGCGCGCCGACGGCATCGTGCTGGTCGACAAGCACATCTGCATCGGCTGCCGTTACTGCATGATGGCCTGCCCGTACAAGGCGCGCTCGTTCGTGCACGAGGACACCACCAACCAGAAACCCTACGCCCCGCGCGGCAAGGGCACGGTCGAATCCTGCACCCTGTGCGTGCATCGCGTGGACGCCGGGCGCATCCCGGCCTGCGTCGAGGCCTGCGACAAGGATGGTCACCAGGCCATGGCCTTCGGCGACCTGAACGACAAGACCAGCGAGATCAGCAAACGCCTGGCCTCCGCTCCCTCCACCCAGCTGCGCCCGGACCTGAATCTGAACACCGGCGTGCGTTACCAGGGAATCTGACGCATGGCACACACGCATTATCGCCAACTCGAGGGACGCGCCGCGGGCTTCTACGCGGTGCTGGGCATACTCGGCGCGCTGGTCCTGATCGGTCTCGGCGCCGCCCTGTACATGGAGCACAACGGCCACTGGGTCACCGGCATGTCGAACCAGATCGTGTGGGGCACGCCGCACGTGTTCGCGGTGTTCCTGATCGTGGCCGCCTCCGGCGCGCTCAACGTCGCCTCGATCGCATCGGTCTTCGGACGGCAGCTGTATAAACCGCTGTCGCGCCTCTCCGGCCTGCTGGCGCTCACGCTGCTCGCCGGCGGCCTCGCGGTGCTGGTGCTCGACCTCGGGCGCCCGGACCGCCTCACCGTGGCGATGACCTATTACAACTTCAAGTCGATCTTCGCCTGGAATATCTTCCTCTACACCGGCTTCTTCGCGGTCGTCGCGGTGTACCTGTGGATGATGATGGAGCGGCGCATGAACGACTACAGCAAGCCGGTCGGCATGTTCGCCTTCATCTGGCGCCTCACTCTCACCACCGGTACCGGCTCGATCTTCGGCTTCCTGGTGGCGCGCGACGCCTACGACACCGCGGTCATGGCGCCGATGTTCATCATTATGTCGTTTGCCTACGGTCTGGCAATTTTCATGCTGGTGCTGATGGCCGCGATGCGCGGCAGCGGACGCGACTTCGGCGACGTGGTATTCGGGCGCCTGCGCAACCTGCTCGGCGTGTTCGTCGCCGCGGTGCTGTACTTCGTCGCGGTGTACCACCTGACCAACCTGTACATCACCCAGCGTCACGGCATCGAAGGCTTCATCCTGTTGCACGGCGGCCAGTTCACGACCATGTTCTGGTTCGGCCAGATCGTCCTCGGCGGCATCATCCCGTTGGTGATCCTGTTTTCCGGTCTGGGCAAGTCGCGCGCCATGGTGGCGCTGGCGGCGGTGCTGGTCACCCTCGGCGGCCTGGCGCAGATGTACGTCACCATCATCGGTGGCCAGGCGTACCCGATGCCGCTGTTCCCGGGCAAGACGGTGGTGGCCAGCATCTTCTTCGACGGCCAGATCGCCACCTATGCGCCGAGCCTGCCGGAAGTGGCCCTGGGCGTCGGCGGATTCGCGCTGGCGCTGGCGCTCGCGGCCTTCGCCCTGAAGGCGCTGCCGTTCCTGCCGCAGAGCCTGTCGGATGCCGACGCCGATCCGCACCATGAAGCGGCGGCCAAGAAACAAGCTGCCGCAGCCTGAGACAGAAGCCAAGTCGCGGATAAACGCCGAAGAATCCGGGGCCGAACACGCGCCGGTTTTGCGATCAGCGTTCCCTGACGTTAATCTTCGGCCCCACATTCTTCTCAAGGGCGTGGCATGAACCGTCTGCTCATTTCCGCCGCACACAAGTCCTCGGGCAAAACCACGCTGTCCATCGGCCTGTGCGCCGCCCTGCGCGCGCGCGGCCACGTCGTCCAGCCGTTCAAGAAGGGTCCGGATTTCATCGATCCGATGTGGCTATCGCTGGCGGCCGGGCGCGACTGCCACAATCTCGATTTCTACCTGATGGGACATGACGAAATCCGGCGTACCTTCGCGGTGCGTTCCCAGGGCGCCGACATCGCCATCATCGAAGGCAACAAGGGGCTGTACGACGGTCTCAGCCTCGACGGCAGCAACAGCAACGCGGCCCTGGCGGCGTTGCTGCAAACCCCGGTCGTGCTGGTGATCGACGCGCGCGGCATGACCCGCGGGATCGCCCCGCTCATTCTCGGATACCAGGCCTTCGACCGCGACGTGAACATCGCCGGCGTCATCCTCAATCAGCTGGGTGGTTCGCGCCACGAGTCCAAGCTGCGCGCCGTCATTGAACACTACACGAATGTCCGCGTCCTCGGCGCCGTGCATTACGACGAGAACCTCGCGATCGTCGAACGCCATCTCGGCCTCATGCCCAGCAACGAGGCTGCCGGCGCCAGATCGCGGATCGACGCCATCGCCGCGCAGGTCGCGGCCTCCGTGGACCTCGATAATCTGATGGCTGTGGCCGCGCAGGCCCCGGCGCTGTCGACGCCGTCTCCTGCACCGCCCGTCGTCCGTTCCGCGCCGGCACCGGACGTGCGCATCGCCATCGCGCGCGACGCCGCGTTCGCGTTTTATTATCCCGGCGACCTCGAAGCGATGCGCAACGCCGGCGCCGAGCTGGTGTTTATCGATACCTTGAAGGACGCGGCGCTGCCGGCGGTCGACGCATTACTGATCGGTGGTGGGTTCCCCGAGATCTTCATGGAACAGCTGGAAGCGAATGCCTCGCTACGGCGTGAAATCCGCCAGGCCATCGAAAACGGCATGCCGGCGTACGCCGAATGCGGCGGCCTCATGTACCTGTCGCGCAGCCTCTCCTGGGACGGCAAACGTTGCGAGATGGTCGGCGTCGTTCCCGGCGACACCGTGATGCACAAACGCCCGATGGGACGCGGCTACGTGATGCTGCGCGAAACCGGCAGGAGTCCGTGGCCGTCACCGCCGAATGCGGCGGCCGAAATCCGCGCCCACGAGTTCCATTATTCCAGCCTGGAGAATCTCCCGCCCGGTCTGGTATACGCCTACGAGGTACTGCGCGGCAGCGGTATCGACGGCAAGCACGACGGCATAGTCCACAAGAACCTGCTCGGCTGCTACACGCACCTGCGCGACCTGGAAGGCAATCACTGGGCCGAGCGCTTCGTGAAGTTCGTGCGCACGCAACGACATGGGGCAAACCGGCGTCAGGCGGCAAGCTCGCCATGAAGTTTCGACATGAAGTTTTAAGTTATAATCGTCGCCCGAGGATCCATCATGATCATTACCATCACTCCTGAAGCCGCCGCCCAGATCCGCAAATCGGCGGAAGTCACGAATTCGCAGGACATGTACCTGCGCATCGCCGTGCGTCGCAACGACGACGGCACGTTCGTCTACGGCATGGGTTTCGACGAGCTCGGAGCCGACGACGCCTTTATCGAGTCCGAGGGCATCAAGCTCTGCGTCGCCAACGCCGCCAAGGACTTCCTCATGGGCGCCACCCTCGACTACGGCGAGATCAACCCGGGTGAACCGCAGTTCATCTTCGTCAACCCGAATGACCCGGCGCACGCCGCGACGGCCGACAAGGACAGACCTGCTCCCGCGGGCGGCTGAGCCCCGCCTGCGCGCTCGATCCGACCCATTCGCGCCAGCGACAAACCCGGGGCACGCCAACCCGGCCAGTACCCTCTGAAAATCAGGGCTTTGCGGCGGTTTTGCTGGACGCCATCCAGCCGCACAGCTAATCTATCCGGCTAATGTTCATCGGATATTACCGTCCCCGGGTGCAGGCAAAGACATGAGCACCTCATCGGAACCCAATCAGACCCGGCTGGCAGCCTGGATGATTCCACCGGCCGATGGTTGGCGGAGGAAGTCCTATCGGCTGTTCGTGAATCGCCTGACCCTGCCCCTGCTCACGCTCGCGCTCATCTTCGCCGCGGTCGGCGCGGCCGCCTTCATTGTCATCAGCTTTCCGCAGTACTCGACGTCGCTGTACGCCGCGCTGGCGCTGCTGACCGTGTCCGGGCTGGCGCTCATCTGGTTCATCATCGCGCGCGTGCGGCGCGATCTCGTGGAACCACTGGCGCATCTGCGCAACTGGTCGCTGCGCATGCGCGGCGGCAATCTCTCGGCGCGCATTCCGGTGCCGCTGAACGGCGAGTTCCGCGAACTGGCGCTCGACATCAATCGCCTGAGCGATGAGCTCAAGTCGCTGACAACGGAGATGGACGCACACGTGCGCGCCCAGACGGTGCGTCTGGCGCGCAAGACGCAATCACTCGACATCCTGTACGACGTCGCCTCCAGCCTGAGCCAGCCCGGCGACCTCGACAAACTGCTGGAAAGCTTTCTCGACACTTTCATCGAGCTGGTCGACGCCCGTGCCGCGACCGTGCGCGTGCTCACCGATGACGGCCAGACGCGCCTCGTCGCCAGCCGCGGCCTGGCCGCCGACGTCGTGGAAAAGGACCGGCTGATGGACACAAGCCTGTGCCAGTGCGGCTGGACCGCCACTGAAGGCGGCATCCGCATCCAGCGCGGCACCCAGCCGTGCGCCAAGCTGCTGGGCCTGCCCATGCTCAAGCGCGACTGCCAGGAGTTCGTCGTGGTGCCCGTCACCTATCAGGACCGCATCGTCGGCGTGTACAACCTGTTTCTCGACCGGCCGATGGCGGTGCTCGGCGAGGACATCCACGACCTTCTGAACAGCGTCGGCAAGCACCTTGGGCTCGCGCTCGAGAAATCCAGGCTCGACAACCATGCGCGCCAGCTCGCCATCATGGAAGAACGAAACATCATCGGAAACGAGTTGCACGACTCGCTGGCGCAGGCCCTGGTTGGCATGCGCCTGCAGGTGAAAATGCTGGGTGAATCGCTGCACCGCAAGGACGCGCGCGGCGCCCAGAACGAGGTGCGCAACCTGCGCACCGCGGTCGAGGAGGCGCACGCGAGCCTGCGCGAGCTGCTGGCGAACTATCGCCTGAAGATCGACGAGCGCGGCCTGGTGCCGGCCGTGGCCGGCATGGTCGAGCGCTTCAGCCAGGAAACCGGCATCAATGTCTTCTTTCACAATGAATGTCGCAAGCTCAGCCTGACGCCGGTGCAGGAGAGTCAGATCTTCCACATCGTCAAGGAAGCGCTGTCCAACATCCGCAAGCACAGCCACGCGCTCAACGTCCGAATCCTGCTGAACGGCGACGGTCGCGGCACCTACAGCCTGTTGATCGAGGACGACGGCGAGGGCATGACGCCCGTTTCCGACGCGCTCCCCGGGGAGCACATCGGCCTGTCGGTGATGCGCGAGCGCGCTGCGCGTCTGCCCGGCGAACTGACCATCGAAAGCGAGGCGGGCGAAGGCACCCGCGTCGTGCTCACTTTTCCCGTGGCCGCCGCCAAAACCGCCGCGGCAAAATAAAAACACAGAGGAGCCAGACTATTGCGTGTACTGCTGATTGACGACCATGCGCTGGTTCGAAAGGGCGTGGAGGAGTTGCTGCGCAGCCGAGGTGTCGAGGTGGTGGCGTCGGTGGGCACCGGCGAGGAAGGGGTGAAACAGGCGCTGGCGCAGGCGCCCGACATCATCCTGCTCGACGTCAAAATGCCGGGCATGAACGGCATCGAAACCCTGGCGAAACTGCGCGCCAGCAACGTCACGATACCGGTGCTGATGCTGACCATGAGCCGTGACGATGCCGACCTGCGCGCTGCCCTGCGCGGCGGCGCCGAAGGCTACCTGCTCAAGGACATGAATCCCGAGGACCTGGTGCCGGCGCTGGAAGCCGCCCTGCGCGGCGACAACGTGGTGGCCAAGGAAATGGTGGGCACGCTCGCGCGCATCGTGCAGGGCCAGACGAGCGAACCGCCGCGTCGTTCGACCGCCCCGCTTTCCGACCTGACCCCGCGCGAGATGGAAATCCTGAGCCACGTCGCCGAGGGGCAAAGCAACAAGATGATCGCGCGCGCGCTCAATATCACCGACGGCACCGTGAAGCTGCACGTGAAGGCGATCCTGCGCAAGCTCGGCGTGCATTCGCGGGTGGAAGCGGCCGTGATCGCAGTCGAGCACGGCCTCGGCCGAAAAAAGCCTTCAGCTAACGGAAATTCCTAGGGCTTCAACAAATGGGGCGCTTGTTATTGCTTCTCAGTTGGGCGCCGTCGGTTCGAACCACTTAAGCCGTTCGCGCAGCCGCACCACGTCTCCCACGATGATCAGGGTCGGCGCCTTGACCTGCGCTTTCTCCACGATCGAAGGCAGCGATTCGAGATCGCCGGTCAGCACGCGCTGATTGCGCGTGGTGCCCTGCTGCACCAGCGCGGCGGAAGTGGACGGCGCCAGGCCGTGGCGAATCAGCTCGCGGCAGATGATGCCAACGCCGTGCAGACCCATGTAGAACACGACCGTCTGATCCGGCTGCGCCAGCGCCGGCCAGTTGAGGTTCACCGTGCCGTCCTGCAGGTGGCCGGTGACGAAGACTACCGAATGCGCGTAATCGCGGTGCGTCAGCGGTATGCCGGAATACGCCGCGCAGCCGGCGGCCGCGGTAATGCCCGGCACGACCTGGAATGGAACGCCTTCGGCGGCGAGCGTATCGATCTCCTCGCCGCCGCGACCGAAGATAAACGGATCGCCGCCCTTGAGGCGCACCACGCGCTTGCCTTCCTTCGCCAGGCGCACCAGCAGATGATTGATGTCCTCCTGTGGAATCGCGTGGTTGTCGCGTTCCTTGCCGGCGTAGATGCGCTCGGCGTCGCGTCGCACCAGTTCCAGCACCGCCGGCGACACCAGCCGGTCGTAAACCACCACGTCCGCCTCCTGCATCAGGCGCAGCGCCCGGAAAGTCAGCAGGTCCGGATCGCCCGGGCCGCCGCCGATCAGGTAGACCACGCCCACGGGAGCCTTGCTGCCGTCGATGGCGTCGATCCGCTCCTGCAAGGCCTTGTGCGCCGCGGCTTCCTGCCCGGAATAAACCAGCTCGGCGACCGGCCCCTGCAATACGTCTTCCCAGAACTGGCGCCGGCGCGCGGGATATTGGAAGCGCTGCTTGACCTTGTCGCGGAACGCGGCAACCAGCTGCGCCAGGCGACCGTAGCCCGCGGGAATGAGGGTTTCAAGGCGCGCGCGAATCAGGCGCGCCAGCACCGGCGATGCGCCGCCAGTTGAAACCGCCACGACCACCGGGGCACGGTCGATGATCGACGGCATGATGAAGGTGCAGAGATCGGGCTGATCCACGACGTTGACCGGAATTCCTCTCGCCTTGGCGGCCTCCGAAACCTGCCGATTGACCGCGCGGTCACCCGTCGCCGCGATCGCCAGCGCACAGCCGTCGAGCGCCTCGGCGCGAAATGCCTGCGGGCTATGCCGGACCTTGCCTTCGCTTACCCAGCGGCGGATGGTCTCGCCCAGCTCCGGCGCGTGAATCGTGACCTGCGCCCCGGCATTCAGCAGCAATGAAACCTTGCGGGAAGCGACCTCCCCGCCGCCGATCACGGCACAGGCGCGCCCTTTCAGATTGAGAAAAACCGGAAGGAAATCCATGGGTTGAATTATACCCGGGATATCGGTCAGGCGGCATGAAAAACTATCTCGATACGGATATCCGAAAAGAGGTAGAAAATCAGGAGATACGAACTTTATGATTGATAAACAGTGGACAGAATAGGATAACCTGGACCTGCGACACACGCCCGATTTGCATCCTCAGCCTCGCAAGCAATACAAGCGAGGTACCGTAGCTGGCAATGCTGTCTTGTTGCATCGAAACGGGAGCGCAACTTTGCCCGAAGGATCCGCGGTGCGTGTTTTTTCCAATTCGTGTAACTGCCGTATCCGCATGTCCGTACACAAGTGAAAAGATCTTTTCGGCGCGCAGCGACATGAGCCAACCCTTCTCCCGCCCAAGCCTTTCCGATTCCTTTATATTCCGAGGTAACAAACGGGATTTATGCATTATTGCAATCGATCGTAATTAATTCTTTTTATGGTTATCAGCAAGCGGGTTTCGTTTATTGATATTTGTCATACCCTCCGACGAATTCTGTGACGTAGCATATATTTCGATGCCACCTTGGAGTTCTGCTGATCGTTGCTCGGACAAACAATCAGAATATTTCTTATTATCATCCTTCTTCGGGCGCTGTGCCCGGTACCCGGCGAATGAATGACATTTCGATCAGATTAGCAACAAGGAGAATCGCCATGAACATTTCCCGTTTAACGATATACCAGGCGTTCCGTCTGGTGCTGCTGATAATTGTTGCAGGGCTGATCAATGTATCGACGGCTGTCGCCCTCGATGAGCACGACCGGGTTATCGATGGCATTGG
The DNA here is from genome assembly GCA_050257795.1 of Bacteroidota bacterium. Classification (GTDB taxonomy): domain Bacteria; phylum Pseudomonadota; class Gammaproteobacteria; order Acidiferrobacterales; family Sulfurifustaceae; genus Sulfuricaulis. The sequence continues at coordinate 11,899 of JBLMXN010000115.1, forward strand.
CATTTATCTTGGGGTCGTCCCATGCGAGTTGATCCAGGGACCGGAACGCCAAATGCACGGCGGTGTTCCGGTAGTGAAACATTGCCATCATGTGATGGTGGCGCTGTTTGATAACGCCAGCGGCAAACGCATCGAAGATGCGGCCGTCAGCGCGCGGGTACGGGAGATGGGTGCATCGGGCGTATCCGGCGCGGTCAAAACACTGGAACCGATGGCAATCGCCGGAGCCATGACGTATGGCAACTTTTTTATCATGCCGGAACCGGGACCGTTCCTGATCGACGTGCAGATACAGCGTCCGGGCTCGGCGCATAAGAGCGAGACGCAATTTCAGTATCGGCACGTATTGCCGTAATCCGATCCAGCCGCGGTGCCTAGTCGCAAGGCCCAGTGAGCATCGCGCTCATCGAGCCAGGGCACTCAGCACACCGGGATCCTGAAAAAACTCGTGGCCACGAAACAAATGAATAATTCAGCGGTGTGACGAAATTGGCGGAGAGGGAGGGATTCGAACCCCCGGACGGTTGCCCGTCAACGGTTTTCAAGACCGCCGCCTTAAACCACTCGGCCACCTCTCCGGAAGCCCGAAGCATAGCCGATCTCACATTATCCAGGCACCCCCGGATAAGCGGGAATTCCAATCGTGCAACGTGATTGATGCGGGTTGAATCAGCGACCGAAGGATCGCCGGCGCGCAAGACCGAGGAATGCGCCCAGTCCGGCGAGCATCAAACCGAAGGCGCCGGGCAACGGCACCGGGGTCATGTCGAGCTGGACGTTATCCAGCCCCCAGCTTTCATCGGTCAGCAGGGGCTGCAAACCGTTCGCCGCGAAGTTGAGCGTGATGGAACTGCCGGTATGGGCAAAGCTGAAATTCAGGTTGTACACCGAATCCATGGCCTGATTGCCCAGGTTCGGATCGTCGAAGTAATACCCAAGCGAATAGCACTCGTTCGCCCCAGTCATGGGCCCGTATTGGCCAGGACCCGAGTAACCCTGATAGGCGGTGCAAGGCGTGAACGCGGTGTAGGTGTAACTCGAGAACGCGCCGCCGTAGGTCTGGCCGGCGGGGTTGCCGTTACTGAAGGTCGCGCTCAACAGGCTCGGACCGCCTGCCACGCCCAGGCTCCAGGTGTCCGGACCCAGCGGATCGCCGTTGACCACCGTGGTGTCATTGCCGTCCCAGGACCGGATCAAGTAAAGCTGGAATGACAGCGACAGCTGGGTATGCGTCGGGAGATTGTTGAGCGTGAGGCTGACGACGTCATTGCCGAACTCGCCCAGGAACTTGCGGTTGCCGGCGTAATCCGGGTTAGGGGCCGCCGTTACGCTGGTCTGGGACCACTCGCTGCCGACCATTCCCTGAAAATCGTTGAAATAGACCGTAGCCGCCTGGCCGGGGGCCGCGAACAGCGCTGGCAGCAGTGCCACAGCAAAAACGGGAAAATGTCCGGATTTTCTTCCTGCCAACATAACGTCCTCCGCCGGTACATCCTGATAATGAGTGAAACGGCGAATCCGTTATGCGCGCGATACCTGCGCTATTTTGACCGAAACACCTGTACCAGTTCAAGTCCGACATAGTGCCGGTTCTCGATATCTTTTTGCTTAATAATCCCAAACTTAAACGTAGCTGTTAAATCTTTTCCGAGATTCCAGCCATCGAGACTGTAGCCGATTTTGGTGGCATGGTAATCCGGATCGCCCTGAAAAACGACCTCGGGGCCGTGCCAGAGCGCTTCGGATGCAGTAGCGCGCAGCATCTTGAGGCGAGTCCAGTAACTGTCCGGGCCGCCGGCGTATTGCACTGCCCCCACGAAGCGCCAAAACTGACCCAGACGCCGGTCGGTCTCCGCCAGCAGCTGCAGGGAAGACTGCCCTCCGCGCACGCTGGCGTCCGGCCGGTCCGGGTCGAGCGTGGTACGGCGATACCCGGCACCGGCGTAGGCAGCCCAGTAACCGAGGGTATCGGCCCGCTGATAGCCCAGGGACGCCGCGAATCCGGGCGAACGGGCATGAACTTCGCCGTTGGAGTTAAACGTGTATTCCACCCAGTCGAGCCAGTAGCGCTGTACCCAACCCTGCCCCAACCCGGGCGTGGCCGGCAGCGGCGCCACTGCGCCAAGATAGGCGTAATTGTTGTGCTTTTGCGCGATTTCCAGCCCGCCGAGCCCTATCCAATCCTTGGCCCAGACCATGGTCAGCGGCGCGATCAGCAGCGCGAGACCGGCCAACCCCGGCATGACTTTGGGCACGCGGCGTCCGCCGCGACGCTGGCCGCTATCGGCGGCATTGTTCGCCCGGAACGCCACCTCGGCGATGTAGACCGTGGCTGTCGCCCCCGCCAATCGACGTACCGAGGTCACCTCTCCGAACAGCTTGTTCTCCGGCATCCTGCCGAATATGTAGATTTCCAGGCGTGCCCGTTCCGGCAGCGCCTCAAACACGACGAGTCTGGCGGACTCTCGGCCCCAGTCGCTGCGCGACAACACCGCAAAGCTGTCGGCGCGGTTACCGGAGCCGGTCTGATGGTAGATGACCGGCAACCACTCCCTGGGCGATATCCGGGCCAGCCCCTCTCTGTCGCGGGTCAGGTGCGACACCAGCCATGCCACGGGAGTCGTCACGGCCTCGCGCAAGTCGAGGATTCGCCATTGCATATCCGAGCCGTAAAGAAAGTTTTCGATCTGGATCTCATCGTTCGGGGATTCCCATTCGAACGCCAAACCGTACTGGAGCTTCTTGCGCGACGGCCGCCGCGCCTGCTCCGCCTCCGGGTAACGCTGTTGATCCACCGGTTCCGCATACCGCTGCACGCGCGCCTTGATCCTGAGGCGTTCGCCGGGAAGAAAAATTTCGCCGCTGACCGTGCGGCCTTCCTCGATCGGCGTCTCGGAAATCAGGCGACAGCCGTCCGATGAGATATCCTCGACCAGCCCGAGCAGGCGCGAATCATCCGCGATCGTGACGATGGCCGGCAGCGGAATCGGGAACCGGTACTCAACGCGGCGATGTTTCTTGCGCAGGGTAAAGCGCACCACGGCGCCGGCGAGGCCAAGGTTGATACCGGCCCAGATGACGTTGGCCCAGAATGCGCCGGTCGCAAGATGATGCCGGTAAAACCACAGCACAGCGCCGATCGCAATCGCGGCGATGCTCAACACGAGCACGCCGATCTGCGGCCAGATGCTGCGGCGCTCGTCCTTGCCGTCTCCGAGTTTAGGCGTGACCCGGAACCTGACCCCGCGCGTGAACCCCTCGATGGTGGCGCGCGCGAACGTCGCAAAGCGCGCCATGTTGTACTGTTCCGTAAGCAACGTGCCGCCGTAGCCACGGCCTGCTTCTTCATAGGCCCAGAAACAAAGGATGTAAAACGGTATGAAATGCGCGAAAAAATCCCAGCCGAAGGCGTGGATGGGCATCACGCCTGTGGTCAGCACGACGACTGGCGCGAGATAGAAGATGGCCTTCTGCCAGCCGTCGAAATAGGTCACCACTGACGCGAGATAGTTGAGCCGCTGCGCGAACGTCAGGCCGCGCGTGAACAGGATGCCTTCCCTGCGCCACACCTGCATAGCGCCCTGCCCCCAGCGCAGGCGTTGTACCAGAAACGCGCGCACCGAATTCGGCGCCAGACCGAAAGCCAGGTTGTGCGGATAGTACACCGCGCGAAATTTTTTCTTGTGCAGACGAATCGAGGTATGCAGGTCCTCCGTCACCGTGCCGGTGGCGAAACCTCCGATCGCGTCCAGCGCGCTGCGCCGCAACACCGCGCAGCTGCCGCAGAAATACGCGGCGTTCCAGTGGTCCTTGCCGCGCTGGATCACGCGGAAGAACAGCGCCTGCTCGGTCCAGACGTAGCTCAGGCGCCGGTGGCGCCGGTGCTGAAACGAATCGAGGTTGTAAAAATCCTGCGGCGTCTGCACGAACGCGACTGCCGGGTCCTGGAAGAATCCGAGTGTGCGCGCGAGAAACTCCCGGCTTGGCACGTGATCGGCGTCGAACACGGCGACGAAGTCGGCGTTACTGTGTTGCAACGCGTTGTTGAGGTTGCCGGCCTTGGCGTCGGTGTTTTCGCGGCGCGACAGATATTGGCAGCCGAGTTCCCTGGCGAGCGCCGCAATCTCCGGGCGGTCGCCGTCATCCAGCAGCCAGGTGCGGTGCGGATAGTCCATGCGCATGGCCGCCAGCACTGTATGTCGCAGCAGTTTGGCGCTTTCATTGTACGTGGGAATGAACACGTCCACGCTGTGACCGCCCGGCGCCGGTTCGGCCTCCGGCGAGGTCAGGCGGCTGACCATGAAAACGTGCAGCACCGCTGTCAGATAACCGAAGACCTCGGCGCCCCAGATGAGCCAGGAGAATACCGGCGCCTCCGGGTTGAAGGTGCCCAGACGCCAGATCAGGTAGTACGGCGCGTAAGCGAGAAAACACAGAACAACGACCGACCGCAGGCCCGTGACAATTCGCTTGGAATCGGAAACCACGTGTTGTTACCTCTTTTTATAACGCGTGCGCCCCGACATGTATGTTTATGTTATCGCGCACGATTCTCTCCTCATGCATTACTTCGGTTTTTCAATCGCCGTGATTCCCTCCATGTATGACTGAAGCAGCTGCGGGACCCGGATGCTCCCGTCTTCCTGCTGATAGTTTTCCATGATCGCGACCAGCGTGCGGCCCACCGCCAGCCCCGACCCGTTGAGCGTGTGCACCAGCTCGGGCTTGCCCGTTTCAGGGTTACGCCAACGTCCTTGCAAACGTCGTGCCTGAAAATCCTCGAAATTGCTGCACGAAGATATTTCCCGGTATTTCCCCTGCCCCGGCAACCACACCTCGATATCATACGTTTTCGCGGCGGCAAATCCCATGTCCCCGGTGCACAACGCCACCACCCGGTACGGGAGTTCCAGTTTTTGCAGGACTTTTTCGGCGTGGCCGGTCAGTTCTTCGAGCGCCTGGTACGAGTCCTGCGGGCGCACGACCTGCACCAGCTCGACTTTTTCGAACTGGTGCTGGCGGATCATGCCGCGGGTGTCCTTGCCGTAGGAACCGGCCTCGCTGCGGAAACATGGCGTGTGGCAGGCGTATCGGCGCGGCATGTCGCCGGCCTCAATGATCGTGTCGCGCACGATGTTGGTCACCGGCACCTCGGCCGTGGGAATGAGGTAATAATTTTGCTCGCCCTTGAGCGCGAATAGGTCCTGCTCGAACTTGGGCAACTGGCCGGTGCCACGCAGACTTTCTGCATTCACGAGGTACGGTACATAAGTCTCCGTATATCCATGCTCTGTTGTATGCAGGTCGAGCATGAACTGAATGAGCGCGCGGTGCAGGCGCGCCAGCCGGCCATTCATCACCACGAAACGCGCGCCGGCAATCTTGGCCGCGACGTCAAAGTCCATCATGCCGAGCGCCGCACCCAGGTCAACGTGATCCTTCGGTTTGAAATCCAGCTTGCGTGGCTCGCCCCAGCGCCGAACCTCCTTATTGTCATTCTCGTCCTTGCCATCCGGGACACTGGCATGCGGAATATTGGGAAGGCCCAGCGCGATTTCATTGATATCGTTCTGGAGCTGGTCGAGCTCGGTCTCCGCCTGTTTCAGCGCCGCGCCGATCTGCGCCACCTCCTGCATCAGCGCGGCGGTGTCCTCGCCTTTGGCCTTGGCCTGGCCGATCGCTTTCGATTTGGCATTGCGCTCCTGCTGGAACTGCTGCGCCACCACCTGCACCCGCTTACGTTTTTCCTCAAGCGTGGCCAGCGCCTGCATGTCCAGCCGGAAACCACGGCGCGCGAGCTGGCGCGCGACATCTTCGAGGTTGGTGCGAAGTAATTTCGGGTCGAGCATGATTTTCTTTTTTAATGGATGCCGCAAGCGCGGCGGTCAATCCTGATTGACGTTCGCCGGCCACGAAACCACGTGACCCGCCGGCAGTATCGCCTTGAGGTGCGCGAGAATGCGCTTAACCTTATCCGGCGCGTCGAAAAACTCGATCACGACGGGAAGGTCGAGCGACAGATCCAGCAGCGTCGAGGAATGCACCTTGCCGGAGCGTCCGAAGCCGGAGACGCCGCGGAACACCGTCACGCCGAGCACCTTCTCCTCGTCGTGCAGGCGCGCCAGCAACTGCTTCATGACCTTCTCGCCTTCCGTCAGATAAATACGGACCATGGTCACATCATGGTGTTTCATACCTGCCTCCCGATGATAACGCCCAGCCAGGTCGCGGACACGCACAGAACCAGGCTGCCGAAAATATTCAGCAGCGCGCGCACGACCTCGCCCTGCTCGATCAGATTGAAGGTTTCAATGGAAAACGAGGAAAACGTGGTGAAGCCGCCGAGCACGCCGATGAGAACGCCGGCGCGCAACACGGTGTTGTCGCTGAACCGGTCGACGAACAGCACGAACAGAAAACCCATCGCCAGGCAGCCGAGCACGTTCACCGTCAGCGTGCCGTAGGGAAACGCGCGGCTGGCGAACGAATGCACCCAGGTCGACATCCAGAAACGCAGCACGCTGCCGAGCGCGCCACCCGCGGCGATCGCCAATACCTGATTCATGGACTGGGCTGTCTCACGATGGGCGGTGTTTTCTTTTTTTCATTCCGGCTTCCCGGACCTATCATACCAATACTTCGCCTTGTCCGGATCACGCGGCAAACCGTGCAGGCCGTCTTCATAACCCTTTGCCAAGGATCGCTGCGCCCGCTTCTGTCCGTTTTCGGCGGCCTTGCGCAGCCATTCCATGGCCTTGGCCTCGTCTTGCTTCACGCCCAACCCGTATCCATATCCCACCGAAAGACGGTACTGACTCTCGGCATCGCCCTTTTCCGCCGCCGGGCGATACCACTTGATGGCGGCGGCGAAGTCGCGTTCGACCCCGCGGCCTTTTTCATACAGCTTGCCCATGCCGCGCTGCGCCTGCACGTCACCTTTTTCTGCGAGTGGCTGCCAGACGCGGCGCGCCTTGGCGTAATCGCCGGCGTCGTACGCAGCCGCGCCGGCCTCGTAGCCGGGTGCGGTCGCTACCGGCGCTGCTGCCGGCGCTGACACCGGAGCCGGCTTGTCGGCAAACGCCGGTGCCAACAGCAGGCACAGAACAATAATGACAATCGAATGTATTCTCGTCATGTTGGCATTCGTCACAAAATTCATTTTTCCGATTTCTCCGGTTTCCGCTTGCGGGCCCCCGCGGCCGCACTTGCCTGGCGGTCGAGCTCGCGAAAATGCGCCAGGCGCTCGGCGATTTTACCCTCCAATCCGTAGTCCGTGGGGAAATAATACTGCCGCTTCCCCAGCTCCTCCGGGAAATAATTCTCCCCGGCGGCATAGGCTTCGGTCTCGTCGTGGGCGTAGCGATAACCCTTGGCGTAGCCCAGCTCCTTCATGAGTCGCGTCGGCGCGTTGCGCAGTTGCAGCGGCACCTCGAGCGAACCGAGCTCCCGGGCATCCTTCATCGCCGCGCCGACGGCGATGTAGAGGGCGTTGCTTTTCGGGGCGCAGGCCATATAAACGATCGCCTGCGCGATGGCGAGCTCCCCTTCCGGGCTGCCGAGGCGTTCCTGCACATCCCAGGCATTGAGCGCGAGTCCGAGCGCGCGCGGGTCAGCGTTGCCGATATCCTCCGAGGCCATGCGCACCACGCGCCGGGCGATGTACAAGGGATCGCAGCCGCCGTCGAGCATGCGCGCGAACCAGTACAGCGCCGCGTCCGGATCGGAGCCGCGCACCGATTTGTGCAGCGCCGAGATCTGGTCGTAAAACGCCTCGCCTTGCTTGTCAAAACGGCGCACGCCGCCGGTGATGACGTCCTTGATGAGCTCGACTCCGATCACCTGCCGGCCGTCCTGGCGGGAGGAGAGATCGGCCGCCATCTCGAGCAAATTGAGCGCGCGGCGGGCGTCGCCGTCGGCCGCCTGCGCCAGCAGGTCGCGCGCCTCGTCGGGCATATCCAGCGACTGGGTTCCGAGACCGGCGTCGGCGTCAGTCAAGGCGCGGTCGATGACGCGGCGGATCTCCTCCGCCGTGAGCGGCTTGAGCACGTAGACCCGCGCGCGTGACAGCAGCGCGTTGTTCAATTCGAAGGAGGGATTTTCCGTGGTGGCACCGATGAAGGTGAGCGTGCCGTCCTCGACGTACGGCAGGAATCCGTCCTGCTGCGCCTTGTTGAAGCGGTGGACTTCATCCACGAACAGCACCGTGGGCCGGCCGTCGGCGCGCGCCTGTTTCGCTTCCTCGACCGCGGCACGGATTTCCTTCACGCCGGCGAACACCGCCGAGATGGCGATGAAGTGCGCCTGGGTGCGCTGCGCGATCAGGCGTGCCAAGGTGGTCTTGCCGGTGCCGGGCGGGCCCCAGAAAATCATCGAGTGCAGGATGCCGGCCTCGATCGCCTGGCGCAGCGGCTTGCCGGGCGCGAGCAGGTGCGACTGGCCGAAGAAATCCTCCAGCCGCCGCGGCCGCATGCGATCCGCCAGCGGCTGCCAGGGCTTGGCCTGGGTTTCCGGAAAAAGATCCTGCGTCGCCATATGCCGCCTCTTTCAGCGCGAGGCAAAACTTAGAAGCCTCGAAAAATATGAAATTGATCGCCAGGACGCCTGGAGCGTCAGGGGTTGATAAAACCAGATGAAATTGTTTTTCCTGGCGACCTTGGCGTCCTGGCGTTTCAGGATCATATTCATTTTGGCGGGCGCCCTAAAAAATGGCGGCCGCCTATTCGCCCACGACGTCCACGCCCTCGGGCGGCGTGAAACTGAACCGGGCGTCATCGATCTTGGGATTTTCCCGGGCGGCGGCGAACGTCACGCGCGTGGTATTCCCGAAACCGTCGACCATTTCGAGCACCCGCAGCTTGCCCTGATCAAAACCGATGCGGATATCGTCGTAACTGCCCTCTTTGCGCCGCGGTTTCAG
>JBLMXN010000116.1:0-5075 GCA_050257795.1 Bacteroidota bacterium
TAACCGATGCGGGAATCCGAGCCGATCCCCTGGCGGACGTTTTCCACGTCGACGCCCATGCGCTCGCACAGATTGGCGATCTCGTTCATGAACGAAATCTTGGTCGCGAGCATGGCATTGCCGGCGTACTTGGTCATCTCGGCGTCGCGCACGCCCATGAAAATCAGGCGCTCGTGCGTGCGCATGAACGGCAGATAGAGATCGCGCATCACCTTGCGCGCCTGCTCGCTGTCGGTGCCGACGACGACCCGGTCCGGACGCATGAAATCATCGACCGCGTCGCCTTCCTTGAGAAATTCCGGGTTGCTGACGACGTCGAAGGGAATGTCCGCACCGCGCTTGCCGAGCTCTTCGCGGATGGCGGCCCTGACCTTGTCAGCCGTGCCCACCGGCACGGTCGACTTGTCGACCACGATCACGTAACGCTGCATGTGCCTGCCGATGTCGCGCGCCACGGCCAGCACGTATTGCAGGTCGGCCGAGCCGTCTTCGCCGGGCGGCGTGCCGACGGCGATGAAATAGACGCCGGACTCCGCCATCGGGTCGCTCAAGGACGCGCAGAAATTCAACCGCCCGTTTTTGTGATTGTTTATCACGACGGACTCGAGGCCGGGCTCGTAGATCGGCAGCACGCCTTTCTTGAGACCCTCGATCTTGTTCTTGTCGATGTCGACGCAGGTAACCGTGTTGCCCATTTCGGCGAAACAGGCGCCCGTCACGAGGCCGACGTAGCCCGTACCGATGATTGTCAACTTCATGGAGACTCTACCTTTAGGAAAATTGAAAAAACGGCGGATCTATTTTTATTCATTACTCACGGCGGTTTCCTGCTTCCAGGGATAAATCACCGCGCCTTTGCGCTGCTCGGTGGATGAGTCGATTAGCCCAGTATGCTCGGGTACGAGATTGGCCAGGAACTCCCGCAACGCGGCCTCGTCGCCTCGATCGCAGGCCTGCCGCATGGCGTCGAAGGTCTTTTCCAGCGCGTCCAGGTCCATCTGGCGGCAATGTGCCAGCAGGATTTTAGGGTGACTAGTCTTGACCAGCTTTTCTGCGTCGTGAAACAGTTCTTCGTACAATTTTTCGCCTGGGCGCAGCCCGGTATAGGCGATCTCGATATCCTCCCGCGGATTTTTGCCGGACAAGCGTATGAGTTGCTCGGCCAAGTAGGCGATTTTAACTGGTTCGCCCATGTCGAGAACAAAAATTTCGCCTCCACGCCCGATGACGCCGGCCTGCAGAATCAGCTGACAGGCCTCGGGGATCGTCATGAAGTAACGGGAAATCTCCGGGTGGGTGACGGTCACGGGGCCCCCTTGCGCAATTTGCTCCTGGAACAGCGGCACGACGCTGCCAGAGGAACCCAGAACATTGCCGAACCGCACGGTGATGAATCGCGTCTTCGACCGGCTGTTCATGCTCTGGCAATACATCTCCGCCACGCGCTTGCTCGCGCCCATGACGTTCGCCGGATTGACCGCCTTGTCCGTGGAAACCATGACAAACGTTTCGCAACCGTACTTATCCGCGAGACTCGCGACGATGCGAGTACCCAGCGCGTTATTGAGCACGGCGGCGCGCGTCTGATCTTCCAGGATCGGCACGTGTTTGTACGCGGCGGCGTGGTAAATCATCGCCGGCGAATAGGTGCGTAGTAAATGTTCCACCTGTATGGCGTCGTTGATGTCCCCCAGCACACTCACCAGGGATAACTCCGGCATCTCGCGCCGCAACTCCAGGTCGATCTGATAGAGATTCAGCTCGGTGCGTTCGAGGATGATCAGTCGCGCGGGATTGAGACGCGCGATCTGGCGACACAGCTCCGCCCCGATCGAGCCGCCACCGCCTGTGACCAGGATCGTCTTGCCACGCGTCGCCTCGGTGATGGCGCGCCAGTCGAGTTTGACCGGCTCGCGGCCCAGCAAGTCCTCGATCCTGACATCGCGCAGGTCCTTGAGGCTGGCACGGCCGCTGACAATGTCCTGCAACTGCGGCAGGATGCGGAACGGCAGCTTCGTGGTCTCGCAGATTTCCACGATGCGCCGGATCTGGCGCGAGGTCGCCGACGGCAGCGCGATGACAATGAGGCCAATGCCGAGCTGCACGACAACATTGGGAATTTCGTCGCAGGAACCGGTGACGGGAATGCCGTGGATCTCCTTGCCGAGCTTTTTCGAATTATCGTCCACAAAAGCTACCGGCTGGAAAGGGCCCGTGTGCTCGCGCAACAGATCGCGCACGAGCATTTCACCGGCCTTGCCGGCACCGACGATCAACGCGCGTTTGCTATCTTCGCTTTCAGCGGCGCCACGTTCCGCAACCCAGCGGTGCCAATCGCGGTCCTTTATCCAGCGGTAGACGAATCTCGGCCCGCCGAGCAGGAGCACCAGCAATATGCCGTCCAGAATAAAGACCGAGCGCGGAACGTCTTGCAGGCGCGTCAGAATGAAGATCACGGTGGCGGCGACGACCACGCCGGCGGCAACCGCCTTCAGAATCCGCATGAGATCGGGGAGCGAGGCAAAACGCCAGATGCCGCGGTAAAGCCCGAAGTACCAGAACATCCCGCCCTGCACGACTAGCATCACCGGTACTAGCATGAGCGCCTGGTGGAAAAACTCGTCTGGTATCGAATGGAGATTGAAACGCAGCCAGTACGCGCCGAACCAGGCGATGGGCACCATCAACAGGTCATGCGCAAAGACTGTGACCCGCGAGCGAAAACGCCAGAGAATTTCTTTCATCCTTCTTTATGATCCGTTATCTGTTTAATTCGGGAAATTCAGACGATGTATTATAGTCAAATACCCCTATAAAGTCCCCGCCTTATTACCCCGGACCGTAAGCCGCGACACCCGGAAAAAGAAGACCGAGTAAAACAACATCCATACGACCAGCATCACCGCCTGCACTTTCTCTGGCGCGTGGACACCCCACAAGGCCGTAACCCCGCAGCCAAGCATGATGGCGTATTCGAGGAGCACCGTCTTGCGATGTCCCCACCCCGCCTGCACCAGCTTCTGGTAATAATGCGTCTTGTGCGCCTGCCAGATCTTTTCACCCCGCAACATTCGCCGAATTAGCGTCACTGAGGCGTCGATAATAAACGGCGAAAAGATCAGTACCGCGATCCAAAACGGAAAGACTCCGTCCCTCGCGCCCCATAACGCGAACGCCGCCGCCAGCAGGCCTAGCGTGGACGAACCTGCATCGCCCATGAAGATACGCGCGGGCGGGAAATTAAATATCAGAAATCCCGCTGCCGCCGAGGCAGTGACCAGGTTTAACAACATGAAGAGAGTGTTTCCTGCCTGCCAACCGAGCAACGCAAAAGCGCCGAAGCCGATCACACCCATACCGCCGGCAAAACCATCCATGCCATCCATGAAGTTGTAAAGATTGATCATCCAGACAATAAAGACCAATGACAACAATCCGCTCAGCGTTGTCGAGACCGGCAATTCAAAGCCGGGAAGAACAAGGATTCGAAAAGAAAATTCACCCCATATCAGCACGCAGGCGGCAACCAAGTGCACCGCCAGCCTGCCCCCCACCGGGACATTATGGCGGTCATCTATATACGATACCGTTGCCACCAAAAGCAGGCTCAGCGATAACCAGACGATATTTCCGACCGGGCCAAAACGCCACATTGCGAGCGCCAGTCCCGAGATGACACCGGCGATAATAGCCAGACCGCCGCTACGCGGCGTAGGCTGCGCATGCAAAGAGCGTTCGTTCGGGTGATCCAGAATATGGAAGCGCGACGCAGGATCGCAGAATTTCCACGTCAACCATGCAGCAAGGACAAAGCTGACGATTACGCCGAATATACTCACCACTATTCACCACCCGCAGCCATCACGCTTGGTAATCTGCAGTTCTAATTATTTGGCGGTCCTGAAATACCAGCTTGCTGTGTCTCGCAAGCCCTGCACCATGGAAAAAGTTGGGGTCCATTCAAGTTCCCGCCGTATCCTTGAACTATCGACGCGCAATGAACCCAATAGGCGCTCGATTTCCGCTGATTTACCGGTGAGTAAGCCCGCAAGACGCAGCAGCGCCGGCGGGAAGGAAACCAGATGCGGACGACGCCCCATCGCCTGGGCCAGACGCCGGATGAGTTCTGGCGTCGAAACATCCTCGCCGTCGCCGATAAGAAAAATATTTCCCGGCGCATGCGGATGCCCAACACAGGCGATCAAGGCATCCACCAGGTTGCCGAGATAAACCAGGCTGCGCGAATTGCGAATCGTGCCCAAGGGCAAGGGAAGACCGCGATTGACCAAGTTCATCATGCGCAGAAAATTTCCGCCCACCCCGGGACCATAAACCAGTGGCGGGCGCAAGATTACCACCTCCAGGCCTGTCTGCTCGGCGATTTTTAGCAGCGCCTGTTCCGCTTCCCATTTGGACAAACCATAAGCGTCTTGCGGCGCGGGGGTGTCGGCCTCGGTGAAAGGTATTTCATGCGTGTGCTCGCCGTTGACCTTGATCGAGCTTACGTACACCAGCCGGCGCACGCCAGCCGTCACCGCCATCCGTGCCAATCTCTCGGTGCCCGCAACATTCACCAGCCTGAACTCCGCCAATGGATTCCGCGCGCTTTCTTTCAGCACATGAACGCGGGCCGCCAGATGCACCACCGCCTCGATGCCGGTCAGCGCCGCAGCCCAATCTGTGTCCGGTCCGATATCTCCGATTCTGACTGTTTCGAGAGCCTCGCCGGTTTGCGCCACGGACAAACCAGAAGTTCCCGCTTGAACATATGAGTTGCCAATATTCCTGTTCGGGGCACCAGACCTTGCTGCGCAACGAATGTTATGACCGGCCTTTATCAAGGCACGACACAAGGCCTGCCCGATGAAACCGTTTGCACCAGTGACCAGAATCCGCATCAGGCCAACAACGATCGATACACTGCCAGCGTCTCATTGTTCACGCGTTCGACAGAAAATTCCGCCTCGGCGAGCTCTCTGCCCCGCTTTCCCATGCGCTGACGCAAGGCAGGATCAAGAATCAGTTGCTTTAGCGCTTTGGCCAGAGCATGGGCGTCTCGCGCCGGCACTAACAGC
>JBLMXN010000117.1:0-4808 GCA_050257795.1 Bacteroidota bacterium
CGCTGGAACAGCCGACGCCGTCGTTTTCGGCGCAGCTGCGCATGCTGGTCATCAATCCCTACTGGAACGTGCCGGCGCGCATCGCGCGCGAAGAGCTGCTGCCGTTGCAGCGGCGCGACCCACGCTACTTCGCGACACACAACTTCCAGGTCCTCGATTTGCGCAGCGGCGAGCAAATCGATCCCGCGCCCGTCGACTGGACGCGCATTGACGCCGACAGTTTCGGCTTCCGGCTGCGCCAGGAGCCGGGGCCGAAGAACAGCCTAGGGCAGCTGTCGTTCGTGTTGCCCAATCCGTTCGAGATTTTCCTGCATGACACGCCCGAGAAGGCGCTGTTCGCGCGCGACACGCGCACCTTCAGTCACGGTTGCATCCGTATCGAGCATCCCGTGGCGCTGGCGCAATACGCGCTGCGCGGGCTCGAGGGCTGGGACGAGGCGCGCATCCGCGGCGAGATCGATTCGCTGCAACAGACGACCCTCAACCTGCCCGAGCCGATCCCGGTGTACGTGCTGTATCTCACCAGCTGGGTGGATGACGCGGGGCTGGTGAATTTTCGCGACGACGTATACGGGCGCGAGGACGTCCTGGCCGGGTACTTTCCGGACAGGTGACGAGTGGCGCGGCGCGCGCGACGACGGACCGGCGGCCCCGTCGCTCCCGTCCCTGCGAGCCGGCTAAACTTCAGATTGGTAACGGCGTAATCACGAGCAGTGGGGGGCGGATGTTGAATCGGCGCAAATTTCTCAAATTTTCACTCGGCATGGGTGCGGGGCTGGCCGCGACTCCGGCACTGGCGCGCGTCGCGCCGCGTGTCGAGTTGCCGCCGGCGACGGGCGAACGCGTGCTGTCGTTTTACAACACGCATACCGGCGAGCACACGCGCGCGACCTACTGGGCCGATGGCGAGTACGTCACCAGCGAGCTTACGGCGCTGGACCGGCTGTTGCGCGACTTCCGCAACGGCGAGGTTGCCGTCATCGACCGGCGCCTGTTCGACATCCTGTACAACCTGCAGCAACTTACCGCCGCGTCCGGAACGTTCCAGGTGATTTCCGGCTATCGCTCGCCCGCCACGAACGCGCAGCTGCGCGCCCACAGCAGCGGCGTGGCCCGCAACAGCCTGCACATGCGCGGTCAGGCGATCGACATCCGCCTCACGGGGGTCGAATTGCGTGACCTGCACCGCGCCGCGCTCGCGCTGCGCGCCGGTGGCGTGGGCTACTACCCGAGCTCCGATTTCGTCCACGTCGACACCGGCCGCGTGCGCGCCTGGTAGCGCGCTGAAAACCCGGATCCGATCCGGGTTTTCACTAATACCGCTGTTCGGGGTTTCTCTTCGGTTGGATTACGGCCCCAGCTTGCGAATCAGCAAGCCGGTGGTCGAAACGCGCACTTCGTATTGCGCGGGCGTGTCGGCGTCGGCGAAGGTGGCCGAGCCGTATTCGGCGTCGAGCAGGGGGCTCAGCAGCGCGTAACGCTGGCGCAGGCTGAACAAATCCACCCTCCGTTCCGGCGCGAGCGAGAGCACGGTGCGCGGTTGCTGCTGTTCCTGCGTGAGATCGCGATAGCGGCCGGCGACGCGATCCAGTTCGTACACCGTATTCAGGCCGAGAATGTTGGCCCACGGTTGCCATTTGAGGATATGCGCATCCACATACAGCTCATCGCCGGCGAGCGTATACGCGGCTTCGCGCCCGTCGGGAAAGCGGAATTGCGCCTGGAAGCGATTCGGGCCGAGGGGTTGGGTGCGCACCACGGCGGCGATGTCCTCGTGCGTGAGCGCGCGGTAACCCTGGACACCGAGGGCGATGGCACTGCACGCCGCCCCGGCCGCGAGAAATACCAGCGCCCATAACAACCGCAGACTCATGCGCAGCGGTCGGCGACGCCGCAGCGCCGCCCACGCCGCCATGACCAGCGCCACGCCCGCGACGGCGCACAACGCCGCCAGCCACCACAGAATATCCGACATGGGTCCTCCGGGCTTGCCTCCGTCCGCCAGTATTGGAATATCTATTTGACCGGTGTCAGCAAGGCCTTGTGCAGAGGATACCTCGTCCCGAACTTCTTTTTGAACTCGGTGTTGGCGCGCTCGTAGTCGTCGACGATGGAGGCCTTGGTGATTTCGAAGAACTCATTGCGGTTGTATCGAACTGTGCCGACATAAACCGCCTTCTCCCCCGGCTTGAGGGAAACCTTCAGGCCCCCGGGAAAGTAGGCGCGGTTGGTCTCTTCGCCGCCTAGGTCCAGAAACAGCATGCCGCCGAGGATGTAAAACGACTTGCTCTGGCTGCGCACGAAGAAGGTCTTGCCGAGCTTGGCTTCAATGCGTCCGGAGAAGTCGCTCATGCCCGGCTCGTCCGTCAGCGTCCGGTAATGATCGTTCGTGATCAGGATCATCTTGTTCTTGAGATCACCGATGACGATGCCCTTGAATTTCTGCTCGCCCTTGCGCAACGGGGGCACCAGCTCGATGCGCCCGACCACGACGGTTTCGTCGCGGTCGAGCCCGGAGAGGCTGTCCACCGGCTCGCGCGCCGGTCCGACGCAGGCGCCAAGCGCGCCGATGAGCAACAAGCCAGCCGCCGCGCGCCAGGCGCGGGTGAGTGTCAGGCGCGGAATCATGACTTGAGTTGCGCCAGGCGCGCGCGGATCTTGTTGGCCCAGGCGGAGTCCTTGATGTCGTCATCCTCCTCGAGCAGGCGCTTCAGCAGCTCGGCCTCGGTCGGCTTGTTGATCCTTTCGATCGCGAACTTGCCCTGCGAGAAGAAGCCGGTCTTCACCTTCTTGTATTTGTAGGAGCCGAGGAAATAGATGCCGGGCCTGGTGATGCGCAGCGCGGTCTTGTTGCCCTGCTTGGGGAACATGTATTCGTGCTGGCCGGCGAAGAAGCCCGAGCCGCCAAGCTTGGACAGCTGGTACGAGCCGGGCGGCAGGTAGGAGTTGTAGAACAGGCCTTTCGAGACGCCGAGGCCCCAGTACGGCGCGTCCGACGGCGGCGCCACCTGCACCATCCAGGCATAGCTGACCTTGGTCGGCGCATCATCCATGTCGATGTAGCCGATGACCAGCGAATTGGTCGGGTCGTTGATGTCGCGCTTCGGCCCGTCGCTGGCGCAGCCGGCCAGCAGCCCCAGCGTCAACACGAGAACGGGCCATATCCGGTGTTTCATGCTGCCTCCCTGTTGCAGTCGTTTTTGCCAGTAAATGAGTATAGACAGCGGATAAGCCGGGAGTGGAGTTGGATTATTTCTAAGACGGTCCGCCTGAGATAACCTACGCCTGACTTCAATCTCTCAGCGGGTATTCCATGACACAAACGACATTTCGCGGAGGCTGCCTGTGCGGTTCCGTGCAATACGAAATCAGCGGCGAGCCGCAGCGGTTCTATCACTGCCACTGCCGCCGTTGCCGCAAGGCCTCCGGCACCGGGCACGCCTCGAACCTGCTCATCAAGGCCGACGGCATCAAGTGGACCAGAGGCGAGGAGCTGGTCAAAACCTACAAGGTTCCCGAGGCGAAGCGCTTCGCGCGCTGGTTCTGCTCGGTCTGCGGCGGTCCGTTGCCGCGCTTCACACCGGGGACCGGCTTCGTGGTCATTCCGGCCGGTTCGCTCGACAGCGACCCGGCGATCCGGCCGCAGGCGCGCATCTTCTGGGACTCGCGCGCGGACTGGTCCTGCGGCGACGATGGCATCCCGGTCTATCCGGAATATCCGCCCGCGACCTGAAACGTCCGGCGATGCGCCAATACCCGCCGGGTAATTTGAGGTAGCCTCCGTTTTCTCCGACAACAGAAGATGAAACCTATGCGACTTGGATTTATTGGTCTCGGCAACATGGGCAGCGAGATGGCGCGGCATCTGCTGGCTGCCGGTCATTCAATAAGCACGTTCGCGCGCGGCGAGCGTTCGCGCGCCCACGCCAGCCGCCTCGGCCTGAGTCTCGGCGCTTCGCCCGCCGCCGTCGCGCAGGCGAGCGAAGTGCTGTTCACCATGGTCACCGCTGGAAGCGACGTCGAGTCGGTCGCATTGGGGCCCGATGGAATAGTTCATGGCGCGGCGCCCGGTTCGATTTTCGTCGACATGAGCACGATCTCGCCGGCGATTGCTCGCGATGTGGCCAGGCGCCTGGGCGAGCGCGGCATCGCCATGCTGGATGCGCCGGTCTCGGGCGGTGTCGCGGGAGCCAAGGCGGCATCGCTTGCTTTCTTCGTCGGCGGAGATAAGCCCGTATTCGAGCGCGCGAAACCGCTGCTGGAGTGCATGGGCAAGACGATTTTCCACATGGGCCCGCTGGGAACCGGGCAGGTTACCAAGCTCGCCAACCAGATCTGCCAGCTCGCCTGCCTGCAAGGCGCCGCCGAGGCGCTGCTGTTCGCGCGCGAGCAGGGCGCGGACGCGGGCCGGGTGCGCGAGGCGGTCCTGACCGGGCTCGGCGCGAGCCGCATGCTCGATGTGCTGGGCAAGAAGATGGTCGCGCGCGATTTCGCCGCCGGCATCGTCGCCGCATTGCATCACAAGGATATCGGTGTCGCGCTTGAACTCGCGCACACGGCCGGCTTGCCGCTGCCGGTGACCGCGCAGGTGATGCAGCAGTTGAACGCGCTCATGGGCAGCGGCTTCGGCGAGCAGGACACGAGCTCGCTGCTGCTGGTGCTTGAGCAGATGCGGGGGCGGAAAGCCGGCTGACCGGATATCCCGGCCGGGTTCAGTCGCCGCCCAGCAGGTCCTGCTTGAGGCCGCCGTCAGCCGGTTCCTTGCCGAGCCAGATGCGCAGCCAGGCGTGCATGAAGTCCTCGCCTTC
>JBLMXN010000118.1:0-6679 GCA_050257795.1 Bacteroidota bacterium
TTGGTCAGATTCTGATCAAGCGGTTGCGTGTGCGTTTCGAGCACCACCTCGAAGTCCCAGCTCGACGCGCCGGCCGCGAGGTTGCGCGGCATGACCGTCACGTTCACGCCGCCTTCGCGACTGGTCTGCGCCTTCAGTCCGGATGACGCGGCGTCCGCCGCCGCGAACGTGATACCGCCCGCCGCCCAGATCACCAGGAATAGAACACCGATAATTCTTCGCCGCATTCGTTTCATGTCAATGCACCGCCATTTGTGCCATGTGTCGTGACGCCTCGACCACCTTGCGGCCGACGTAGAATATGCCGGCCAGGTTGAAGGCGAGCCCGACCCAGAAGAGCTCGGTCTGGTATTGCGCCACCAGCGCCACCACTCCGGTCGCGCCTAATACGGGCAGCACGTTGGTCAGGTAATGGGCGCAGCATGAAATCATCGCGCCGGTGGAGGTGGCGCCGGAGACCGTCACGACTTTGCCCGAGGCGTCGGTGTGGTGCGTGACGCGCCGGAGAAACGAGTAGAGGCCGATCTGAATCCCGAATCCCGCCGCCAGCGCCACCACGAAATACCAGAACGCGACGAACTGTGTGCGCGCGAACTCCCAGCCGGAAACCAGCGTAAGAATGAGAAAGTAGACGCCGAGCAGGATTGCGGAGGCGATCGTACCCCACAGCATCGGTTTGACGAAGTCGTTCGATCTCATGGCTCGATCTCTTCCAGCGTCTGGAAAACGCTTTGCGAAAATCGCTCATGCCGCGGCGGAAATACGCGCGGATAAAACGCCGACCTGCCGCGACACACCCGTACTGGCGGCAGATCGGCTCGCGCGCGTGGGTTACCGCATCATTCCCGGACCAGGCGTGCCGGGTTGCCGACCCGCTCCCGGGCCGCGCGGACCCCAGCCCCAGCCGCCACGACGCCATTGCTGCAACTGCTCGCGCTGCTCCTTGGTCAGGACCTGCTGCATCTGATTCGACGCCTGCACATGCGTCTCGAGCATCTGCTGACGCAGCTTGGCAATCTGGCCGTAAGCCGCGCCGACTTTTTTCGGATCCGGCTGATCGGCGTTATAGAGATCACGCAGCTTGTTCTGCTCTTCGAGCATCTGTCCCATGATGCCCCAGTGCTGCTTGCGCTCGGCGTCAAAGATCTTGTCGATCTTGCTGCGCTGCTCGTCGCTGAGATCGAGCCCGTTCAGCGCGCCGTAACCCATCATTCCAGGACCCATGCCATAGCCACCGTAACCGCCCATCATGCCGGGTCCCATGCCATAGCCACCGCCATAACCACCCATCATTCCCGGTCCCATGCCATAGCCACCGCCATAACCACCCATCATTCCCGGACCCATGCCATACGGGCCATAACCGCCACCATACTCGTCGGCGTCCTGGGCCCACGCGGTGGCGGTGGCAACGAGTGCCGCGGCGAAAGTCATCCCGACCAGTTTCGGTATCATCGATTTACGCATATCCAGTCTCCTTGTCCGATTGAACAACGTCCATCAAAACAAACACGTTATTGCCTGTTCTCATACGGTGTGTCTGCGGGACACTCGACGAAATACACCTGCGGCGTCATGCCGTCTTTGACAGCCGACAAACCTTCTGTTCATTCCCATTCGTCGGATGTGGCAATTATGGGCCGGCATACCCGGAACCACGTGGTCTTTCGGACTGCTGGAGGCCGAAACCGGCAACGCTTCTCCGGGGAATACCCGGCGGGCGGAGCATCACCTCAGGGACTGCAGGAAACGAAAATAACGCGGAACGGCGGAATCAAGGACGAAAAATCGGCGGCAACCGCGAACGCGCCGGATCGCGACATCGGCACTAATGTCGCGATCCGCGCTCCGCCCGATGCCTCACGCCGAAATGCGCCGCGCGATTTTACCGGCGACCGCGCCACGACTGGCGCCCGCCAGCACCACGCCCATCGCCACCGCGAACAGCATCTTCGAGGCGAAGGTCACGGAATACGGCATCAGCGTGATGAACGCGGGATTCAGCGCGGGCAGCACCACGAAGAAGTTCAGGGTCCACACCGTCGCCAGCGTCAGCGCCGAGACCGCGAGCGTCGCCAGCGGGCCGCGCGCGCGGACCAGCGGCTGCCAGACCAGGTATGCGAACGCGTAACCTAGGGCCAGCGCGAGCGTCATGTGAATCGCGATGCCGAGCCAGGCGCCGGATGCCCCTGCCGCCAGCGCCGGAAACAGGCTCGCGGTCACCTCGCGCGCGACCGTCACGCCGGCGAGCGGAGTGAACACGGCATACAAGCTCACCCACAGGATTTCGGCCAGACCGCCGGCCAGGGAAGCGATCAGGACCAGGCGCCAGAGCGGCGTCGAACTGCCAAGCTTGTGATCGGGACTCATGCCATGGGCTCCTTATGGTAATGAAAGATCGGTTAAGGGATTACCGCTCCATCCACCTCGCGCCGCAACGCATTTGCGGCACATGAAGATAATCCTTCTGCGTGCACAAATGCTGCTTGCGGTCCGAACATGCCTACCAGCCTAGGGATACCCCGTGCCCCGTTCTTTGACAGATATCAAACCCCCGGGGCGGGAAAATCCTCGAACAATCAAGTCCCTCTACCGGGTGTCACCCCTTGGCGAGACGATCGCGTACCCGCTCCAGCTTGGCACGGACTTCCCCGGCCATTTGCGTGATTGCGGGATTGTCGGTCAGCTTCAACACCGCGATCGGGTCCATGAAAGCGACCGTGATTTTCCGGTCCGGCTCCTCGCGCACGACCACATTACACGGCAACAGCAGGCCGATGTCCGGGTCAGCCGTGATGGCCTGGTGCGCCAGCGGCGGGTTGCAGGCGCCGAGAATGCGGTACGGTTTTCCTTCGACGCCGAGCTTGGCCTTCATGGTGGCTTGCACGTCGATGTCGGTGAGCACGCCGAAGCCTTCGGTCTTGAGCGCCTCGGTGACGCGCTTCACGACGTTGTCAAAACTGTCCTGCATAGTAACGTTGAATCCATACATGACCTGCTCCTGTGTTACCGATTCACTTCTTGCCGGAATCGCTCAGCAGATATTTGATGAGCGCGGCGATGACCAGAATAACAATGATCCAGATGGCAATGCCCATCAACGGGTCTCCTTAAACGTTTGTCGACAATCGTTCATCGCCGGCATCAGCCTTTCGGCGACGCCGGATGCGCGTTGGCCTTGCGCCAGTTCGAGTAGACATCCGCCGGCCACAGCGCCTGATACCAGGCGGTGATGTCCTCGATGTCCTGATCGCTCAGCCGGCCGTTCCACGCCGGCATCGCCGGGACGCCATTGCGGCTGGCGCCGTTCTTGACGATGGCGATCAGGTCGTGCCGGCTGCGCTTCCAGACGTTGCCGCTTCCATCCAGCGGCGGCGCGGCGATCACCTGCGGATTCTGCCAGTCCGGATGGCCCTGCGCCTCCGGGCCGTGGCATTGCGCGCAGTTTTCCTGGTACAACCGCGCGCCGCGGACCAGGGCGTCGAGCGACGAAAGACGATCACCCGGCAATGCGGGCAGCGCGTCCTGGCCGGACGGCGGTTCCTTCTTCTCGCAGGCGCCGAGCAGCAGCACCACGATCGCCAGCAGGCTTCCGATCCGCTTCATACCCGGCTAATGATAATCGGAGCGCGTGGCAATTAACATCGACGGACGCGCGTACCGTGGCGATGGAAATCCGCGGGTCAGCGCATGGCGGAATTGCCCTGGCGTGATTTCTGGTCCATGGCAAACCACGCCTGATACAACTCCTCGGGCCAGACCGATTGCATCCACGCGATCACCGCGTCGATGTCCTGATCCGATAGCTTGTCCTTCCATGCCGGCATGTTTCCACCGAGCTTCGCCGTGCCCTCACGGATGGTCATCCTCAGCGCGGCCTGCGGGTGATGCCAGGCATGGGCCGAGCCGTTGAGCGGCGGCGCCGGGTATTTTCCGTCCGGCCCGGGGCGTTGCCAGCCGGGCGCGCCCTGCGCCATGCCGCCGTGACAGGACGCGCAGTTCTTCTGATAAACCTCCGACCCGCGCGCGATAACCGCCGGATCCACGGCGTTGCGCGGCGTCGCGGCCGGCGCCGGGGCCGCCGAAGCGCCGGCGTTCCCGGGTCCGGACGATTGACCGCAACCCGCGAGCAACAAGACACCGAACAACAGCGCGGCGCGTTTCACTTGGCCACCTTTTCCATGCGCGTGATCGCCAGTCCCTTGGCGTCCTTTTCCAGTTCGAAGCGCACTTTGTCGCCGGGGCCGATGCCTTGCAGCACCGCCTTGTCCTTGACGCGGAAGTCCATGGTCATCGCCGGCCACTCGAGCGCCGGAATGGGATCGTGGCTGATCTTGACCTTGCCCGCCTCCGGCTTGACCTGCCGCACCACGCCGGTGGCGGACACGGCCGATGCCGGCGCCTCGTTCGCCGCGGCAACCCGCAGCGTCGCCGCGCCTTCCGGCGCAGCCTGCGCGATCCCCGCCACGCCCATCGTGATGACTCCGAACAAATTCAACCAGAACATGTTTCTCATGATTTCACTCCTTGCGTTGTTGCGATGTGGAAACCGGGCGCGCTACTTCGTGTTCACCCGTATGTGTCCCTTCATGCCAGCCTCGTAGTGGCCGGGAACCAGACAGGCGAATTCCACCGTGCCGGCACGGGTGAATTTCCAGATCAGGTTAGCCGTGCCGCCCGGCGTCAGCTTCGCCATGTTGGGATCGTCGTGCTCCATGTTCGGGTAGCGGCGCATCAGTGCGGCGTGTTCCTTGAGCTCCTTCGCATCGCCCAGCACGAACTCGTGCGCCAGCTTACCGGTGTTTTTCACCACGAACTCGATGGTCTCGCCGCGCCGCACCGTGATGGCGGCGGGTGTGTAGCGCATGTTGTCAGCCGCCTGCACATTAATCACGCGGTTCACCTGCACCGCCGTGCCGGGCTCTCCATAGGCCATTGCCTCATCGTCGTGCATGCCATCGGCCAGCACCAGCACGGGTGTGAGTGCGGTCAGAACCGCGATTGTCAGGATCTTGTTCATCATTGCCGTTTCCTCATCGTCATTAAGTGAAAAAAATCTCCTCATCCCGCCGCTCAAAACCAGAAACGCACTCCCGCCACGAGTCGCGTGTCATGCGTATCCTCGCCCGCATCGCGTGCATAATCCGCCGTGGTCCCAAACTTGCCGCTGCGTTCGATGCCGACGTAGGGGGCGAGCTCGCGCCGGATCTCGTAACGCAGGCGCACACCTGCGGCGGCGTCGGACAATCCGCTTCCCAGCGCACGCTCGGCATCGCGCTTGCCGAAGATATTCGCTTCGAGGCGCGGTTGCAGGATCAGTTTCTGCGTGAGCAACAGCTCGTATTCCGCGGCGAAGCGCAACGCCGTCCGTCCCTGTTCGCCGAAATAGGCGGTGATCTCCGTCTCGAACCAGTAGGGCGCCAACCCCTGTACGCCGAAAGCGAGCCAGTTTCGGCTCGGCTCCGCGCCACCGTCGTAGCGCACGCCCAGTTGCGTGTCCCAGTAGGCCGCCAGCGCATGACCCCACAGCAACTCGGTGCGCGCATGCTGCAGCTCGCCGCCATCGCGCTCGCCCTCGGCCTTAAGCACCGCGCGGTCGTAGTCCCGGCCGTACCAGGCCTGCAGGTCGTAAGACGCGGACGAGTTGTCGCTCGTGCGCACCCGTTCGAGCCGATCGACCAGAAGCGAATAAAAATGGTGCTCATCCCCCATCATGTGCGAGCCCGACATCGGGGCGAAGACGTAGCCGTCGGAGTACGCGTTAGGGTCACGCGCATCGGGCGGCGCCGAACCGCCCTGCATGCGCGGAGGACCCGAGCTCATGCCGCCCTGATCCGTGCTGCTCATGTCGTGCACCGCCTCCGCCGCTGCCGGCACGGAACCATGATCCATCCGGCTGTGGTCCATTTCCGGCATCGCCGCCGGTTCTTCCGCCGAGGCACAGGACAGGCCCAGCATCAGCACGGCGCCGACGATCCAGTTCATTCTGTTGCTCTTCATCGTTGCTTTCTCCGTCATCCGATGGCGCCGCGCTCAGGCCACCACGACTTCGCGGAACATGCCCAGGTCCATGTGGTACATGAGATGGCAATGCCAGGCCCAGCGGCCAAGGGCATCGGCGCTGACGAGGAAGCTCACGCGCTGCGCCGGCTGCACGCTGAAGGTGTGCTTGCGCACCTGGAAGCGGCCGTCCGGGCTTTCCAGCTCCTGCCACATGCCGTGCAGGTGCATCGGGTGGGTCATCATGGTGTCGTTGACGAAGATCACGCGCAGCCGCTCGCCGTGGCGGAAATGCACCGGCGTGGACCGGCCAAACTCCACGCCGTCGATCGACCAGGTGTAGCGCTCCATGTTGCCGGTGAGGTGGAGCTCGATCTCGCGCTGCGCGCCCCGTGGGTCGAGCGGTCCGCCGATGGTGTGCAGATCGGCATAGGTGAGCACCCGGCGGCCGTTGTCGCGCAGACCGACACCCGGGTCGTCGAGGTTGGTGCGCGGCGTGTCCACGCGCATGTCGACACTCGGCCCGTACTCGGTGCGCGCGTGATGTGCGCGCGCCACGCCGGTCATGTCGCCCATCATGTCCGCCATGTCGAGCGGTTGATACTTGTCCAATGCAGGCACCGCCGCCGTCATGCCGGCGCGCGGCGCGAGCGTGCCACGGGCGTAGCCGCTGCGGTCC
>JBLMXN010000119.1:0-11760 GCA_050257795.1 Bacteroidota bacterium
GCGTCCGTGGCGGCAGGTGTGGGCGTGGCTTTATCGGTGGCGCTGACTACCGGTGTCGCGGCGGTCGCCTTGGTTTCGCCCGTCGCATTGTCGTCGGCGCTTGCCCGCGGTGAACCCAGGATCATCAGCGGCAGTCCGACGCTTGCCAATATCAATATGAATTGTGCGAGCTTCATGTCATTCCTCCTGACCTACGTGCGTGCGAGAAGCATAATATATGCCACCGCGCTTTCCCTTTAAATTTACGTGTTTTCCCTCATTAGCGACATTGCAGAACCCTGCACCACGGCGAGTACTGCGCAATTTGCAATGCTCGGCGCGATCGTCACGAAGCGTTCCTAACGAATGGCGGTGCGCGCCAGCGTCACGCGATAGCGCGATGCTTCCAATTGTTTCAACGCTTTGCGCAACAGCTGCCGCGCTTCACGCGTCATGTGGGCAGTATGTTCCAGGGCGTATTGAAACGAACGCTGGTAGTGCGCCCCGGGAGACACGGCCATGCGCAGCTCGACGCTCCAGCCGGCTCCAGCAGGACGTTTGAACCGACCGCTGAGAATGCGGGTTTCGCCGCTGCGGATGCGGTTGTCGGATTCCTCTTTGGTCAGCATGACGTTCGCCCGGCGCGCGATGAGGGTGCGCGCAATCTCTCCTTTCGTGCGGCCTGCGGGATCGATCAAGTACAGCGCGAATACGACCTCCGGTACGACATACGTCGGGAAATAGTGGCCCGCACCCGCGTTCGTGATCTTGGCTTGCACCAGCATTTCCGGGCTGGCGGAAGCGTTGATATCGAGACTCACCGTGAGCGCGCGCGTCGTCATTTCCGGATCATGAATGCCACGCCAGAGATGACGACGGTCGGGCATGTGGCAGGACTGGCAGGTCTGTCCGGCACGGCCGGGGAGACTGGCGCGCCACTCCTCGTAGGTGTTTTCCAAGAGCTTTCCATTCAGGCGCGGACCCGACTCTGGAAACTGATGACACACGGCGCAGAAGCGGCTGTCCTCGAAAGCGGCGTTGGGGCTGAATCCGCCGTGCGGCAGAGGGCCTGCTGCGGTCGGCGTGCGTGCGGGTGGACCGAAGCGCTGATGAGCGCGCACATGGCAGGCGGCGCAAACAAGCCCCTCGTGCTGCATGTTCGGCGGAACGTAAGCGGGCAGTGGCGAGGCAGGCGCCCCGGACCAGCCGCGCTCGAGCGCCATCAAGGCTTTCTGCTCGGCCAGCGGCGCGTGACAGCGCATGCAGCCGTTGGCGGCAGACTGATCCATGAGTCGAAATTGCCACAGCAGTCCCGGTCCCACGGCCCGGCTGTGCAAACTGTCGCGCCAGTCGCGGTACTGCTGAACGTGGCACTGACCGCAGGCTTCGGGCGCCAGCGAGGCCTCGAGGGCGGAAAACGACGCGGGCGGCGCGCCCTGCGGCGGCAACGGATTGTTCCAGTGCTTGGCGAGAAACGCGGCAATCGGATCGCTCGGCGTCGTCTGCCCGGAAGCATCACCGCGCGCCCCGCTACCCGAAAAAGCGGCGCCGGCCGCGATCAGCAGCCCGACGCCGGCGATGACCCAAACCGCAAACTTTTTCATGGCGCCGATACTACTCCACTGATCTTCACGCAGTGAATACACGCATGAACCTGCGGTGTACCGGACCGCCGGCACCAAGTTCGGGTTACGCCTGCGCGCACCGATTCGGGTGAGTGACTTGCCGCACACGAGCAACCGCCTTGCGCGATCAAACATGTGGATACGACGCGAGGCGTCGATGCCAGCCGCATCCCCGTTTCGAACGCTGTCCGTTGCAAAATACCCATGCAATCCTGAGGCAGCGTTTTTTGCATTGTTTGCGCTATCACCCACTCCGGCGTCGCGCCATGTATGTGCTTGCTTTCGTGAAATATTTTCAGCGTTTCGAGCGGAACCGATTTGGTATGATTCATGCAACTGGCTGAAGAAAATTAGGCAGGAGGAGACCGCCATGAATGGGATGAGCCTTTCCAGCTCCACGTTGCGCCGCGCAAGTTCGTTTCTGGCAGTCCTTACCGCGGTAAGCGTGCTGAGCGCCTGCTCCGGCAGCTCGAATACAACACCGGCAACAACAACGCCGACCGCCACTGTCCTCACTCCCGCCCTTTACGTCTTTTACGACTCGGATAACGACGGCGTGGGCGACAGCATCGCGCGCGTCGATCTCAAGACGGATCAGATAATGAAGACCGCCGTCATCGGGGTTTCCGGCACGGGCGGCACGCACAAGCAGGCGTTTTACGATGGCCCCCTCTGGGTGGGCGCCGGAGCGAACGTCTGGGGTATCGACCCCGATACGCTCGCGGTGCTCCCCCGTCCGGTCGCCCCGTCGATTCAGGGCAATCGCGAAGGCACGATCGGCTCCGCAGTCGTCAACGCACTGAGCCTGGTCTCCGGATACCTCGGCCTGGGTCCGAGTACGGCGGCAGCCCTGCCCACCAATTCGCAGGCCGAAGCGCAGATGGCGGCGCTGCGCCCGTACTTCGATCGCACCAGCACGAGCTATGCGGAAGCCGCGGTCGTTGATTTTTGCACGGCGCAAACCTCTCGCAGCGGTCTCGACTTGAATTTCACGGTGCAACCTGCACAAGCCAATCTGCTCGCCGCGGCCATCGCCATTCCGGCGCCGTTTCACAACATGGGCTATACCCCCGTCGGTATCGAGCCAAGCCCGGACGGCAAGTTGACCGAAATTTCCGAGCGCCTCGGCGACCATTCGTTCTTCCTGGATACAGATCCGAATTCGCCCACCTTCGGCTATCCGGTGCGCTTCGTCTACCCGCGCCTCGGTCAGGTGAAGGACCAGAACAACAACGTCGTGAGCACTTTCGCCGGGCTGTATACGCCGGCCGGCGGCACTGCCCCCGGAAGACTGTTCTACAACCGCGTCGCCACCGGGACGTCCGAGGTCGACAAGAACACCTACAGCGAGCCATGCGACTCGACCGCGCTGCGCAATGCCGCCGGACAGGTATGGTCATGGTGGCCAGACGTGCAGGGCGACACGATCACGGGCACGAACCAGAGCACGCTCAATACGGTTACACCCCAGGTCGTGCAGGTGGCCGTGCCGACCATCGCGCGCGCGACCGCCGCGTCCGCGCGTGGCGGCGTTGGCTCGGCTCCAACCTGTCCGGTTCCGAATACCAGCGGTGTACCGTGCAGTCCGTCCGGCCAGCGCACCGGACCGTGGATGGCATCGCTGATGAACCGCAATGTCGGCAGCGAGTTCATCGTGCACGTCGAGAACGAGGGCGACAATACCGAGAGTTTCTGGGACGTGACCAACCCGGCGAGCGTGTTCGAGATCGAACGCATCGTCATGGACCTGAAAGACGTGCTCACCCCCGACCTCGCGACCCAGAGTGGTGGATCGACGTTCACCAACGGCGCGACCTACACCGTGAGCGTGAACTACGCCTCCACCGGCGGCGCGACCACGAGCGTCAATTACAAGTACGTTTCCCTGCCGGGCGACAACTTCGCCGGGGCGACCCAGGCCGACAACCTGACCCATGGCTACCTCCAGAAGGTGACCGCCGCCGATCCGGGACCGAAATTCATCCTGAACGGATTGCTCGGCCGCGCCGGCACGAGCGAAGCGAATGTCGCCCGTGTTCAGGGTAGCGGCACCGATACCATTATTTTCAGCGACGAAGTCTGGTTGCTGACGTTTGTCGGGGCCGACGGCATCCAGATCGTCGACATGCAGGGTCTGGCGCCGCCCTACTTCGTTACCGAGTACCTCCCGCTCCCGAGCGCTTTTACCGGTACTTTCTCGCCGTTCGGCGACGCGTTCTTCCAGATCCGCAATGGCGCGGTGGATGTAATCGACACCCACACGCGCAAGCTGGTGAATGTCATTACCCTTCCCGGACCTGCCACGGGCATGGGGTACGCGAGCTATCACGCGCCGGTCGTGACCACCACTACGTCAAGCGGCGGCGGAACGACCAGCAGTGGCGGGAGCAGCGGCGGTGGCACACTTCCACCCAATCCCTGTGGAGGTTGATAACCGGTCGCTGATCAGGGTCGCACGCAAAATGATCAGTGTATAGAGAACCGCACGCCTTCAGCGGTAAGTTACAGCGTCAGCGGACGTGAGCTCTATATAAACAGAATTAAGGAGACAATAATGAAACAGGATTACAAGGCATTGGCCAGCGTGCTGACCAATCTGCTGTCGCTGCAGACGCCGCCCCTGGCGATCACGTTTACCCAGGAGGAGCCGGCCGGTGTGCCGCGTTATGAAGGCGCCCTGCCGCCGCCGACGCCAGACGGGCGCACCGGCAAGGTATCGGCCGGGTGCGTGTTCTGGATGAAAGCGGCGGACCGCACGTTCCACACCTGCGCCGAGGACCACGGCAATTGCAGCGTCGGCAGCCTGACCCACGGTTTCATCACGCTCGACGCGGCGGCCAAACGCGCGGACGTCAAGGCGCTGGTCGATTCATGCTGGGTCACGCCGGACGTGTTTCCGCAGATCCCCGTGGTCAAGCAACGCCCGAAATGCGTCGTCTATGGCCCCCTGGCCGACACCCGGATCGATCCGGATGTCGTGTTCCTGAGGGTCAACGGGAAAACCGCCATGATCCTGCATGACGCCATGCCGGAGATGCGCTTCGAAGGCAAGCCGCAGTGCCACATCATCCCGATCGCCAAGGAGCAAGGCCAGGTGACCTTGAGCGTGGGCTGCATGCTGAGCCGCGTGCGCACGGGCATGGCCAACACCGAAATGACCTGCGCGATTCCGGGAAATAAATTAGCTGAAGCGGTCGCGAAACTGACGTCGACTTGCAGCGCCGACAAAGCCGTGGCGACTTACGCCGCGGAGGATGCGCGCCGTTTCGGCAACCACGCGGCTTGAGACAAGCGATGCCTAACCGATAAAGCACCAGCCGCCGACGCACCGTCTCTCTCCTCCAGCCCGCGATGTTTGCGGGCTTTTTTTGCCCGGAAGATCCTGCGCGCGACACCACTACACAACCAGGGAGAGCCTGTCTCAAAACGGTAAAGCGCGCCCTGCGCACCGATCCACGGTTCAAACGAAGCCCGTGGTGCGTGGGACGCACCCTACAAAACCGGAACCAGGGATCTTGAAACAGGTTCTAAGCGGATTTCCAAGCGGTTACATCAGCCGCTGCAATCCCACTGACAGCGCCCAGGATTTCCACTCGACGCCGTTGAGTCGCGTGACGCCGATCGTTCCGTCCGAGAAGTACACCGTGTTGACCCCCGGATCCGTGGTCCAGCGCTGATAGTCCAACCCGATCCGGGTCGACCAGCGGCGGGTTTTTGGGACCGTCACGAAACCGAACGAAATGACGTTACCCGTACCATTCGCGTCCTGTCCGAAACTGCGTGGGTGTTGCAGATCCGCGCGTAAATTCCAATTGGCTTCGGCGGAATAATCGGCCCAGTGGCGTTCCAACCGGAAATACGCGTTGATGTCGTTCGGCGTATCGGTCAGGAATTCGACCCCTATCCAGCCGCCCTTCCAGCGGCTTTGGTAAGTGCTGTCGAGCCCCGGTATCGATCCGGTGGCCGGGATGGTTTGGTTGGCGTTGGTGATTCTCAGGTTCTGCGCATGACGCGAATACCCGATGAGGGGCGTCAGGTAGGTGGCTGTCCTTTCTTGCACATACCGGAAGCGATAGCCGAGCGCCAGCGAAAGATCCCAGACTTTATCGCCCGAGGCATCATTGTTCGTGCGCGAGAACTCGAGCGTGCGGTCGTTGCCCAGATAATCCGAGTCCTGGTTATCCCCGGAGCGAATCCATCCATAGTCCGCCGTCGCCCGGAAATGCAGCCCGTCGGCCCCCGTCAGCTGCAAACCGCCCGACAGTTGCGCGATGCGCAACGTATCCCACTTCAGCTCCGACAGCACGTTTGGTGTCGCCGTTCCGCTCAAGTCGCTGGCGATGTTCCAATTGAGATCGTCCGTGCGGTATCCGGCGTTCAGATCGAGTTTGGTCTCGACGGCGGCGGCGTCGCGTGCTCCGACGAGCCAGACGGACAACGACAGCAATAGCACCGCCGTCAGTCTTCGCGTAATCGATTCGAGATTCATCCTGTCCATTGGGATTCCGCGGCCGTGTCGACGATATTTTTCTTATATCACACCGCCAATAAAAGACAATCGAGAAGAACCGCTTGCTCACGGATGGGCAGCGCGCTCAAGCCATCGAGACGGCGCGCGTTCTTGGATTGCATTTTGCACGACGCCGGCAAAACAGATCCGACCGGCGATCGATGCGCGTCCAGCCGGCATTCGAGAATAATTCTTTCGAGCAACAGCGCGAAACCGGCGCACGACCGATCAAGGCGTGCGCGAGCAAACGACTCCAGGAAACAGCGCAGCGAACCGATACTGTAGAGACACAAATGTTGCTGGGACATGCCTCGAATCGTCCGCCTCGGGCACTTCCGCCACCGGGACTGCGATCGCCCTCCCCGGTTGAAATCAGCGCGCGTCAGCGGCGCGCTTCAAAGAAACCGCGCAACATCTGCCCGCACTCCTCCGCCAAGACGCCGGACGTCAGCTGTGACCGATGATTGAGCACGGATGAATCGAGAAGGTTGAACACCGAACCGGCGGCGCCGGTTTTAGGATCGGCGGCGCCGTACACGACCCGCGCGATTCGCGCGTGGACGATCGCGCCGGCGCACATGGCGCAGGGCTCGAGCGTCACGTACAGCACCGCGCCGGGGAGACGGTAATTTTTCGCGTGTTGAGCGGCGGCGCGCAGCGCCACGATTTCAGCGTGCGCCGTCGGATCGTGCGACACAATCGGCCGGTTCCAGCCCTCGCCGATGATCTCGTTGTTCAAAACCACCACGGCGCCGACGGGAACTTCGCCCGCTGCTTCGGCATGCCGCGCGAGCCCGAGGGCGCGACGCATCCATTTTTCGTCAGTTTCCAGTTTCGAGTATCCAGTCTCTGGTTCAAGAACCATAAACACGCCTCTCAACTGGAAACTGAAAACCGGTAACTGCAAACCGAATTTATTCCCATTCGATGGTCGCCGGCGGTTTGCCGGAGATGTCATAGACCACGCGCGAGATGCCGCGCACTTCGTTGATGATGCGGTTGGAGATGATGCCGAGGACGTCGTAGGGGATGCGCGCCCAGTTGGCGGTCATGAAATCCACCGTCTCGACCGCGCGCAGCGCGACCACGTAATCGTAGGCGCGCGCATCGCCGAGCACCGCCACCGACTTCACCGGCAGAAACACCGCGAAAGCCTGGCTGATCTTGTCGTACAGATTGTTGCGGTATAGCTCTTCGAGATAGATCGCATCCGCCTTGCGCAACAGGTCGGCGTATTCCTTCTTTACTTCGCCCAGGATGCGCACGCCCAGGCCCGGGCCCGGGAACGGGTGGCGGTAGATCATCTGGTGCGGCAGGCCCAGCTCCTCGCCAATGCGCCGGACCTCGTCCTTGAACAGCTCGCGCAGCGGCTCGAGCAGTTTGAGGTTCATCGTTTCGGGAAGGCCGCCGACGTTATGATGCGACTTGATGACATGCGCCTTCCGGGTCTTGGCCGCGGCGGATTCGATCACGTCCGGATAGATCGTGCCCTGGGCGAGCCAGCGCGCGTTCTTGATCTTGGCCGCCTCTTCCTCGAACACCTCGATGAACATGCGTCCGATGATCTTGCGCTTCTGCTCCGGATCGGCCACTCCCTTGAGCGCCGACAGGAAACGGTTTTCAGCGTCGACGCGGATCACCTTCACGCCCATGTGCCGGGCGAAGGTGTCCATCACCTGATCGCCCTCGTTCAGGCGCAACAGGCCGTTGTCCACGAAGATGCAGGTGAGCTGCTTGCCGATGGCGCGATGCAGCAGCGCCGCCACCACCGAGGAATCCACGCCGCCGGAGAGGCCGAGGACGACTTCGTCCTGGCCGACCTGGGCGCGCACCGACTGCACCATGCTCTCGATGATGTTGCCCGGCGTCCACAGCGACTGGCAGCCGCAGATCTCGTGCACGAAGCGCTGCAGGATCGCGCTGCCCTGCGTGG
The DNA here is from genome assembly GCA_050257795.1 of Bacteroidota bacterium. GTDB lineage: Bacteria > Pseudomonadota > Gammaproteobacteria > Acidiferrobacterales > Sulfurifustaceae > Sulfuricaulis. Next base: position 8,048 of record JBLMXN010000119.1, read on the forward strand.
TGTGCGTGACTTCCGGATGGAATTGCACGCCGTAGAAACCGCGCGATTCGTCGGCGATGCCGGCCAGCGGCGCCGAGCCGGTTTCGGCGATCATGCGGAATCCGGGCGGCAGGCGCGTGACCTTGTCGCCGTGACTCATCCAGACGTGCAGCCACTCGCTGCCGTCGTCCATGCGCTCGTCGCGGATGTCGCGGAACAGTTTCGAGTGTCCGTGCATGCGCACTCGCGCATAACCGAACTCGCGCTTCTCGCCGGCCTCGACCGCGCCGCCGAGCTGCGCCGCCATGGTCTGCTGGCCGTAGCAGATGCCGAGGATCGGGATCTTCATATCGAAGATCTCCTTCGGCGCGCGCGGCGTTTCGGCGAGCGTCACCGATTCGGGGCCACCGGACAGGATGATGCCGCGCGGGGCGAAATTGCGGATTTCCTCGATCGACGCGTCGTAGGAATGCAGCTCGCAATAGACGCCGGCTTCACGCACGCGGCGCGCGATCAGCTGCGTGTACTGGGCACCGAAATCGAGGATCAGGATTTTTTGCGAATGCGGATCGGTCATGGCACTAAGAATTTTTTACCGCCAGGACGCCAGGGTCGCCAGGAAAAGATCAAACAAGACATCTTTGCGTGGGGTTGTTCCGTTTAGATCCCTGGCGTTCCTGGCGTCCTGGCGGCTGCAAATTATTCGCGCTGATAGTTCGGCGCTTCCTTGGTCACCATCACGTCGTGCACGTGCGATTCGCGGATGCCGGCGTTGGTGATGCGCACGAACTGGGTCCTGGTGCGCATCGCCTCGATGTCCGGGCTGCCCGTATAGCCCATGCTGGAGCGCAGGCCGCCCATGAGCTGATGGATGATGTTCACCATCGGCCCCTTGTACGGCACGCGACCCTCGACGCCCTCCGGCACCAGCTTGTCGCCCTTGGCGTGCTCCTGGAAGTAACGGTCGCTCGACCCCTCGCCCATCGCGCCGAGCGAGCCCATGCCGCGATAGGATTTGTAGGAACGTCCCTGATAGATCTCCACCTGACCGGGCGATTCGTCGGTGCCGGCGAGCAGGCTGCCGATCATGACGCTGTGCGCGCCGGCCGCGAGCGCCTTGGCGATATCGCCCGAATACCGCACGCCGCCGTCGGCGATCACCGGAATGTCCGTGCCTTTCAGGGCTTCCACGACGTTGGAGATCGCCGTCAGCTGCGGCACCCCCACGCCGGCGACCATGCGCGTGGTGCAGATCGAGCCCGGGCCGATGCCGACCTTGACGCCGTCGGCGCCGGCGTCGCGCAATGATTTCGCCGCCTCGGCGGTGGCGATGTTGCCGCCGATCACCTGCACATCCGGGTGATGTTTCTTGATCCAGCGCACCCGGTCGAGCACGCCCTGGGAATGGCCGTGCGCGGTGTCGACCACGATCACGTCCACCTCGGCGTCCACCAGCATCTCGACGCGCTCCTCGGTGCCGGCGCCCACGCCGACCGCCGCGCCTACGCGCAGGCGGCCCTTCGGGTCCTTCGCGGAACGCGGATATTCGGTGGATTTCTGGATGTCCTTGACGGTGATGAGGCCTTTCAGGCCGAACTTCTCGTCGACCACCAGAAGCTTTTCGATGCGATGCTGGTGCAACAGCTTCAGAATCTCGTTGCGCGAGGCGCCTTCCTTCACCGTCACCAGCCTGTCCTGCGGGGTCATGATGCGCGAAACCGGTTCGTCGTAGCGCGTCTCGAAGCGCAGGTCGCGGCTGGTGACTATGCCGACGAGCTTGTCGCCCTGGGTCACCGGCACGCCGGAGATGTGCTGGGCGCGCGTGAGCTCGAGCACCTTGCGGACGGTGGTGTCGGGCGCGACCGTGATCGGATTGCTGATGATGCCGGCCTCGAACTTCTTGACCCGGCGGACTTCGTCGGCCTGGCGCGCCGCGGTCATGTTCTTGTGGATCACGCCCAGGCCGCCTTCCTGCGCCAGGCAGATCGCGGCGCGCGCCTCGGTCACGGTATCCATGGCCGCGGACAACAGGGGGATATTGAGGCTGATGCTGCGCGTGAGGGAGGTTTTCAGTTCCACGTCCTTGGGCAGGACGGACGAATGCGCAGGAATCAGCAGGACATCATCGAAGGTAAGGGCTTCCTGTACAATTCGCATGCCGTATTATACGTGCCGGGTCGTCGCCAGTAAACTGCCCATGACGCGGGCAGCGTTTCTCTTATTCCCTCCCGCCGCCGGTTTCCCGGACCGGATTTTTCCCGCCTGTTGACGCGATCAGGGAATGTGTTCTACCGTGAACCCGTCATGAAGAATTGGTTATCCACCACCATGCTGACTGAGGAGGAAACAGGATGAAAAAAGCGTTTCTGATATGCACCGCCGCCGTCGCGCTCGCCGGCTGCGCCGGTTCCTACAACGACGACGAATACAATAAGCTCGCGGCCCAGGCGGAAAATGAAATCAAGCTGGCCGACAAGACCGGCTTCGAGTGGCGCGACACCGACAAATTCATGCAGGAATCGAAAGCCGCCAAGGCCGCCGCCGACAAGGCCCGCCAGGCGGGCGACAAGGCCACGGCGAAAAAGGAATTCGACGAGGCGATGAAACTGGCCAAGAAGGCGCTGAGCGAGGCGCAACTTGCCCAGCAGCAGGCAAAAGACCAGGCTAACCCGGTTATTCATTACTGACCATCACCTCTCCTGGATTAACGCACAAAAAGCCGGGCACCGCCCGGCTTTTTGTTTGGCCCGGATCGCGTTATTTTCTCGCCGTCGCCTGACACGGTCATGCCGGCACCGGCGGAAAATGCGACTTTGTATTTTGCCCGCACCGGGGTTATGTTTCCTTTCATGGAGCAGCTTTCCGCCACCGCTACGCCGGTTCGCGATATCTACACGGTCGCGCGGCTGAACCGCGAAGCCCGTGCCATGCTCGAAGGCGGCTTTCCGCCGCTCTGGATCGAGGGCGAAATTTCCAACCTGTCGCGTCCCGCCTCCGGCCACCTGTACTTCTCGCTCAAGGACGCGCAGGCGCAGGTACGCTGCGCCTTTTTCCGCCAGTACCAGCGCACGCGCGGCGCCGCGCTCAAGGACGGGCTGCACGTGCTGGCGCGCGCCCGCGTGAGTCTCTACGAAGGCCGTGGCGACTTTCAGCTCATCGTCGAATATCTCGAGGAAGCCGGCGAAGGCGCGCTACGCCGCGCCTTCGACGCGCTGAAATTGCGGCTGGCCCAGGAAGGACTGTTCGACGCCGCGCACAAAAAACCGCTGCCGCGCCTGCCGCGCCGGGTCGGCATCATCACCTCGACCTCCGGCGCCGTGCTGCACGACATCCTGACCACGCTCAAGCGCCGCTTTCCGGCAATTGCCATCCTGGTCCATCCGGTGCCGGTGCAGGGCGAAGGCGCGGCGGAAAGAATCGCGGCGGCGATCCGGGTCGCGGGTCAACGGCGCGACTGCGACGCGCTGATCCTCGCGCGCGGCGGCGGCTCGCTCGAGGATCTGTGGCCGTTCAACGAAGAGATCGTGGCGCGCGCCATCCACGCCTGTCCGGTGCCGATCGTGAGCGGCGTCGGCCACGAGACCGATTTCACCATCGCCGACATGGCCGCCGACGCACGCGCCCCGACGCCGACCGCCGCCGCCGAAATGCTGAGCCCGGACCAGCAGGAATGGCTGGCGCAATTCGCGCGCCTCGAGAACCGTCTGGTCACGGCCATGCGCGGCCACTTGCGC
>JBLMXN010000120.1:0-5680 GCA_050257795.1 Bacteroidota bacterium
CTCGGGCTGTAGTCGACCATGACGCTGTTCTTTGACGGATTGAAATCCGGCTGTGCCAGGTTGGAGCTGTTGGACGAGTAGTCCACGGTCCCGCGCTCGAGCCGCTCGGTGCGCAGTCCGACGCGCCAGTACGGCCGGAACTGATACACGCCTTGCAGGTACCACCCGGATTGCGTGGCGTCGTATGAAGCCGTGTTCGTGGCGCCGAACGCGCCGTTTGAATCGTAGGTGAGATCGCCGTCCTCGCGCCGGCGCAGGTATTCCGCCTGCAGTTTGAAGTTGGTGTGGATCGGATTGCCGTTCGGCGCGTACTTCCACACGAAGTCCGCGATCCACAGATGGCTGTCGCCGCTGAAACTTTTGGCCACGTCGGTTCCGGCGATGTTGGTGTCGGTGAACTCGCGATTCTTCGGCGCGGTTTGCAGCGTCGAGAGACCGGCGCGCCAGCTGCTGCTCGCGCCGACGTCGCCGCCGACATGCGCGAATAGCGTGCCGGCGCCGGAGCCGTTCTTGTTGCGGTCGCTGCCGGGAAACGGACGGCCGCGCCCGAGCTCCGCGCCGATTTCCAGGAAGGTGTCGGTCGGCGCGAGCCAGCGGACCTGTACCGCGTCGTCGCCGAACTGCGTGCCGAGGAACGCCTGGTAGGCGAGCGGCGCGTCCACGAAGTCCCAGACATGTGCGTGCTGTTCGTTGAGGTAGCCGATGCCGGAGAAGAAACGCCCGGCCTTGACGGTGAACCCGTTCGACAGTGCGAGGGTCTGGATGAACGCTTCTTCCACGGAAGCGGTGTTGTCCGGATGCATCGCGTAGTTCAAACCGCCGTAGAAATACGGATCGACGTTGGCGTAGATGCCGAGCTCGCTCTCGGCCAGGCTGAATCCTCGGCTCCCCGGACCCACGACCACGTCGGACGGCACCGCAAAGCCGGTGATGCGGTAATTCGCCGGGTCCTGCGACAGGTTGGTGTACAGGCCCGAGAGGATCAGCGAAATCGCCGGGTTGAAGCTGTTGATCGACGCCGGCGGCGCGGCCGGGGGCGGCGTCGATTCAAGCTGCTTTACGCGTTCTTCGAGCGACTTCAGGCGTCGTTCGTTGCTTTGGCCGGCGTTGCTGTCCGCCGGAGCCGGTGGGTTGTCGCCGGCGGCGCGCGCCAGGCTTGGCGCGACAATCGCCGCCAATGCGGCGGCACACAGGGTTTTGCGCAACATGAATCTTTCTCCGAAATCACGAATGAATGGTCACCTCGCTCGCGCAAGGCGGGCGCGCGGACATCGTCCGGGCGCGGCGTCGTATTACGACGGGATTTCGGAGCGAAGGGGTGGAGCGCGCACCGCGTAGGCATGGAATTCCTGCCGGCGCGGCGCGGAGAGGGAGACCGGCAGCGCGTGCGCTTCGGGCGTGCAGGCACTGAAGACGAAGGCGGCGGCGACGGGCGTTTTGCCCAGATGATTGGCGAACAGGCATTGCGCGCACGGGGTGTCGGGCTTGTGCAGCTGGTGATTCAGCTCGTGCGCCAGTGCCGCGGATTCGACGGCGATCAGCAGCAACGCCAGGAGATAACTGACCAGCCTGGCGCGCGGTTTCATGAGGGTGCGCCGCATGTTCTTTATGTTCTTTGTCCGGTCGTATTTGGTGATGGATACTAATGTAGAACCGGCGGACTGGTAAGACCAGCGGCGTGCGACGGAGTTCTCAACGTATCTCCAGCAGCACCGCGGTTTCGTCGCAGTTGTTGTACTTGTAGCACTTCACGCAGATGCCCCAGACCTTTTCCGGCAGCGTATCCTTCGGCACGGTCTTGAATCCGAGCTTGTGGAAAAACGGCGCCACGTAGGTGAGCGCCATCAGGCGGTTGAGACCGATGGCGCGCGCCTCCTCGATGATGCGCTCGACCAGCAGCCGCCCGAAGCCGCGGCCCTTGAAGGCATCATCGACCACCAGGCTGCGCACCTCGCCGAGGTTCTCGGTGAAGATTTCGAGCGCGCCGCAACCGGCGACCTTGCCGTCGATCTCGGCCACGAAGAAGTCGCGCAGGTGCCGGTACAGCTCGCTCATCGTGCGCGGCAGCAGGTTGCCCTGCGCGGCGTAGATTTCGAGCAGATGATGAATGTAGGGCACGTCGCCGATCGCCGCCGGCCGGATCACCGGCGTGGCGGACTCGACGGCGCGCTTCGCGCCGGCGTGCACAGCGATACCGCTACTCACAGGTTGCTTGATGGACATTTCTTAACTCGGTTCACTCCGTCGCCGCGCCCGACTCGCCACGGTCGCTACCACCGGTTTCGCCGGTGGCGCCTATTCCCTGCTCGCGTGCGCATCAGGCCGACGCACGTTCGAGCATGTCCTTGGCGTGGGCAAGGGTCTGTTTGCTGATTTCCACGCCGCCAATCATACGCGCGATTTCCATGGTGCGCTCGCGTTCCGCGAGGGGCGCGGCTTCCGCCACCGTGGTCTTGCCCTCGGCGCGCTTGCGCACCTGCACGTGCTGCGCGCCCTGGGCGGCGACCTGGGCCAGATGCGTGATGCACAGCACCTGGCGCGCGTTGCCGAGCGCGCGCAGCTTGCGGCCGACGACCTCGGCCACGCGCCCGCCGATGCCGACGTCGACCTCGTCGAAGATCATCGTCGGGATGCGCCCGGTGCCGGCCAGGACCACCTGCAGCGCCAGGCTGATGCGCGACAGCTCGCCACCCGAGGCGACCTTGGCCAGCGGCCGCGCCGGCTGGCCGGCGTTGGCGCTGACCTGGAATTCGACGCGCTCCAGCCCGTGCGGCCCGGCTTCGCCGTCCGGCAGCGGCGTCAGCGTGACTTCGAATTTTCCGCCCGGCATGCCGAGCTCCTGCATCTCGTCGGTGACCGCGCGCGCCAGTTTTTTCGCGGCGGCTTCGCGGCGGCGCGTGACATCCCGGGCGGTCTTGAGGTAGCCCGCGCGCGCCTGTTTCAGATTTTCCTCGAGCTTGCCGAGGTTGACGTCGTAGTTCTCCACGTCGTCCAGTTCCGCGCGCAGGCGCGCGTGCAGCGCCGGCAGTTCCTCCGGCTTCACCTTGTGCTTGCGCGCCAGGTCGTGCACCGTGGACAGCCGGCGCTCGACCGTCTGCAGGCGCTCGGGATCGAGTTCCAGGCTGTCGAGGTAATGACGCAAACGGCTTCCGGCTTCGTCGATCTGGATCGCGGCCTCGTTCAGCAGCGTGCTGATCTCGCCGAGCCTGGGGTCGTACTCGCTCAGGGATTCGAGGCGCGCGAGCGCGCGCGCCAGCTGGCGCGCCACCGCGGACTCGTCGTCTTCCTGCACTGCCTGGGCCACGGCCTGCACGCCCTCGATCAACTCGGCGCCGTTGGCGAGGCGGGCGTGTTCCTCTTCGAGCGCGGGAATTTCCTCCGCCGTCAGTCCCAGCGCGTCCAGCTCGCGCACCTGGTAGCGCAGCAGTTCGACGCGCGCGTCGCGATCGGCGGTTTGTTGCTTGAGCGCGTCGAGCCGCTCGCGCAACGACTCCATCTCGTGGTATTGGCCGGCGAGGGCGCGCGCGGTTTCCTCGAGCCCGGCATAGTCGTCGAGGATCTGACGCTGCGCGTCGCGCCGCAGCAGCGACTGGTGCTCGTGCTGGCCGTGGATGTCGACCAGGTATTCGCCGAGCTCGCGCAGCATCTGGATCGGCATCGGCCGGCCGTTGATGAAGCCACGCGAGGGTTTGTCGGCCTCGATCACGCGCCGCAGCACGCACTCGCGGTCCTCGAACAGGTCGTGCTCCTTGAGCCATTTGGCGGCGTCGTGCGAGGGCTTGAGCGCGAATCCGGCGGTGACTTCGGCGCGCGCGCAGCCGTGGCGGATCACGTCGCTGTCGGCGCGGCTGCCCAGCACCAGGGCCAGCGCGTCGATCAGGATCGATTTGCCGGCGCCGGTTTCGCCGGTGAGCACGGTGAAGCCCGAATCGAGCGCGAGCGACAGCTCGTGCACGATGGCGAAGTCGCGGATGTAAAGCTGCGTCAGCATCAGAATTTCCGGCCCCAGTGCAGCTTGATGCGCAGCACGTCGAAGTGGCTGCGGCCCGAGGGATGGACCAGCTCGACCTCGATCTCGGCGCGGCGCACGTACACGCGGTCGTGGTCCTCGAGCGTGAACGTCGACTGGCCGTCGAAGGTGACGTGCGCGCGCTGGTTGGCGATGCCGGTCATCAGGATTTCCACGATGCTGTCGCTCGGCACCACGATCGGGCGGTTCGACAGCGTGTGCGGGCAGATCGGCACCAGCGCGATGGCTTCGAGCGTGGGCGTCAGGATCGGTCCGCCCGAGGAAAGCGCGTAGGCGGTCGAGCCCGTGGGCGTGGCGACGATGACGCCGTCGCCGCGGGTGCTGTTGACGAACTCGCCGTCGACGTAGGTTTCGAATTCGATCAGGCGCGCCAGTTCGCCCTTGGTGACGACCACGTCGTTGAAGGCGTTGGCGGTGTGCACGATGTGGCCCTTGCGCATGATTTCGGCGTACAGCAGCATGCGGCTCTCGGTCTGGTAGTCGCCGTCGAGGATCTTGCCGATCTCCGTGGTCATGGTGTCGGCCTGGATGTCGGTGAGGAACCCGAGCCGGCCGAGGTTGACGCCGATGATCGGCACGCGGTGCGGCGCCAGGTCGCGCGCCACGTTGAGCAGCGTGCCGTCGCCGCCGACCACGATGCCGAGATCGATTTCCTTGCCGATTTCAGTGCGCGCTCGCACCGGCCCCGGCACTTTGGAGAGGTGTTCCGCGGTCTGTTCGTCGAGCAGGATGTTCAGGCGGCGCTGGTGCAGGAATTCCGCCAGCCGCAGGATGTGCTCGGCCACGGTCAGGTCCTGGTATTTGCCGAACAGGCCGACGGTTTTTATTCTTTTTTCCATCGCGGGTCAGGGCCGGGTTCTGGCTTTGGCGGCGACTTTCGTGACGCTGCCGCCCTCGAAGGTCACGCTCACGATGAAAGGCGCCCCGAAGGTGTTGTTGGCGTAAAACGTCCAGACTTCTTTCTTGTATCCGCCGCCGCGCGACTTGCCCTGGCTGTCTTTCAGCTTCGGCTTGCCGGCAACGTCCAGCACCTCGGCTTTCGTCATGCCTTTTTCCAGCAGTTGACCGTTTTCGAGACGGAAGGAATCGGAGGCCCAGGCGACGGGCGCGGCCAGCGCCAGCGCGGCGCACAGGCGCAAGATGTATTTTGTCATGATGATCCCGGCGTTTTTTTCATTTGTCGGGGATAAGCTAGCACGCACGGCCACGATGGCCAATCAGCCAGACGATTCGCGGGGCTTCACGGCTGACGGATTTGTGCCCGGTGTCGCCTGCGTGCGTGGCTCGCCACGTCGAGTTTCCAACCGATTTTTTTGTGGCGCTCGCCGGCGCCTTGACCCCCGTGTGCCGGTTTTGTCACGGCGCCCTCGCAGCAGCCGGTTTCCGGGCTTGGCACTCAAGCTTGCAGAGTGCTAAAGTCGCTACCATATTACAGGTTTGCCATGGCTCTCAATCCACGCGCCGAAATACTGCTGAAAACCCTGATCGAACGGTATATCGCCGACGGTCAGCCCGTGGGTTCGCGCACCCTGGCGCGCCAGGCCGGGCTCGAGCTGTCGCCGGCGACGGTGCGCAACGTCATGTCCGACCTCGAGGAAATGGGCCTGGTGCGCTCGCCGCACACCTCGGCCGGGCGCGTGCCGACCGAGC
>JBLMXN010000121.1:0-4223 GCA_050257795.1 Bacteroidota bacterium
AGCGAGGCGCGGTCGATGCGGTCCAGCTGGTCGAAGAGCGAATGCAGGTCGCGCGGATAGCGGCTGAGGATGTAACTCGCGACGTCTTCGGCCATCTCGAACCCGCGGTTGCGCGCGCGTAGCTGCATCGCTTCGAGTTTTTCGGCATCGCTCAACGGCTGCAAGGCGTATACCGCGCCCCAGGCGAGACGGCTCGCGAGATCCGGCAGCCGCAAGCCGAGGCGCGCCGGCGGCAGGCTCGCCGCGGCCACCAGCATGCCGCCGGTTCCGCGCAGGCGCTCGACCAGGCTGAACAGCGCTGTCTCCCATTCGGCGTTCCCGGCGATGCGTTCCAGATCGTCGAGACAGACGAGCGAGATGTGTTCCGCGCTTTCGAGCAGCAGCGGCGAGAGTCCGGCGGCGTCGGCCAGCGGCACGTACAACGGCACGGCGCCGAGTTCCTGCGCCAGCCGGCAGGCCGCTTGCAGCAGGTGCGTCTTGCCGACGCCGTCCGCGCCCCACAGAAACAGCGCCGGCTCCGGCGCTCTATCCTGCGTAGCCGCGACAACCACAGCGGCACGCAAGCGATCCAGCGCCTCGCGGTTCGATCCGGGCAGGAAATTGCTGAACGAGGAAGCGTCCTTGAGACGCAGGTTGAGCGACAGCTGCACGCTCACGGGGACGCGCTCTTCGGCGCGCGCCGTTTCTTGCCGGCGGGAGCCGCGAACTCCTGGCTGTAAAAATCGCGCAGGTGCCGCACCCAGACTTTCAACACCGCGGCCGCCGGCAGCGCCAGCAACACGCCGGTGAAGCCGAACAGCTGTCCGCCGGCCATGACAGCGAAGATTACCGCCACCGGGTGCAGCCCGATCTTCTCGCCCACCAGCCGCGGCGTGAGCAGCAGGCTCTCGAGCAGCTGGCCGGTGATGAACACGGCGGCCACGCCCGCGAGCGTCAGCGTGTCGTGGAACTGGAGATAGGCCGCGACCGCGGCCGACAGCAGGCCGCTGATGAAACCGAGATAGGGAACGAAACTCACCAGCCCGGCGAACACGCCGATCGGCAGCGCCAGATCTAGCCCGACCAGCGACAGCCCCACGGAATACACGAACGCGAGCGCGATCATCACCGACAGCTGGCCGCGCAGGAAACTGCCGAGGACTTCGTCGGTTTCGCGCGCCAGTTGCGCCAGCTGCGCCTGACGCCGCGGCGGCGCCAACGCGAGCGCGCGCGGCAGCAGCTTGTCCCAGTCGAGCAACAGGTAAAACGTGACCACCGGGATCAGCAGCAGGTTGACTACCCAGCCGACCACGCTCCAGCCCGATTTGGTGATGTACACGAAGAAGGCCCCTGCCCAGTCGCTGACCTCGCGCCAGTGGTCGAGCAACGCCTGACGCAATGACGCCATGTCGAGCGGCAGCTCCAGGCCCAAACGGTTCTGCAACTGCGGCAGCCCCGTGTTCTGCAACCAGTCGAGATACACCGGTACCTTCGCGGTGAAGGCAACGATCTGGCCCTGCAGGGCCGGGACCAGGAACAGCAGCAGCCCGGTCAGCACCAGCACGAACAGCAGGAACACCAGCGCCACCGCCAGCACCCGCGGGAACCGCCAGCGCACCAGGCGCGTGACCGCGGGATTGCCGAGATAGGCCAGCAGGCCGCCGACCAGGAACGGCGTGAGGATCGGCGCCAGCAGGTAGATCAGCCAGGCGCCGAGCGCCGTGAACGCCAGTTGAAACAGGGTGCGTCCCTCAGTCATCGCGTCCTCCCGCCGGCTCGACTTCCTTCATCACGCCCCAGATCCAAATATAATGCACGCCGCTCGCGACCGTCGTGAGCAGCACCGCGTAGATCAGCACCTCCACCAGCGGCGGGTAGACCAGCGCCAGCGCCTGCTGCGCCAGGATCACGATCACCAGCAGGATCTGCACCAGCGTGTTGAACTTGGACAGCCAGCTCGGGCGCATCTGCACCGGCCCGACCATCGAGGTATACATCAGGTAGCCGCCGACGATCAGCAGATCGCGAAACGCCACCGTAATCATGAGCCAGAACGGCACCTGGTCGAGGAAGGTGAGCATCACGTAGCTGCTCACCAGCAGGGTCTTGTCCGCCAGAGGATCGAGGATCGAGCCCAGGCGGCTGGTGAGCTGGAAGCGCTTGGCGATGAAACCGTCCAGCCCGTCGGAGATGCCGGCGATGATGAACACCGCGAGCGAGGCGGCGTAGTTCTGGTCTTTCAGCAGCAGGATCAGCACCGGCGCGAGCGCGATGCGGGATACCGTGATCAGGTTCGGCAGGTGGGAGAAGCGCGCCATGGGTCTTATTGTAGTGTCAGGTCGGGGCGGGTGTCCGGGCCGGTCATTATAATGGCAGGACGCGCGCGGCAGGACTACATAAGAAATCCCCGCGGCCTTCGGCCGACCCCCTTTGTAGAAGGGGGTGAAATTCCGTCGCCCCTTGGTGTTAAGGAAAGTAACGCCATCGCCCCCTTTTTAAAGGGGGCAGCGCGCGAAGCGCGCTGGGGGATTTCCGGCACGCGCGCTCGCCGGAGGTTTACGCCGGCACGGACTCGCCCTACCATACGCATCCCGAAGCATTCCGGAGCAGGACGTGAACAAACCGCGCGCATCCCTCACCTATCGCGACGCCGGCGTCGACATCGAGGCCGGCGATGCGCTGGTCGAGGCCATCAAGCCGATCGCGCGCGCCACGAATCGCCCCGGGGTGCTGGCCGGGGTCGGCGGTTTCGGCGCGCTGTTCGAAATCCCGCCGGGCCGCTACCGCGAGCCGGTGCTGGTGTCGAGCACCGACGGCGTCGGCACCAAGCTCAAGCTCGCGATCGAGCTCAAGCGCCACGACACCATTGGCATCGATCTCGTGGCCATGTGCGTCAACGACATCGTCGTGCAGGGCGCGGAACCCCTGTTCTTCCTCGACTATTACGCCACCGGCAAGCTCGACAACGCGGCCGCCACGGACGTGATCCGCGGCATCGGCGACGGCTGCCGCCAGGCCGGTTGCGCGCTCGTCGGCGGCGAGACCGCGGAGATGCCCGGCATGTACGCCGAAGACGATTACGATCTCGCCGGCTTCGCCGTCGGCGTGGTCGAGAAATCGAAGATCATCGACGGCTCGCAGGTCAAACCCAACGACACCCTGATCGGCATTGCCTCGAGCGGGGCGCATTCGAACGGCTTCTCGCTCATCCGCAAGATCATCAAAGTGCGCAAGGCCAGGCTCGATCAGCCGTTCGACGGCCGCCCGCTCGGCGAGGTGTTGCTCGCGCCCACGCGCATCTACGTCAAGCCGTTGCTCGCGCTGCTGCGCGAGCTGCCGGTGCACGCCGCCGCGCACATCACCGGCGGCGGTTTGCCGGGCAACGTGCCGCGCGTGCTGCCCGAGGGCGTGCGCGCCGTGATCGATTCGCGCGCGTGGAAACGCCCGCCGATTTTCGACTGGCTGCAGGAAGGCGGCGGGATCGAGGACTTCGAGATGTACCGCACCTTCAACTGCGGCCTGGGCATGGTGCTGGCGCTGGATGCCGCCGACGCGGAAAAGGCGCTGACGCTGCTCGCCGCCGCCGGCGAGAGCGCCACCATCGTCGGCCACGTCGAACCGCATTCGGGAGAAGACCAGGTCGTCATTCTAAAATGAATGACGCCAAACGACCCGGCCTGGTGGTGCTCATCTCGGGTCGCGGCAGCAACCTGCAGGCGCTAATCGACGCGGTACACGCCGGCCAGCTGCCGGCCGCAATCCGCGCCGTCATCAGCAACAACGCCGACGCGCCGGGCCTGGCGCGCGCGCAGCAGGCCGGCATTCCCACGCACGTCATCAATCATCGCGAATTCGCCAGCCGCGATCAGTTCGACCGCGCGCTGATGCAACGCATCGACGCCTATCAGCCCAAGCTGGTGGTGCTGGCCGGATTCCTGCGCATCCTCGGCCGAGATTTCATCGACCATTACTCCGGCCGGATGCTCAACATCCACCCTTCCCTGCTGCCGGAATTTCCCGGGCTCGACACCCACGCCCGCGCCCTGCAAAGCGGAGCCAGGCAGCATGGCGCCAGCGTTCATTTCGTCACGCACGACATGGACAGCGGACCGGTGATCATTCAGGCGGCCGTGCCCGTTTTGCCGGGCGACACGCCGCAAACCCTCGCGGAGCGTGTACTTAAGGAAGAACACCGGATTTACCCCCTCGCGATCCGCTGGTTCCTGGAAAACCGGCTGTCCGTC
>JBLMXN010000122.1:0-4016 GCA_050257795.1 Bacteroidota bacterium
TCGTGTTCGTGCAGCCCGGCGATTTCGACGCGCATGAAGTGCGGGTGTGCATCCAGGACGGGCGCGTGCTGACCGACGCCCGCCGTCCGCGGCGTTATACCACGCAGCAATATTTCCGCAGTGCCGCGGAGATGGCCGCGCAGTTCCAGGACATTCCGGAAGCGCTGGAAAACACCGTCGAGATCGCGCGCCGCTGCAACCTGCGTTTTGAATTCGGACGCTACTACCTGCCGGCGTACCCGGTGCCCGAAGGCATGACGATCGATGTCCTGCTGCGCCGTCAAACAGAGGAGGGCATGGAAGCGCGCCTGCGGCAGGTGCCAGCGGAAGCGCAAGCCGCCATGCGCCAGAAGTACGGCGAGCGCCTGGAACTGGAGCTGGCCACGATCAACAAGATGGGTTTCCCCGGTTACTTCCTGATCGTGGCCGACTTCATCCAGTGGGCCAAGCAGAACGGCATTCCGGTGGGTCCCGGGCGCGGCAGCGGGGCCGGCTCGCTGGTGGCGTATTGCCTCGGCATCACCGAGCTCGATCCGATCAAGTACGATTTGCTGTTCGAGCGCTTCCTGAACCCCGAGCGCGTGTCGCTGCCCGACTTCGACGTGGACTTCTGCATCGAGGGCCGCGACCGTGTGATCGAATACGTGAACCACAAGTACGGCCAGGACAAGGTCGCGCAGATCATCACGCACGGCACCATGGCGGCCAAGGCGGTGGTGCGCGACGTCGGGCGCGTGATGGATCATCCCTACGGTTACGTCGACAAGCTCGCCAAGCTGGTCCCGTTCGAGCTCGGCATGACGCTCGACAAGGCGCTCGAAGTCGAGCCGCAGCTGGCGGAACGCTACCAGCAGGAAGAGGACGTGCGCGCACTGCTCGACACCGCGCGCGCGCTCGAGGGCCTGGCGCGCAGCGCCGGCAAGCACGCGGCGGGCGTGGTGATCGCGCCGGGCCCGCTCACCGACTACATGCCGCTCTACTGCGAACAGGGCAGCACCCAGACGGTCACGCAGTTCGACATGGGCGACGTCGAGGCGATCGGACTGGTGAAGTTCGACTTCCTCGGCTTGCGCAACCTCACGATCATCGACAAGGCGGTCAAGACCATCAATGCCGGGCGCGCCAGGCAGGGCGAGGCGCCGCTCGTGATCGAGCAGCTGCCGATCGACGATCCCGCGACCTACGCGCTCATCAAATCCGCGCGCACCACGGCGCTGTTCCAGCTCGAGTCGCGCGGCATGAAGGACCTGATCCAGCGCCTGCAACCGGACAACTTCGAGGAAATCATCGCGCTGGTGGCGCTGTTTCGCCCGGGCCCGCTGCAGTCCGGCATGGTCGATGACTTCATCAACCGCAAGCACGGGCGCGCGCGCATCAAGTATCCGCATCCGAGCCTCGAACCGATCCTGAAGCCGACCTATGGCGTGATCCTGTATCAGGAGCAGGTGATGCAGATCGCGCAGGTGCTGTCGGGCTACACGCTCGGCGGCGCCGATCTGTTGCGACGCGCGATGGGCAAGAAGAAGCCGGAGGAGATGGCCAAGCAGCGTGACGTGTTCGTGCAGGGCGCCGAAGGGCGCGGGGTCAATCCCAAGCTCGCCGCCGACATCTTCGACCTGATCGAGAAATTCGCCGGCTACGGCTTCAACCGTTCGCATTCGGCCGCCTACGCGCTGATCGCGTACCAGACCGCCTGGCTCAAGGCGCATTACCCGGCGGCGTTCATGGCGGCGGTGCTGTCCTCGGACATGGACAAGACCGACAAGGTCGTCACGATGATGGCGGAATGCCGCGACATGAAGCTGAATATCCAGCCGCCGGACATCAACCGCTGCGAATATCATTTTGTTCCGGTGGATAACGAAACGATTCTTTACGGCCTCGGCGCGATCAAGGGCCTGGGCCAGGCCGCCATCGACGCCATTCTCCAGGAACGCAACCAGGATGGACCGTTCAAGGACCTGTTCGACTTCTGCCAGCGCATCGATCAACGCAAAATCAACCGGCGCGTGATCGAGTCGCTGGCCAAGGCGGGCGCGCTGGACGGTCTGGGCACGCATCGCGCGGCGCTGATGGCGTCGCTCACGGCCGCGCTCGCGGCCGCCGACCAGCACAGCCGCAACCAGGCGGCCGGACAGAACGACCTGTTCGGCGCGGCCGCGCCGCCGACCGAAGTGCACGTCTACGAAACCGCGGCGGAGTGGAGCGAGGAACAGCGCCTGGAAGGCGAGAAGGAAACCCTCGGGCTCTATCTCACCGGGCATCCAATCGCGCGTTACGCCGAGGAGCTCAAGCGCATCACCGATTTCACCATCGCCGAGCTCAAGCCCTCGACCGACAGCACCGTAGTGGTGGCGGGGCTGGTGGTCGCGAGCCGCACCATGCAGACGCGCCGGGGCGACCGCATGGCCTTCGTCACCCTGGACGACCGCACCGGGCGGCTCGAGCTCGCGGTGTTTTCCGATCTTTACTCGCAGAGCCGCGACCTGCTCGCCAAGGACACGCTGCTGGTCGTCGAGGGGCACGTGAGCGTGGACGAGTACACCGGCGGGTTCAAAATGTCGGCGGAGAAGCTCTATAATATGGATCAGGCTCGCAGCGCGTTCAGCCGGCGTCTGGTGATCGAGGTGGACGCCGCGCAGGCGGGCAATGGCTTCGTCGAAGAACTGAAGGAAATTCTGAGTCCCTCGGCACAGGGGACGTGTCCGGTGTATCTGCATTATCACAGCCGGCAGGCGGAAGCCGAGATCGCGCTCGGCGAGGAGTGGAAAATCAGTCCGACGCACACGCTTCTCGAACGCCTCTCGCGCCTCGCCGGCGAACAGAACGTGCACCTTGTCTATCGCTAGATGATTTTTCGCAAACGCGTGCGTTCCATAATCAATATATGAACCAGAACTATCTCGATTTCGAGCAGACGATCGCCGATCTGGAAGCCAAGATCGAGGCCCTGCGCTACGCCGACAAGGGCGCGGCGATCAACATCAACGAAGAAATCAACAAGCTGCGCGCCAAGAGCCGCAAGCTCACCGAGTCGATTTTCCATTCGCTGACGCCGTGGCAGATCTCGCAGCTGGCGCGCCATCCGCTGCGGCCGTACACGCTCGATTACATCGCCAAGGCCTTCACCGATTTCGAGGAGTTGCACGGCGACCGCGCGTTCGCCGACGACCCGGCGATCGTCGGCGGCGTGGCGCGGCTCGAGAACCGGCCGGTGGTCGTCATCGGCCACCAGAAGGGCCGCGACACGCGCGAAAAGGTGCGGCGCAACTTCGGCATGCCGCGACCGGAAGGTTATCGCAAGGCGCTGCGCCTGATGCGTCTGGCGGAACGCTTCCGCCTGCCGCTGATCACGCTGATCGACACGCCGGGCGCCTATCCCGGCGTCGGCGCGGAAGAGCGCGGACAGAGCGAGGCGATTGCGCGCAATCTGTATGAAATGGCGCGCCTGCGCACGCCGATCCTGAGCGTGGTGATCGGCGAGGGCGGTTCGGGCGGGGCGCTCGCCATCGGCGTATGCGACCGCCTGCTGATGTTGCAATATTCGACGTATTCGGTGATCTCGCCCGAGGGTTGCGCCTCGATCTTGTGGCGTTCCGCCGACAAGGCGTCGGAAGCGGCGCAGGCCATGGGCATCACCGCCGAGAGCCTGAGCCGCCTCGGGCTGGTCGACGAAATCGTGCCGGAGCCGCTCGGCGGGGCGCATCGCGACATGGATGAAATGGTCAAGACTCTCAAGTCCGCGCTGGTGACCGCCATGAATCGCCTCAGCACGGTCCCGCTGGAGCGCCTGCTGGAGAACCGTTACGATCGATTGATGCACTACGGCGAATTTGAAGAACATTGACAACGTTTTCTCATCCCCGGCGCTGGCGGACGTTCTCGTTCGCCTGGGCCTTCTCCCCGACACGACGCTGAAAGTCGCGTTCAGCGGCGGTCTCGATTCCCACGTACTGTTGCATGCGCTCAGCCGGTTGCGGCCGGCGCATGCTTTTCGTCTCGGTGCGATTCATGTG
>JBLMXN010000123.1:0-12477 GCA_050257795.1 Bacteroidota bacterium
AACCAGGTCGCCGGCATGCTGCTGCAACGGCTGCCCGACAGCCCGCAGCCGGATGAGGACGCCTGGATGCGCGCCGTGCATCTCGGTTCCACGATCACCCGCGAAGAACTGCTGGCGCTGCCGGTGCGCGAGATCATCCGCCGCCTGTACCACGAGGAGGATATCCGCCTGTTCTCGCGCGTGCCGGTGAGCTTCCGCTGCTCCTGCTCGCGCGAGCGGGTCGAGGCGGTGCTGCGCATGCTCGGGCACGAGGAAATACGCTCGATCCTGGCGGAACAGGGTTCCATCCGCGTGGACTGCGAATTTTGCGGTGGCCGCTACGAATTTGACAGCATCGACGCCGAGCAGCTGTTCGCCGCGCTCCACACTATTCCGGCCGCCCCCACCCGCCACTAGCCCGGGGCGCTTTTTCCCCCGACTCCATGTATAATGCGCGGCCTTTTGGGCCGTCCCCAGGATATCTCCAGTGATTCAGAAGCTTCGCAACATCGCCATCATCGCTCACGTCGACCACGGCAAAACCACGCTCGTCGACAAGCTGCTCGCCCAGTCCGGCACGTTCGCCGCGCACCAACAGATGGGCACGCGCGTCATGGACTCGAACGATCTCGAGCGAGAGCGCGGTATCACCATTCTTGCCAAGAACACCGCGATCCGCTGGAATGATTACCGCATCAACATCGTGGACACCCCGGGGCATGCCGACTTTGGCGGCGAGGTCGAACGCGTGCTGTCGATGGTTGACTCGGTGCTGCTGCTGGTGGACGCCGTGGACGGGCCGATGCCGCAGACGCGCTTCGTCACGCGCAAGGCCTTTGCGCAGGGCCTGAAACCCATCGTCGTCATCAACAAGATCGACCGCCCCGGCGCGCGCCCGAACTGGGTGCTGGACCAGACCTTCGACCTGTTCGACAAGCTCGGTGCGACCGAAGAACAGCTCGACTTTCCGGTGGTGTATGCCTCGGCGTTGAATGGCTACGCCGGGCTCACGCCGGACGTGCGCGAAGGCGACATGACGCCGCTGTTCGAGACCATCATCAAGCATGTCGCGCCGCCCAAGGTCGACCCCGAAGGCCCGTTCCAGATGCAGGTATCGAGCATCGCCTATTCGACCTACGTCGGCGCCATCGCCATCGGCCGCATCACCCGCGGCAAGGTGAAAACCGGTCAACCGGTCGTGATCATCGACCACGACGGCAAGACTCGCAACGGCAAGGTCCTGCAAGTACTCGGCTTCATGGGACTGGAACGCACCGAAGTGCCCGAGGCCATGGCCGGCGATATCATCGCCATCACCGGCATCGAGGGCCCGCGCATCTCCGACACCCTGTGCGACCCGAGCAAGGTCGAGGCCCTGCCACCGCTATCCGTGGACGAGCCGACCGTCACCATGACCTTCGAGGTCAACAATTCTCCGTTCGCGGGCCAGGATGGCAAATACGTCACCAGCCGCCAGATCCGCGAGCGGCTCGAACGCGAGCTGATCCACAACGTCGCGCTGCGCGTGGAAGATACCGGTAGCCCCGACAAATTCCGCGTCTCCGGACGCGGCGAGTTGCACCTCGGCATCCTCCTCGAAAACATGCGGCGCGAAGGTTATGAGCTGGGTGTGTCGCGCCCGCAGGTCATCACCAAGCAGGTAAACGGCGAGACCCACGAGCCGTATGAGCAGTTGACCGTGGACATCGAAACCCAGCATCAGGGCGCGGTCATGGAGCAGCTCGGCCAGCGCAAGGGCGACCTGCTTAACATGGAACCGGACGGCAAGGGCCGCGTGCGTCTCGAGTACATGATTCCCGCGCGCGGGCTCATTGGCTTTCAGACCGACTTCCTCACCGCCACCGCTGGCAGCGGCCTGATCTATCACGTGTTCGATCACTACGGCCCGGAGAAAAAGGGCGTGGTCGGCGGGCGCATCAACGGCGTGCTGATCTCGAATGGCACCGGCATGAGCGTCGCCTATGCGCTGTTCAATCTGCAGGAACGCGGGCGCATGTTCATCGGCCCGGGCGAGGAGATGTACGAAGGCATGATCATTGGCATTCACACGCGTGACAACGATCTCGTGGTCAACGCCATGAAGGGCAAACAGCTCACCAACATGCGCGCCTCGGGCTCGGACGAGAACGTCATCCTCGTGCCGCCCATCGAGCTCACGCTTGAGCGCGCCATCGAATTCATCGATGACGACGAGCTGGTCGAGATAACCCCCAACCACTTGCGTCTGCGCAAGCGCTTCCTCAAGGAAACCGACCGCAAGCGCGCCGATCGCGCCGCCGCCGGTTGATAGCTTCCGGCGCTATCTCGTTGTTTCTGAACTCACTGGCAAAATACCTGTACAAAAGGTAGAGCAATCTTTGGGCTGTCGGCCGCCACTGGGCTATGCTTTAGTCAGCGGTTGGTGCTCACAGTCTTAATCTAACACCGGTTCCCACCTGGGGAAGGAGGCTGTTATGAGAAGACGGCTCTATTTTGTTCTGCCCGACGTCAAACGCGCCACGGCGGCATTCAACGAATTGCTGCTGTCGCGCATCGAGGAAAAACACATTCATTTTCTGGCCCGGGAAGGCACTTCGCTGAACGATCTGCCGGAAGCCACCATGCTGCAAAAAAGCGATGAGATCCACGGCCTGTGGCTCGGCCTGATCGTCGGCGGACTCACCGGCGCGCTCGCCGGCGTCGTGGTATTGACCTTTCCCCCCTCGGGGCTGGTGATGGGGCTGGGAGTGATCCTGATCACCAGCATCATCGGCGCCATCATGGGCGTGTGGGTTTCGGGAATGATCGCCACGGGCGTCCCCAATACCTACCTCGCGCGCTTTGCCAATGAAATCGAGCGCGGAAAAATCCTGATGATGGTGGACGTACCCAAGCACAAGGTCGATGAAATCACCGACATGATCCGCGAGCATCACCCGCATGCCGACGTGCGCGGACGCGATCCATCGATCCCGGCATTCCCCTAAGCCAACACATGTAATCGCAGACAAAATGCCCCGCATCGCGGGGCATTTTGTTTCAGCCCGCACCCCGGCAGACGCGCGCGACCGTGCCGAATGATATGCTTGGCGCACGATGTCATCCCCCTTGCCACGCCGTGCTCCGGCTTCCCCTGGGACGCCCCCGCGCGCCAAGCCCGGCATCGCCGTCACCTGGAGTGGCGATGCCGGGCTGAAAGCGCCGGCTGAAACGCTGGCGCACGAACTGGCGCTGCCTTGCGCCGGCTCGCGGGCCGGGGAATTCGACCTCCTGCTCGTCCTCACCAACGAACACCTCGAACTGCGCGACGTCCGTAACCCGCGCGTCGGGCCGGTGTGCGTGGATTACTCCGGACTCGACCTGCGCCCCTACGGGCGCAATTTGTCGCGCCGCCAGCCGCTGCCACGCGCTTTCGGAAAAAAGGTGCACACGGTCGTGGACGCCACGGCGGGTTACGGCCAGGATGCGCTGCTGCTCGCGCTCATGGGTTTCCGCGTCACCGCAATCGAACGCTCGAGTGTCATCGCGACACTGGCGCGCGACGGCCTGCGACGCTTCGAGGCGGACACGGGTGTATCGCTCATCAACCGTTTGCGCCTGGTAACCGGTGACGCGCGCATGATCCTCACCGCCATGCCGCAACGGCCGGATGCGGTTTACCTCGATCCGATGTTCCCGCCCAAGCGCAAGAAATCCGCGGCGGTAAACAAGGAAATGCGACTGTTGCGCGAGCTCGTCGGCGACGACCCGGATGCCCCGGAACTGCTCGAGATCGGTCGGCGCGCGGCGCGCGAGCGCGTGGTCGTGAAGCGGCCGGACGACGCACCGCCGCTGGCTCCGAATCCGAACATGAGTTTTCCGGGCAAGCTTGTGCACTACGATGTCTACCTCGCTCGCCCCTGACGTGACTGATCCGCTCTTTTTCGCCGAACGTTTGCCCGAAGCCGGCGCGATCATGACGCTCGCCGGCGAAGAGGCGCGCCATGCCGCGGCTTCGCGCCGGTTGCAACCGGGCGACACCTTGTGGCTCTTCGATGGACGGGGCGGAACCGCGCGCGCGACGCTGCAGCGCGTCGGCGCGCGCGGGCGCGAACTGGAGCTGCGGGTGCAGGACCGGCGCACGGAACCGGCGCCGCTGCCGCCAATTCATCTTGCCTGCGCCGTTCCCAAAGGCGACCGACAACAGGTGTTGCTCGACATGGCGACCCAGCTCGGCATGACGGAATTCACGCCGCTCGCCTGCGAACGCAGCGTGGTCAAACCCGGCGCCGGGAATCGCGAGCGCTGGCGACGCATCTGCCTCGAGGCATGCAAACAGAGTCGGCGGGCGTACCTGCCGGTCATCCACGAACCGGCAAGTCCACGCGAGGTAGCGATCCAAGCGGTGGCGAAGGGGCTCGGTCTCTGGATTGCCCATCCCGGCGTTTGCGCAATTCCGGTGTCCGCGCTGGCGGCAAGCCGGGACCAGACGCGGGGGGCGGCCATCCTGATCGGCCCGGAAGGCGGTTTCACGCAGGAGGAAGTCGACGCCGTGAGCGCCGCCGGCGGCAAGGCGCTGGCGCTGGGCCAGGCGGTTCTACGGATTGAAACGGCGGCAGTGGCGCTGCTCGCGATGTTGCGCCTGAGCGATGGCGGTGCCGGTCAGGCCGGACGGACGACGGAAAACGCGACGGCGAAAGATTCGTCTTCACCGGGCGAGCGATCGCCCGCGGCGTGATGCGCCTGCAGTCGCTCCAGCGGTTGCGGGACATGAATGCCGTTGCCCTGGGCATAATTGACGCCCAGTTCCTTTAGCTTGAGCAGGATTTCCTCGTTTTCGACGTATTCGGCGATGGTGCGGATGCCGATCACCTGGGCGATGCGGTTGATTGCATCGACCATGGCGTAGTCGACCTCGTCGTGAATCATGTCGCGCACGAAAGCGCCGTCGATCTTGATGAAGTCCACCGGCAGGCTTTTAAGGTAGGCAAAGGAGGACATGCCGCTGCCGAAATCATCGAGAGCAAAGCGACAACCCATGGTTTTCAGCGCCGCCAAAAAATGGCTCGCGCGATTCCAGTTGGCGATCGCCGCAGTTTCGGTGATTTCAAAACAGACCCGTCTCGGTGAGAGGCGCGCATCGCGAAAACGTTCCATCACGAAATCGAGGAAACCTTCATCGCCCAGCGAGTGGCTGGAAAGGTTGATGGCCAGCCCGTCCTCCGCGGGATGGTGGCTGAGCCATTCAAACGCGGTGCTGACCACCCAGCGGTCGATGGCGCCCATCACGCCATAACGTTCGGCCGCCGGGATAAACGCCATCGGCAGCACCAGTTCGCCGTTTTCGCCACGCATGCGCACCACCACCTCCCGGTACGGCTGGTCGGCGCCCGCGGGGGTCAGGGGTATCACGCGCTGAAAATAGAGCATGAACCGGTTCTCGTCGAAGGCGCGCATGATCCGCGAGACCCATTCCATCTCGCCGTGCCGGTGCGCCGCTTCGCGATCGTCGTCCTTGTGTACCCACACGCGGTTGCGCCCGCCGTCCTTGGCCATGTAACAGGCGGCATCCGCGGTGCTCAGCGCGCCCGAAGCCGAGTGGCTGCCGGCATGGATTCCGACCAGACCGATCGAAACCCCGGCGCGGAAAATCTTGTCATCCCACACAAAGCGGAAATCCTGCAGGGATTCCAGCAGTTTGTGCGCAATATGCTCGGCCTGTGCCGGCGAACAGCCCTCGAGCAGGATGCCGAACTCATCGCCACCGAGCCGCGCCAGCGTGTCGCTGTCGCGAATCAACGGATGCATCAGGCCGGCAATCTGCCGCAACAGCTCGTCCCCCGCGACATGCCCGCAAGTATCGTTGATGATCTTGAACTGGTCGAGATCGAGATACAACAGGGCGTGGCGCTTATTCTGCTCCTTCGCGCTGGCGATCAGCCGCTCGAGCAGCACTTCAAATTCGCGCCGATTAACGAGACCGGTGAGTGGATCGTGGCTCGCCTGCCAGCTCAACTGTTTCTGCATCTGGCGCTGTTGCGTGACGTCGCGGAAAACCAGAATGGCCCCCACGTGTTGCCCCTCGCTGTCGTTGATTGGCGCGGCAGTGTCTTCGATCGCGAATTCCCGGCCGGAACGGCTCACCAGCAGCATGTGCTTGTCCGCCCCGACGATCGGTCCGTCAAGCACGCCAAGCATCGCCGGGTGCTCCAGGGGCTTGCGTGTCGTTTCGTTGATGATGTGATAGATATGGCGCAACGGCCGGCCACGGGCTTCATCGGTGCGCCATTCGGTCAGCAGTTCCGCCACCGGATTCAGATAGCCCACGTTGCCGTTGGCGTCGGCAGTGATCACGGCGTCGCCCACCGAATGCAACGTGATCTCCGCCTGCTCCTTCTCCCGCGCCAGCGCGTATTCGATGAGGCGCGTGCGGTAGATCACATACCACGCGATCAACAGGCCGCAGCCGATGATCACGGCGGTGAGGAATACCATGGCGTGGTAAGCGGATCGATACTCGCTGGCGGCCTCGGCGGCGGCCTCCCGGCTTTGGTCGCGCTCGAGGTCCACCATCTCATCCATCACCTTCAGCATGTCCCGTTGCCGCAGCAGATCGTGGCGCAGGATCTCTTCCTTCACGCCGCTGAGATTCTCGTGGGTGATCCGGTCGATCAGACTCAGGTGCAGCGGCTGGTAGATGCGCACCTGCTGCAGCACCTTGTCCAGCAGGGTCTGTTCTTTTTCATTCAGTCCCAGGGAGATTAGCCGGTCCCGCAGATGCATGAATTCACTCGCCATGCTGGTGAACCGCTGCAACTCCTCATCGCGGCGGAACGGGTCGTCCATGATATACATCGCGTAGGTACTGAGTGCGCGTTCGCGCGCGATGTGGCGCATCGAGAAGATGATGTCGGTTTTGACATTATAGATGTCGGTGATCTTTTCCAGGCGATGCTGGATGGCCGACATGCGCGTGAGACCGACGACCGCGAGCGCGATCATTAGAACCAAAACAAGAATAAATCCCGATCCGATGAGATATTTGGATTTATATCGGAACATGCACCCGCCGCCGGAAATGCCCGGCCATCCAAAAGAATTAGCCTACAACTCGAGCCAGCGCCAGTGCCGGCAAACGCGCGGATTGCGGCGCATTTTCCATAAATCCCGCGCAATCACGTTGTTATCCCGTCTAGTTAGAGCAAAATCTGCAAAAAAATATTGTTACTCTTGGAAACCGGGGCGCGGGGCGGCGGTGCCGATATCGCCCGGGATGACGGTTGTCGGCCGATGGCGCCGGGAATGCCAGGGTCTCCGAAGGACGGAACGGCTAAAAAAGTTGGGAGGAAATCAGAAGTAGGCCCCGAAGACCACGCCCCGCGCCTCAGGCGTTATAAACCAGGTTGACCAGGCTGAAATAGGCGTCCATGTCGACATCGCCAAAGCTGATTCCGGCGCCCTTGTCGGTAAGGCGGCGGATCTTTGCGGGAATACGGTGCTGTTTGGTCACGCCGCCGGCGTTCAGCGTCAGTCCAAGCTCCACCGAGGCATTAAAGTAAGGCAGGGCTTCCGCGGCCCCTTCAATAAAGGCGCCGTTCAGGCTGATGTCTCGCACCGTACAGATCATCACTTGGGCCTGATAATTGAGCACGGCGTCGAGCGCCACCGGAACGCGCTGGCTGTCGCGTCTTTCGTTCATGATTTCACACCCTCCCCGTCTGCAAAACAGTCGTGAAATCCTTTTCCAGCGCCGGTTCCAGCTACCCGATTTCCTGAGTCTGGCACGTTGTTATTTAAGTGATTCTGCTCGATAAAATACCTGTTTGCGCGGCAACTGTCGACGCCGGGTTGTAACAGCCCGCTGCCGTTGCACTTTTGCCATCAATCTTTCCCGGATTTGACGATTTTGTCATTCGGGAACCAGCCAGGACAGCTCCACGCGGCCGGACGGATGTTGCCGTAACATTTCGAGCAGGCGGGGCAAAAGCGGGCCCAGGATCTCATCCACCTGCCACGGCGGATTGACCATCGCCATGCCGCAGCCGTTCAGCCGGAATGCGGAGTCAGCCGGATAGGGACAGAATTCCGCCACCAATATCTTGCGGATGCCGCTCGCCGTCAGCTGCCGGTGAAATCGCTCCACTGGCGCGCGCTCCTTGATGGGGTACCAGATGGCATAGACGCCGGTGGACCAGCGCACATGGGCAACGCGCAGGCCGTCGACGGCCTGCGCGTATTCGTCAGTGGATTCATAAGGAGGATCGATCAGCACCAACCCGCGTTTTTCCCGCGGCGGCAGATACGCCTTGAGCGCGGCATAGCCATCCTGTCGCTGCACCGTCACGCGACGATCGCCGGCGAATTCGGCCCTCAACCGCTCGTACTCTTCGGGATGTTGTTCGATCAGCACCATACGGTCCTGCGACCGAAGCAGCTGGCGCGCGATGGCGGGCGAACCGGGATAGTAACGCAGCGTGCCCGCCGGATTCATCGCCCGCACGACCGCGAGGTAATCTTCAAGGCCGGACATTGGCGGGTTGTTCCAGAGACGCTCGACGCCGTCGCGATACTCACCGGTCTTGCGCGCCGCCTCGCCCAGAAGATCGTAGCGGCCGGCGCCGGCATGGGTATCGAGATAACAGAACGGCGTATCCTTGCGGGCGAGCGATTTGAGCAGCAACGCCAGCACGGCATGCTTGAAGACATCGGCGAAGTTGCCGGCGTGAAAGGCGTGACGGTAATTCAAGGTGAATGAGCTCTTAACCGACCCCCCTCCTCCGCTCCGGGGGAGGGATGGGGTGGGGGCTAACGTCACATCGCCGAAACGTCACAAACTTTCTTTCAGCCACCCGGCGACGCGTTCGGCGAAATAGGTGAGGATGGCGTCGGCCCCGGCGCGCTTGATGCAGCCGAGCGACTCGAGGATACAGGCACGCTCCTCGAGCCAGCCGTTCTGTGCCGCCGCCGCGAGCATGGCGTATTCGCCGCTCACCTGGTACACGAAGGTTGGCACCCCGAACCGCTCTTTGACGCGGCGCACGATATCGAGGTACGGCAGACCCGGCTTGATCATCACCATGTCGGCTCCCTCCTCGATGTCGAGCGCGACCTCGCGCAAGGCTTCGTCGGAGTTGGCCGTATCCATCTGGTAGCTGTACTTGTTGCTCTTGCCCAGGTTGGCCGCCGAGCCGACCGCGTCGCGAAACGGCCCGTAAAAATTCGAGGCGTATTTGGCCGAATAAGCGAGGATGCGGGTGTGGATGTGGCCGGCCTTTTCGAGCGCGTCGCGGATGGCGCCGATGCGTCCGTCCATCATGTCCGAGGGCGCGACCACGTCGGCGCCGGCCGCCGCGTGCGCCAGCGCCTGTTTCACCAGCACCGCCACGGTTTCGTCGTTCAGTACATAACCCGTGCCGTCGATCAGCCCGTCCTGACCGTGCGGGGTATAAGGATCGAGCGCGATGTCGGTGATGACGCCAAGTTCGGGGAAATGTTTCTTGAGTTCGCGCACCGCGCGCGGCACCAGCCCCTGGGGGTTGTAAGCCTCCTTGGCCTTGTTGTCCTTTTTCGAGGCCGGGGTCACCGGAAACAGCGCCACGGCTGGCACCCCCAGCTTGATCAGGCGCTCTGCCTGCTTCAACAACAGATCGACCGTCGCGCGGCTGATGCCCGGCATGCTCGCGACCGGTTCGGTGCGGTTTTTCCCCTCCAGCACGAACACCGGCTGGATCAGATCGTCCGTGCTGAGCCGGGTCTCGCGCATGAGACGACGCGAAAACTCATCGCGACGCATGCGGCGCATGCGCACGCTCGGGAATTTTCCGGTTTTGTTCGTCATGTTGCCTCGATCGCCTCGGACGGCTTTTCTTTATGCTAGCCCAGTCGTCGCGCGGGTGAAATCGCAGCGTAAAGCAACAGGCCCGGTAGAACCGGGCCTGTCAGCTGCGTGTCGCTGCCGCGTTACTTGACCTTTTTGGCTTTGGCCTTGGCCGCTGGCTTGGCCGTCTTCTTGGCCTTCACCTTTGTTTTCGGCGCCGCCTTGGCCGCTGCCTTTTTTACCGGCGGTTTGAGCTTGGCCGTCGGGGTGGCTTTGAGCTTGGTCTTCGCCTCGGCCACCTTGGCCGCCTTGGCGGCTGCCACCTTGGCCACGGCGGCGGCCTTGGCCTTGGCTTCGGCGGCCTTGGCCTTGGCCGCCTGGCGCGCCGCCGCCGATTCGATCTTCACCATTACGTCCGCCAGTGGACGAATCTGGGATTCGATGATGTCGCTGACGTTCTTGAAGATGGCGCCCACGGCGCCGACCCCGCGCACCGTGCGCAGCTTGCCCTGCGCCTTGTAGTAATTGACCAGGGGGGCGGTCTGCTGCTGGTAGACCTTCAGCCGGCTGCCGACCGTCTGCTCGTTATCGTCGGAACGGTGCTGCAACGCGCCGCCGCACTTGTCGCATTTGTTGGAGGTCTTGGGCGGCGAGAAATGGATGTTGTAGATCGCCCCGCAAGAGCCGCATGTGCGCCGGCCGGTGAGGCGCTTCATCAGCACGTCGGTATCGACGTCGACCAGCAGCGCGAGCTGCAATGGCTGGCCGAGGCGCGCCAGCATGGCGTCGAGCGACTGGGCCTGCGGAATATTGCGCGGGAACCCGTCCAGAATGAAACCGTTCTTGGCGTCCGGCTTGGCCAGCCGCGCCTGGATCATGCCCAAGACCACGTCGTCGGAGACGAGCTGGCCGGAATCCATGGCCGCCTTGGCCTTTTTACCGAGTTCGCTGCCGGCGGCGACTTCCGCCCGCAACAGATCGCCGGTCGACATCTGCGGAATTTTATACTTCTCAACCAACAACTTAGCTTGCGTTCCCTTGCCGGATCCCGGCGCTCCCAATAGCACGATTCTCATGGCACTCTCGCCTTAAGTTCTTGGTCGTTGGAGAAATCTCAGGATTTTTCCCTGGTTTAATGACAGGGGCGCGTAAACTACAATCTTGCCCACCCCGGCGTCAATGGTCCGTCTCCTATAAACGGACCCTATTGCCCGATTCATCTTTCCAAATGTTCCAAGGAGGGAAAGTTGGTTAAGCTCGCGTTTCCAGGCGGGGCGACAATCCTGAATATCACAATCCGAAGCTCGCCCTGAGCAATCCAGCCGATGAGCCACAGAAAAATTCCGGATTTCACCGAGACCGAGCTCTGGGTCGTGCGCAGCACCCTGAAGGAACGTTACGGGCAGGAGATCGAGCTGCAACTCGCGGAGACGGAAACCTCGTCACCCGAGGCTGGCGGCATGGACTGGTATCCGACGCTGTTCTGGGACGCCAAAGGCGCGAAGTTCGCCATCATCAAGCTCGGCGCGAAACGCTACCGCCCCGTCTTCTACTATCATCCCGAAACCCAGCTCGGCACCGGCATTGATTCCTACGACGAAATCGGCGACGCCGTGATCAGCGTGCTGCAGGTCGAGGCCGATCACATGCGCAAGCAAAAGATCAAGATTGACGAAACCCCGGCCAAGGACGAATCGTCCACGCCGGACAAACCGGATTTATCGCCACTTTTCTGGGGAGATTAAAACCATGGCAAGAGGTAAACCCAAGAACGCGTTCTACGCCCAGTCGGGCGGCGTGACCGCCGTCATCAACGCTTCGGCCTGCGGCGTGCTGGAAACGGCGCGCAAGTACCCGAAGAAGATCGGCAAGGTATACGCCGGTCGCAACGGCATCATCGGCGCGCTCACCGAAGACCTGATCGACACCAGCAAGGAGTCGGCGGCGGCGATCAAGGCGCTGCGCCATACGCCCTCGGGCGCGTTCGGCTCCTGCCGCTACAAATTGAAGAGCCTGGAACAGAACAAGCGCGAGTACGAACGCCTGATCGAAATATTCAAGGCGCATGATATCGGTTACTTCTTCTACAACGGCGGCGGCGACTCGGCCGACACCTGCCTCAAGGTTTCGCAGCTTTCGGAAACCATGGGTTACCCGATCCAGGCGATCCACGTGCCAAAGACCGTGGACAACGACCTGCCCATCACCGACAACTGTCCGGGCTTCGGCAGCGTCGCCAAGTACATCGCCGTGTCCACGCGCGAGGCCTCGTTCGACGTCGCCTCGATGGCCAAGACCTCAACCAAGGTATTCATCCTCGAAGTGATGGGCCGGCACGCCGGCTGGATCGCGGCCGCCGGCGGCCTCGCGTCCACCCCGGACACGGAAATTCCGATCGTGATCCTGTTCCCCGAGGTCAGCTTCGACAAGGCCAAGTTCCTCGCCAAGGTGGACGAGAACATGAAGAAATTCGGCTACTGCACCGTGGTCGTGTCCGAGGGCACGAAGAGTCCGGACGGAAAATTTCTCGCTGACCAGGGCCTGAAGGACGCCTTTGGCCACGCCCAACTCGGCGGCGTCGCGCCGGTGGTGGCCTCCATCATCAAGGAAGGTCTCGGCCTCAAGTACCACTGGGGCGTGGCCGACTACCTGCAGCGCGCCGCGCGCCACATCGCCTCCAAGAGCGACGTGGACCAGGCCTA
>JBLMXN010000124.1:0-4537 GCA_050257795.1 Bacteroidota bacterium
GGAAACGTGATGCCCTGGCTGTTCTCGCGCGCGTAGATGGCGAGCACCGCGGGATACGGCACCTCGATCGCGAGGCTGCGGCCGCCGAAGCGGGCGGAGAAGCGCAGGCTGTCGCCGGCGAACTCGAACTGGGTGACCGCGCGCGGGTGCACGTTCAGCACGATGCGGCCGTTGTCGACGTAGTTCGCGGGAACCTTGACGCCGGCCACGGTGGCGTCGACCAGCACCTGCGGGGTGAAATTGTTGTCCACCGCCCAGTCGTAAACGGCGCGGAGCAGATAGAGCTTAATTGGGGTCATGCGCCACGATAGCGCGAATAACGGAGCCGGCGCGGGCCGGCGCGTTCACTTGCCCCGGCCGCGCATCGCCTTCTCCGCCTCGGTCAGCGAGAGCTTGAAGGACTTGCGCGTGAACAGCCGTTCAGCGTAGTCGAGAATGGGCTTGGCCTGGCGCGGCAGTTCGATGTCCCACACGCCGAGACGCCACAGGAGCGGCGCGAGCGAACAATCGACGAGCGAGAATTCCTCGCCGAGGGCGAAGGTCTGGTCCTTGAAGATCGGCGAGATCACCGTCAGCCCGTCGCGCAGCGCGTGGCGCGCCTTGGTGGCGGACTTCTTGTCGCCGCCGGTGATGTCGTGAATCAGGCTGTACCAGTCGCGATCGAAGCGCACCAGCATCAGGCGGGCGCGGGCGCGCGACACCGGGTCGACCGGCATCAGCGGCGGATGCGGCAGGCGCTCGTCGAGATATTCGTTGATGATGTTGGACTCGTACAGCACCAGGTCGCGGTCGACCATGGTCGGCACCTGGTTGTAGGGATTGAGCTCGCCCAGCTCGCGCGGCTTCTTGTTGAGATCGACCTCGACGATCTGGCACTCGATGTCCTTCTCGAACAGAACGATGCGCGTGCGGTGACTGTAGGGATCGGTGGTCCCCGAATAAAGCGTCATGATGGGTTTGCGCGCCGCGGGCGTGCTCATCCCGGATGCTCCCTCATGCATGGTGTTCCCGGAACCGCGGTCGGCCGCGTTTCGGGAGTCGCGCCGTTCAGTCAGTGGACGTCCTTCCAATATTCTTTCTTGAGCAGATAGGTGAATACCAGCAACACGGCAAGGAAGATCAGCACATACACGCCGACCTGGTAACGCACCAGCTTGGCCGGCTCGGCCAGGTAAACCATGAAATTGACAAGGTCGCGCATGGCCTTGTCGTATTCCGCCGGGCTCATCGTGCCGGGCTTGTTGAGTTCGAAGCGCTCGAATACCTCGATCCCATTTTCATTCTTGAACACGGCACGCTGCTCGCCCTGCCACTCATACAGCACGTGCGGCATCGCCACATGCGGGAATACCAGGTTGTTCCAGCCGCTGTTCGACTTCTCGTCACGGTAGAAACTGCGCATGTAGGTGTAGATCCACTCGGGGCCGCGGTAGCGCGCCTCGTCCGAGAGATCGGGCGGCGCCACGCCGAACCAGGCCTTGGCGTCGTCCGCAGGCATGACCGCCTTCATGAGATCGCCGACCCTGTCTGCCGCGAACAGCAGGTTCTCCTTGACCAGTTCATCGGAAATGCCGAGGTCCTGGCCCATGCGGTTGTAGCGCATGTACGAGGCGCTGTGGCAGGACAGGCAGTAGTTCACGAAAATGCGCGCGCCGCGCTGCAGCGAGGCCTTGTCGCCGAGGTCGATCTTGACCGGATCGAGTTTCACGCCCTCCTCGCCCGCTGCCAGCGCCAGGGCCGGGGCCGCCATGAGAACAATCGCCAGAAAAAATTTCTTCATTTCCACGTGACTCTCTCCGGTACGGGCTTGGTTTTGTCGTAGGTCGTGTACCACGGCATGAACAGGAAGAACGCGAAGTACAGGATCGTGCCGACCTGAGCGATGAGCTTGTAGGCGCCCGAGGCGGGCTTGGTGCCGACGTAGCCCAGGGCGATGAAGCTCACGACGAAGACCGCAAGCGCCAGCTTGAACATCCAGCCGCGGTAACGGATGGACTTGACCGTGGAACGGTCCAGCCACGGCAGGAAGAAGAACAGCATCAGCGACATTCCCATCAGCACCACGCCCCAGAGCTTGGCCTCGAGAGTGAAGAAGCCCGCGAGGATCGCGACGCTGATGACCAGGACGGCCACCTTGGTCAGGAAATTTCGCACGCTGACCAGGGTCAGCAATCCCAGCACGGCGATGAAGGGTGTGAGCACCCAGGTCACCATGTCCGAGGTGGTGGCGCGCAGGATCGAATAGAACGGCGTGAAATACCACAGCGGCTTGATCTCCGGCGGCGTCTGCAGGACGTTGGCCGGGATGAAGTTATCGTGCTCGAGGAACCACCCGCCCAGCTCCGGCCCGAAGAACACGACCGCGCTGAAAATCATCAGGAACACGACCACGCCGACGATGTCCTTGACCGTGTAATAAGGATGGAACGGGATGCCGTCGAGCGGCCTGCCTTCGGCGTCCTTTTTCTTCTTGATCTCGACGCCGTCGGGATTGTTCGATCCCACCTTGTGCAGCGCCACGATGTGCACGAACACCAGCGCCGGCAGGATCAGCACCGGCACGAAGAAGTGCAGCGCGAAGAAGCGGTTGAGCGTCGCGTCCGCGATCACGAAGTCGCCGCGGATCCACTCGGACAGCCCCTGCCCGATCCACGGGATGGCGTCGAACAGCGAGATGATCACCTGCGCGCCCCAGTACGACATGTTGCCCCACGGCAGCAGGTAGCCCATGAAGGCGGTCGCCATCAGGGCGATGAAGATCACCACGCCGATGATCCAGATCAGCTCGCGCGGCTTGTGGTACGAGCCGTACAGCAGCCCGCGGAACATGTGGAAATAAACCACGATGAAGAAGAACGAGGCGCCGGTCGAGTGCAGGTAGCGCAGCAGCCAGCCCCAGTCGACGTCGCGCATGATGTACTCGACGGACGCGAACGCGAGGCCGGTGTCCGGCTTGTAGTGCATGGCCAGGAACAGACCGGTGAGGATCTGCATCACCAGCACCAGCATCGCCAGCGAACCGAAGTAGTACCAGAAGTTGAAATTCTTGGGGGCGTAGTATTTCGACAGATGTTCCTCCCAGACCTTGGTCATGGGGAAACGATCGTCAATCCAGGCAAGCAGCTTTTGCATCAGGCGGCTCCTTCTTTCTGATCGACACCGATGATGATGCGGGTGTCGCTGAGGTACTTGTACGGCGGCACCACCAGGTTGGTGGGGGCCGGCACGTTCTTGAAGACGCGCCCGGCGAGATCGAACTTGGAGCCGTGGCACGGGCAGAAGAAGCCGCCCGGCCAGTCGCTACCCATCCCGGAGGCGACGCCGGCCTCCAGACGCTGGGCCGGCGAGCAACCGAGGTGGGTGCAGATGCCGACCAGCACCAGATATTCCGGCTTGATCGAGCGCGTCAGGTTCTGGGCGTACGTGGGTTGCTGCGAGCTAACGGTGGAATTCGGGTCGGCCAGGACGCTTTCGTCTTTTTTCAACTCATCCAGCATGGCCGGCGTGCGCCGCAGGATCCACACCGGCTTCCCGCGCCATTCGACCGTCAGGAGCTGGCCGGGCTCGATCTTGCTGATGTCGACCTCGACCGGGGCGCCGGCGGCCTTGGCGCGGGCGCTGGGGAGCATGCTCTTCACGAAGGGGGTAAGCGCAAACACCGTTCCGACTACTCCTAATCCGCTGGTTATCACCAGTAAACGCCGTCGGCGCGGATTCATACCCTCTTCACTCATGTAACCCCCTCGTTCTTGGCGACGCGGAAAATAAAAAAATCACGCGCAAAGGCGTAATTTTCGAAAGAGAATCAGGCGAATTTGCAAAAAACCCGTCATGGCCCGAAAAAACGGCGCATAGGATTATATAACGACCCGCCTGAGTCAAGCGCTTAAATCAAACCGGGTGCCGTTTTTTCGCCCGGCCGCACCGCTTTGCATCATTTCGCGGCACACGCGCCGATTCTTCGATTAGAATGGCGCCCCCAAGACAAGTTTTCGGCCAGCATGCCCACACGCCGCCTCCTCTCGTACCTCGTCCAGGCCGTCATTCTGGGACTGGCGATCGCCTTCGTCGCGACCTATTTATGGCCGAATCTGGTGAGCCGCGAAGCCCCGACGGTGGAGATACGCCAGAGCGCGCCGGAACTGGCGAAACACCCGGCGAGCGGCCCGTATTCCTATTCCGCTGCGGTCGAAAAAGCCGCGGCGGCGGTGGTCAACGTCAATACCGCCAAGGTCGTCACGGTGCGGTCGAATCCGTTCTTCGACGATCCGGTGTTCCGCCAGTTCTTCGGCGACGCCGACAACCTGGTCGGGCCGCGCAAGCGCGTCGAGACCAGCCTCGGCTCCGGCGTCATCATGAGCGAGCAGGGCTATATCCTCACCAACCATCACGTCATCCAGGGCGCGGACGCGATCCAGGTGTCGCTGCAGGACGGGCGCGTGGCGCAGGCCAAGGTCGTGGGCAGCGACCCCGACACCGACGTCGCCGTGCTCAAGATCGACCTCAAGAAACTCCCGGTCATCACGCTCGGCCACTC
>JBLMXN010000125.1:0-11503 GCA_050257795.1 Bacteroidota bacterium
CGAGCTCGGCCTGACGCTCAAGACGGGGGTCTACGGCGCGACCTTCTTCATGCTCACCGGATTCCACGGCTTTCACGTGACCATGGGGACCATCATGCTGATGGTGATCCTCGGCCGTGCCCTGGCGGGCCATTTCCGCCCGGATCACCACTTCGGTTTCGAGGCGGTGGCCTGGTACTGGCACTTCGTCGACGTGGTATGGCTCGGCCTGTTTATCTTCGTCTACTGGCTGTAATTGCGGAAATAGCCGTGTACGGAAAAAAGGCGCTGCCATTATGGCAGCGCCTTTTTGTTTTCCGATGGTGGAGACGCGCCGCGCTCAGCGCATCAGGTGCAATCCGTCCGGCGGAATGACGCCGAAATGGAATCCGGCCATCAGCAGCAGGAACAAGGTCATCGACAGCGCGATGCGCCAGGTGAGTGCCTGCGCGGTGCGCCGCCCGCGGCCCTTGTCCTTGAACAGGAAGACCAGCGCCGAGAACAGGCTGACGAGAATGAGCGCCAGCATCACCAGGACAACGATCTTGATCAGCATGGGAAAAATCCAGAGGGTAGGCGTCGGTGCATTATACTAGAGGTCTGAGTGGATTTCCGCGCCTCCCCGATTGAAGGAAAAGGACAAGCATGTCACGGTATTTCCGGCCCTCGTTTTCGGCGACCATCTCGACCGCGGTGCTGCTGCCGTTGCTGCTGTACCTGGGCTACTGGCAGTTGCAGCGCGCCGATGAAAAACGCGCGCTGCAGGCGCAATACGATACGCGCGCGGACGGACCGGCGATCCAGGTCGAAACGCATGTGCAACGTCCGGAACAACTGCAGTTCTACCGTGTGGTCGCGAAGGGCGTCTATGAAACCGATTACCAGATCCTGCTCGACAACCGCGTGCACCAGGGCCTGCCCGGCTACGACGTGATCACCCCGCTGCATCTGGCGGGGAGCGACGTGCGCCTGCTGGTCAATCGCGGCTGGATTCCGCTCGGCGCCGACCGCGAGCACCTCCCGAAGGTGGAAACCCCGCAGGGTCAGGTCGAGGTCACCGGCGTAGCCACGGTGCCGGCCGAGAACGTGTTCACGCTCGGCCGGCCCGAGCCGATCGGGCGCGGCTGGCAGAAGGTATGGCAAAACCTGGATATGAAGCATTACCAGGCATCCGTGCCGTTTCCGGTGCAGCCGGTGGTGGTGCTGCTCGACCCGCGCAGTCCCGCCGGCGGATTCACCCGTGAATGGGCCCGTCTCGACGCCGGCATCGCGGTGCACGAGGGCTACGCGTTCCAGTGGTTCATGATGGCGGCCGGACTTGTCGTGATCTATCTTTTCATGGGGCGCCGTCGCGCCATGGCGGCATCGCCAGAGGAAAATCCATCATGACCGAGCCCGCACAAGCGTCGTCACGCCGCACGATATTGTTGCTGGCGCTGATGTTCGCGTTGCCGGTGATCGTCGCGTACGTGCTTTATTACGGCGGCTGGCGTCCGGGTGCGACCGGCAATTACGGCGAGCTGGTGCAACCGGCGCGCCCGCTCGAGGACGCGGCGCTCACGACCCTGGACGGCAAGGCCCTGCGCTTCAGCGAGCTGCATGGCAAGTGGACGCTGATCGCCTTCAGTGCCTCGTCATGCCTTTCCCCGTGCGAGCGCAATCTGTACAAGATGCGCCAGGTGATCGCGGCGCAGGGCGAGAACGCCACGCGCGCGCAGAGCGTGCTGGTCGTGACCGACGGCAAGGCGCCTGACCGGCTGCGCGACGAGGTCCGCGATTATCCCAAAACGCGCGTTGTCATCGGCCCGGACGACCAGGTGTCGAAGCTCGCGCGCCAGTTCGCGCTTCCGGCCGGCAGCCCACTCGATAATCTCAACCGCATCTACCTCGTGGACCCGCTCGGAAACTTCGTCATGAGTTATCCGGCGGATGCCGACCCGAGCGGCATGCGCAAGGATCTCGCGCATCTGATGAAGATCTCGCAGATCGGCTGATATGCTGAGCGGTCGCAAGTCCGCGAAATTCTTTCGCCTGGCGCTGGCGGCCGCGTTTTTTTCGTATCTGAGCGTGGTCTTCGGCGCCTATTCGCGCCTGTCCGAGGCTCCGATCGGATGCCGCAGCGGGGCCGGATGCGAAGGCACGCTGTTCACGCCAGCCACCGCCCGCGATTTCGGCCACTCAAGTGAATGGACCAAAGCCAGAAATCCCGAGGAGCGCGCCTGGAAGGAGCTGGTGCAACGCTATGTTTCCGGCGCGCTCGGCATACTGCTGCTGCGCCTGACCTGGCTCGGCTGGCAACTGAAGAAGCGCAAGCGCAACCAGCAGGTCCTGATTCCGCTCGCCACCATGCTGTTGAGCTTCACGCTCGCCTTCTCCGGCGCGCTGACCTTCGGCCTGCAATACAAGCCGCTCGTCATGATGATTCAATTGCTCGGCGGCCTGGCCATTCTCGGCGCGCTGTGGTGGATCGTGTTGCGCGAGCAGAAGCTGTGGCGTTCGGCGAGCCCGACGCCCGCGGCGCGCTCGCTGCGCCCGCGCGTCCTGGCGGCGCTCGGCATCACGGTGCTGACGATCGCGCACGGCGGCTGGTCGATGGTGAATTACGCCGGGCTCGCCTGTCCGGATTTTCCGACGTGCCAGGGCGACTGGTGGCCGCCGATGGATTTTCTCGACGCCTTTACCCTCTGGCGCGACATCGGCCTGCAATACGACGCGACACTGCTTGATCTGCCGGCCGCCACGGCGATCCACATGGCCCACCGCCTCGCGGCCCTGATCGCGCTGTTGTATCTCGGCTGGCTCGGGCTGCGCACGATGCGGCTCGGGGCGGGAGAGGGGTTCTGGTTTTACGGACTGCTGGTGCTGCTGTTCCTGACGGGCGAAATCGTGCTCGGCATCATGCAGTCGATCGCGCATTTGCCGCTGGTTCTGGCGGTGGCGCACAATGCGGTCGCGGCCCTGCTACTGCTGAGCCTCATAACCCTGTATCATATGGTCCGATCACCCAGAACCCCATGACTGTCCGGTCCGAGCCCGCCATGAAACATGATACGCCTGCCGTCGGGGGCACTGTGCCACGTCGCCATTTCCGTGCGCTCGCGCGCGAATACTTCGAGCTGACAAAGCCGCGCGTGGTATCGCTCATCATGTTCACCGCGGTGGTCGGCATGTTCATGTCCAGCCCCTCGGGTCTGCCGCTGGCGCCGTTCGTGCTCGGCACGCTCGGCATCGCGCTGGCCTCCGCGTCGGCGGCGGCGATCAACCATATCCTCGACCTGCGCTTCGACATCGGCATGATCCGCACCAGCCGCCGGCCGCTGCCCACCGGCAGTCTCAGCACGCGTGCCGCACTGCTGTTCGCACTGATCCTGGGCGTGGCCTCCATGGTTATTCTGACGTTGTGGGTCAACACGCTCACGGCCGCGCTCACGTTCATCTCGCTCATTGGTTACTCGGTCATTTATACCGTGTACCTGAAACACGCCACGCCGCAGAACATCGTCATCGGCGGCGCCGCCGGCGCCGCGCCGCCGGTGCTCGGCTGGACCGCGATCACCGGGCACGTCGCCCCCGACGCGCTGCTGCTGTTCCTGATCATTTTCCTGTGGACGCCGCCGCATTTCTGGGCGCTCGCGCTGTACCGCGAGAAGGAATACGCCAAGGTCGGCATCCCGATGCTGCCGGTGACACACGGGCGCGAGTTCACCCAGCTCCAGATCCTGCTCTACACCATCCTGCTGGTGGCGGTGACGATCATGCCGTTCGCCACGCACATGAGCGGCTGGCTGTACCTCGTCGGCGCGGTGGTCCTGGACGCCGGTTTCCTGTATTACGCCGTGCGCCTGTACCGGAATTACAGCGACGAACTCGCGCGCAAGACCTTCCGCTACTCGATCAACTACCTGGCGGTGCTGTTCGCGCTGCTGCTGGTCGATCACTACAGCGTTTATATCCGCGAAGCGCTGCAGTCGGCCTTGTATTAACAGTCTGTCATGCCCGCGAAAGCGGGAATCCAGGTCTTGAATGATCAAAAGCCGCCTGTCGTCGGCTTTTGATTGTGGCGCCGCAGGCGACACAAAACCGGATGCGGCAGGGATCTAATCACCCGCAATCAGCTCTTCCTGTCGCACGCAAAGCCCACGCAACATTTATATCCTTGTGCCGGCGAAAAGATTTTTCTACCATGCCCGCACCATGCTCACCATCGCCGATCCCGCTCCCGATTTCGTCCTGCCCGGCGTGCATCAGGGCAAGGTCCGGGATTACTCCCTGCGCGAGACCCGCGGGAACTGGCTGGTGCTGTTTTTCTACCCGGCCGATTTCACCTTCGTCTGTCCCACTGAAGTCACCGGCTTCAGCGAGATGGCCGGCGACTTCGGCAAGGAAAAGGCGAGCATTTACGGCGTCAGTGTGGACTCGGTCGACAGCCACCGTGACTGGGCCAAGGAACTGGGCGGCATCGCCTATCCGCTGCTGAGCGACGCCGACAAGCGCGTGAGCCGCGCGTATCAGGTGCTGCATCCGAAGGAAGGCGTGGCGATCCGCGCCACTTATGTGATCGATCCCGAGGGCGTCATCCAGTACAGCGCCGCCAGCAACATGAACGTCGGCCGCAGCGTCGAGGAGACGCTGCGAGTCCTGCGCGCGCTGTGCACCGGCCGCCTGTGCCCGGCCGACTGGAAACCCGGCGAGCCCACCGGCGAGCTGCATCACAAGTATTAAGGGTCTCCAATAAAATGATTA
The DNA here is from genome assembly GCA_050257795.1 of Bacteroidota bacterium. Taxonomy (GTDB): domain Bacteria; phylum Pseudomonadota; class Gammaproteobacteria; order Acidiferrobacterales; family Sulfurifustaceae; genus Sulfuricaulis. The sequence goes on from JBLMXN010000125.1 coordinate 4,723, forward strand.
TGAATCTGAACCGCCAGGGCGCCAGGGCTGCCAGGAAAAGCGATAATTTATTCTCCAAATCCTGGCGCTCCTGGCGTCCTGGCGGTTGATTTCTTTTTATCAGGTATTCTTGGTGCCCATGCTGCCGACCGAGGAAAAACGCAAGCAGATCGAAGCCAAGGGACGCATCCGCGAATTCGTCTTCGGCATCCAGGACGGGCTGATCAGCACCGTCGGGCTGGTGGCCGGCCTGCAGGCCGCCGGCTCGAATCGCTTCGTCATTCTCATGGCCGGCACCGCCGCGGTGCTCTCGGGTGCCTTTTCCATGTCGGCCGGCGCGTACCTGTCATCCAAGTCGGAAAAGGAAATCTTCGATCACGAGCTCGCGAAGGAGGCGAAGTTCGTCGAGCGTGAGCCGTATCTGGCGCAGGAGGGCCTGTTGCAGGCGTTGCACGAGGAAGGACTCACGCGCGAGACCAGCTATCGCATCGTCAAGCTGCTGCACCAGCAGAAGTCGGTGTTCGTCGCCACGTTCCAGGAGAAGGTGCTGGGCCTGGGCAGCGCCGACGTGAACAATCCGGTGAAGGGGGCGCTGGTGATGGCGCTGTCCTTCGTCGTCGGCGGCGTCGTTCCGGTGTTGCCGTTCGTGTTCCTGCCGCTGGGTGTGGCGCTGATCGTTGCGGCGCTGGGCGCCTGCGCCGCGCTGTTTGCCGTCGGCATGTTCAAGGGCCGGCTCGCGGGGCAGCCGCTCGGGCGTTCCGGGCTCGAGTTCCTGGTGATCGCCGTGATTGCCACCGGCATCGGCTACGGTATCGGCTACGCGCTGGAAAAAATCGCCGGCGTCTCGCTGCCGGCGGCCTGACGGCGTTACGGATTTTTCGACGAGCCGACCGAGGTCAGGCGATCAATGATCAATCCGTGGAAATAGTCTTCCGGCGCCTCGAAACGCCAGCCGAGGTGCGCGCGGCAATGGGCGCAGAGCGCGATGCGCCAGGCGTATCCCGGAAACCAGGTGTACTCCGGCGTCGGCGCGCCGATCGCGGCGCAGCCGCCGGCCTCGCGAAAGCAGCCGATGCGGAAGTGGACTCCGTGCGGATTGGCGAAGCGGTGCTCGTGTCCACCGTGAACCTGGATGCGCTCATCCTGGTGCGTCACAGGATGCCGGCAGGCGGCGCAGAACAGGCGTCTTTCCTGCTTCGGTTTCTCCCCGGCCTTGACGTCGGTCCGTTGCCGGCGCGCCGCATCGCTGTCGGGGTCGAAGAACAGGAGAGACGGAAGCGTCGATTCCATCGCCGCGGCTTCAGGTGAACAGCGTCAGGACGCCGGTGAAGCCGTACAGGCGGTTGTGCGAAATCTCGCCGTTGGCGAAAAACCCCACCAGCGGAAACTCGCCGAGCTCCTGGCGGATGGTCTTGAGCTCCTCGGAATCCCGGCCGAACATGTGCTGGCCGCGTCCGAGGCACGAGTAATACACGCCGCCGCGCGGCGGCCGGTCGAGCCGGCCCTTGATGTCGTGCAGCATGCGGATCAGGTCTTCGTAGGCGGTGCGGATGTCGCGTTTGCAGAAAATGATGGTGTCGCCCGGGTTCAGGTAGCCGCCGACGGCAAGCAGCTTGTTCTCCGGATCGATGCCGACGAGATTGCGCACCACGTAATCGCCGGTATCCGAGCCCTTGATCGGGAAGCCCGCGAACAGGTAGCCGGCGGCGCGTGACGGGTCGCGCGTCAGGATTTCACCGGCTTCCTCCTTCAACACATCGAGCGCCGGGCGATCATCGATGCGGATGGCGACGTTGTCCTGGCACTCGGTGACCTGGTGTTTCTTGCCGAGCGGCGAACAGCCCTGGGTGAGCGCGGTGGTGACCGCGACCCGGTCCGAAAACAGCACGCCGGAAACGCCGCCCTCGGTCAACCCGTCGGCGATCTGGAAATTCGGCCCGCGCGAGGAAGTGATGCCGCCCACCAGGAATCCGTCGCGCATCGCCTCGGCCAGCTCGACGACGAAAAACGGCGTCTTCGGATTGCGCGGGTCGCCGTGCACCACGCCGAAATGCGAGTGCGCGTGCTCACACCACGCCTGGGCGTCGGCGAATTCGACGAGGTCGGATTTGATGGCGGGAAAAATCCGGAACGAATCCGGCGGGAAATCGGCGAGCATGACGCTCATGGCGGGCTGGTCGTAATATTCCTGCGCCGTGGCGCATACCGCGAGGCTGACGCCGCCGACCCAATGCGGGATGTCGGTCTGTTCCTTGAAGAAGGCCAGAATCTCCCGCAGGTTGCCGGCCAGCAGGTCGGTGACGTAGAGAAAACCCAGGTTGGCTTCCGGCGGAACATCGCCGAGCTGGGTCAGGCAGGCGTTCGCGGCCCGCTGCCAGTCCGGGGCGCTCGCATGCGCGGCACGGAAAACATTCATGTCAGATCCCTTGAAGGCCTGTGGGCATGATCCGGAAACTGGAGATACTATAAGAGGATTGGCACGGATGGGAAATCCGCCCGTCGGGAGTGGCAGCGCCATCCCCGGCTTTTTCTTACGAATCAGAAAGGTGAATTTATGCCCCGAGTCGTGCAAAGACGTTCGCGCAAGGCCGGCCTGCCGCCCGGCACGCCGGTGCATATCGGCGAGCGAAAAAGCGAGGTCACGCGCCTGTGGCTGCTGCACTATGACGAGCAGGGCGCCGCGGAGAAGGAAATCCAGGCGGTGGAGGAATGCCGGGCGTTTCGCGAAAAGCCGGGCGTGACCTGGATCAACGTCACCGGGCTGCACGAGGTGGAGCGCCTGGCGCAGCTCGGCAACACCCTGACCCTGCACCCGCTGGTGATGGAGGACATCCTTAACACCGATCAGCGCCCGAAGTCTGAGGACTACGACGAATACATCTACATCGTGCTGAAGGCGCTCGGCAACGGCAATGTCGAGCAGGAAATTACGACGGAACAGATCAGCCTGATACTCGCGCGCAACTTCGTCATTTCCTTTCTGGAGAGCGACAGTGGGATGTTCAACGCGGTGAAGGAACGCATCCTCAAAAACCCCGACCGCTTCGGCAAGCTCGGCGCCGATTATCTCGCTTACGCGCTGATGGACACGGTGGTGGACAACTACTTCGCGATTTTCGAGAAGCTCGGGGACCGCATCGAGGCCCTGCAGCAGAGCCTGGTGGCACGGCCGGCGCCGGATACCCTGCGCGCGCTGACGGCGCTGAAGCGGGAGATGCTGTACCTGCGCAAATCCGTGTGGCCGTTGCGCGAGGTCGTGAGCGGCCTGCAACGCGGTGACTTGCCGCTGATCCAGAAGGCCACCGGTCTCTATCTGCGCGACCTGTACGACCACATCATCCACGTCATCGACACCATCGAAACGTACCGTGACATGCTCTCCGGCATGCTGGACATCTACCTGTCGAGTCTGAACATGCGGTTGAACGAGGTGATGAAGGTGCTGACGATCATCGCCACGATTTTCATGCCGCTGTCTTTCATCGTCGGCGTTTACGGCATGAATTTCCGTTACATGCCCGAGCTCGGCTGGCGCTGGGGCTATCCGGTGGTGCTGCTGCTGATGCTGATCATTGCCGGTGTGATGCTGGCGTACTTCCGCCGCAAAAAATGGATTTGAAACGGCGGCGGGGCGGACGCGCCCCGGACCGGGCTGGCAAAACTAACGCTTTCCGCCGAGCAGGGAGCCGAGCACGCCGCGGATCAGCTGGCGCCCGATCTGGCTGCCGATGCTGCGGGCAGCGCTTTTCACCATGGCCTCGGCCGCGCCCTCGCGGTGACCGCCGCGCGGGCCGGTGCCGCCGAGCAGCGAATCGAGCAGTCCGCCGCCGCTTCCCGCGGGTTGGGCGCCGGCCGCCGGCGCGGCCTGGGCGCGGTTCTTGAGGATTTCGTAGGCCGATTCGCGGTCCACGGTCTTGTCGTACTGACCCTTGAGCGGCGAGGCGTCGATGATCTTGGCGCGCTCCGCCTCGGTCACCGGTCCGATGCGTGAAGCCGGCGGACAAACGAGCGCGCGTTCCACCGGCGTCGGGCTGCCTTTTTCGTCGAGCATGGACATCAGCGCCTCGCCGACGCCGAGTTCGCTTATCACCTGATCGACCTTGAGCTTGGGATTGGCGCGGAAGGTGTCGGCCGCCGCCTTCACCGCTTTCTGGTCGCGCGGCGTGAACGCGCGCAGCGCGTGCTGCACGCGGTTGCCGAGCTGGCCGAGGACGTTGTCCGGGATGTCGAGCGGTGACTGGCTCACGAAATACACGCCCACGCCCTTTGAGCGGATGAGCCGCACCACCTGTTCGATCTTCTCGAGCAGCGCCGGCGGCGCGTCATTGAACAGCAGGTGCGCCTCGTCGAAAAAGAACACGAGCTTGGGTTTCTCGCGGTCGCCCACCTCGGGCATCTGCTCGAACAGCTCCGCCAGCAGCCACAGCAGGAATGTGGCGTAGAGTTTCGGCGCCTGCATGAGCCTGTCGGCGGCGAGGACGTTGATCATGCCGCGTCCGTCCTGCGTCTGTATCAGGTCATCGAGATTGAGCGCCGGTTCGCCGAAGAATTTGTCCGCGCCCTGCTGCTCCAGCGCCAGCAACGCGCGCTGGATGGTGCCGATCGAGGCGGCCGAGACGTTGCCGTAGTCGGTGGTGAACTGCCGGGCGTTGTCGCCGACGTGCTGCGCCATCGCGCGCAGGTCCTTCAGGTCGAGCAGCAGCCAGCCGTTGTCATCGGCGATCTTGAACACCAGCGCCAGCACGCCTTCCTGGGTCTCGTTCAGATTGAGCAGGCGCGCGAGCAGCAGCGGCCCCATTTCGGAAATGGTGGCGCGCACCGGATGACCCTGCGCGCCGAACAGGTCCCAGAAGGTGACCGGGAAGGCGGAATAGGCGAAGTCCTGGAGCCCGAGTTGCTTGATGCGCTCCTTGAGCTTGGGATTTTCCGCGCCCGGCTGACTGACGCCGGCGAGGTCGCCCTTGACGTCGGCCATGAACACCGGCACGCCGATGGCGCTGAAGCGCTCGGCCATGACTTGCAGGGTCACGGTCTTGCCGGTGCCGGTGGCGCCGGCGATCAACCCGTGCCGGTTGGCCATCTTCGGCAGCAGGTAGATCGGAATCTTGCTTTTGGCGAGCAGCAGCGGTTCAGTCATGTCGATAACCTGATGTAGGTTGGGGTGAGCGAAGCGAACCCCAACAAGCGGGTTAATATTATGTCGGGGTTCGGCGCTCCGCGCCTCACCCCAACCTACATTTTCTGCAATCTCTGAAATTTGTCTTTCCTGGCGACCCTGGCGTCCTGGTGGTTAATCTCATTTTGAAATGGATTTTCATCAGTTTAGAACCGCGACGCTCTGCGCCGCGTTCATCGCCACGCCGGTCTGGATCGGGGCGCGCATGTCGGCCAGCACCGCCTCGAGCGCCTCGAGGCAGTACATGACGTTTTTCATGTTGGCGCCGTAACCCATGAGACCGATGCGCACGATCCGGCCGGCGAGCGCGCCCAGGCCGGCGCCGATTTCGAGATTGTATTCGTTGAGCAGGCGGTTGCGCAGCACCGCCTCGTCCACGCCTTCCGGAACCAGGATGGCACTGAGCTGCGGCAGGCGCGCGCACTCCTTGACGAGAAACGTGAGCCCCATCGCCTCGAGCCCCGAGCGCAGCGCGAGGTGATGATGCCGATGCCGGGCCCAGGAGTTTTCCAGGCCTTCCTCCTGCAGCATCGCCAGCGCTTCGTGCAGGCCATAGAGCTGATTGACCGGCGCGGTGTGGTGATAGGCGCGCTTGCCCGAGCCCCAGTACTCCATCACCAGATTGAGGTCGAAGAACCAGCTTTGCACCTTGGTCTTGCGCTTCTTGATCTTGTCCACCGCGCGGTCATTGAAGGTGACCGGCGACAGCCCCGGGGTGCACGACAGGCATTTCTGCGAGCCGGAGAACACCGCGTCGAGGCCCCATTCATCGACTTTCAACGGCGAGCCGCCGAGGGAGGTCACGGTATCCACGATCGTCAGGCAGTCATAATGGCGGGCGACCTCGGCGAGCTTGCGCGCATCCGATTGCACGCCGGTGGAAGTCTCGGCGTGCACGAACGCGACGATCCTGGCATCGCGATTGGTCTTGAGCGCATCCTCGAGCTTGTTCGGATCCACCGGCTGGCCCCAGGCGTCGTCCACCAAGACCGGCACGCCGCCGGTGCGTTCGACGTTTTCCTGCATGCGTCCGCCGAACGCGCCGTTGCTGCACACGACGACCTTCTCGCCCGGTTCGACCAGATTGACGAAACAGGTTTCCATGCCGGCGGAGCCGGGCGCGGAAACGGGGATGGTCAGCGCGTTGCTGGTCTGGAAGACGTACTGCAGCAGCGACTTGATTTCCTCCATCATCGCCACGAACGCCGGGTCGAGATGCCCGATGGTCGGACGCGCCATCGCCGTGAGCACGCGCGGATGCACGTCCGACGGCCCCGGACCCATCAGGGTGCGGACCGGCGGGTTGAAGGATGTGTAACTCATGCGCGACCTCGGTTTTCTTTCGACTTGACAGGCGGCGAGCGCGTCGCACCTCGAGCGCGCAGTATATAAGGCGGGAATTGCGGGCGGCAAACGCCGGCAGCCCCGCCCTAGCACCCAGTGCCCGAGGCGAATGGGCGACTCCCTTCCGAGGCGAAGCTCCTTCGAAGGGAGTACGCCGGGCCGCCACAAGCGACTTCGCTCTTTGAGTCGCCTGGCCGCCACCGCCGAAAGAGCTTGCGCCTCGGGCGGTGGCGGACCCGTCGGCAATGGGCGCAGTAGCCGCAATGAGCCATGTATCCTTGG
>JBLMXN010000126.1:0-8170 GCA_050257795.1 Bacteroidota bacterium
GCGCGATCGATCACGCCGAGCTCCACGGCCTGCTGCAGGTTACCGATGCTGCGCCCATAGCCGATGATTTCGCCGACATGACCGCCCGCGCGCAGCGCGCGGGCGAGCGAACCGCCGATCAGGCCGACACCGATGATTGTCAGTTTGTCGATCATTCAAATTCGCGTAGCAAATGACAAGTTTCAGGTAGCAAGAAAATCGTGCCAGGGTCCTCTTGTAACTCGCTACTTGCCACTTGCCACTTTTTCCAGAGCCTTAATAAACCTCTCGTTCTCCTCGGGCAACCCGACGGTCACCCGTAGGTGGTTCGGCATGCCGTAATTGGCCACCGGCCGCACGATCACGCCCTCGCGCAACAGCCGCTCATACAGCGACGCGGCCGGACGGCCGAAATCGACGCACACGAAATTACCCACCGAGGGAATGTATCGCAGCTTGAGCGCGGCAAACGCTTCGGTGAGCTGGCGCATGCCCTGCCGGTTGTTCTCGAACGCGCGCGCGACATGCGCGGTATCCGCCAGCGCCGCCGTCGCGGCCGCGAGCGCCACGCTGTTGACGTTGAACGGCTGGCGCACGCGATTGAGGATATCGGCGATCGCCGGACTCGAAATACCGTAGCCGATGCGCAATCCGGCCAGGCCGTAGGCCTTGGAAAAAGTGCGCGTCGTCACGAGATTGGGAAAGCGCCCCAGCCACTTCGTGGAATCGGGATAGCCGGGCTCGCGCACGTACTCGAAATACGCCTCGTCCACCGCCACCAGCACATGCGCCGGCATGGCCTGGAGGAAGGCCTCCAGTTCATCAGCCTTGAGCCAGGTGCCGGTGGGATTGTTGGGGTTGGCGATGAACACCAGGCGCGTGCGCGCGTTCACCGCGGCGCGCATGGCCGCCAGATCGTGGCCCCAGTCTTTGGCCTTGACCACGACCGCGCTGGCGCCGACCGCCAGGGTGACGATGGGATAGACCGCGAACGCATGCTCGGAGAAGACAACTTCGTTTTCCGGCAGCACAAAGGCGCGCGCCAGCAGTTCCAGGATATCGTTCGAACCGTTCCCGAGCGTGATCTGCGCGGGCGCGACGCCGAGCTTGCGTGCCAGTGCCTGCTTCAGGGCAAAGCCGTTGCCGTCGGGATAGCGATGGATATCGGACAGCGCCTGACGCGCCGCCTCGAGCGCGCGCGGGGTGGGACCGAGCGGGTTTTCATTGCTGGCGAGCTTGATGACGTTCGTGACGCCGTATTCGCGCTCGAGCTCCTCGATCGGCTTGCCCGGCTGATACGGCGACAGCGCCCGCACACCGGGAGTCGCCAGGCGCTGGATGTCCGCCGCCTTGCCGGTCACAGCACGGCCTTGGGATAGGAGCCCAGGAGCTTGAGGAAGGCCGCTTCCTTTTCCAGCGCCGCCAGCGTCTTGGCGAGCTTGCGGTCCCTGGCGTGGCCGTCGATGTCAACGAAGAACACGTACTCCCAACGCGTCTCACGCGACGGACGCGACTCGATGCGGGTCATGTTGATGCCGTTCTTCGCCAGCGGCGCCAGCAGCCGTTGCAATGCGCCCGGTTTGTTGCGGCTGGAAAGCAGCAGACTGGTCTTGTCGTTGCCGCTCGGCGCGGTTTCGAGCGTGCCGATCACGAGGAAACGCGTGGTGTTGTCGGGATTGTCCTCGATGTTGGAGGCGAACGCCTTCAGCTCATAAAGCCGCGCCGCCGAATCGCCGGCGATCGCGAGCGTGCCGACGTCAGCGGCCGCCTGGCGCGCGGCCTCCGCGTTGCTCGCCACCGCCACGCGCTCGACGCCGGGCAGGTTGGCGTCGAGCCACTCGCGGCACTGGGCCAGCGACTGCTGGTGCGACACCACCCGGCGCGCGGCCTGGGGGTCGTTGCCCTTGCCGAGCAGATGATGGTGGATGCGCAGCTCCACCTCGCCGCAGATCTTGAGCGGCGAGACCATGAACATGTCGAGTGTGTGATTGATAACGCCCTCGGTCGAGTTCTCCACCGGCACCACGCCAAACTGGGCGTTGCCCGATTCGACCTCGCGGAACACCTCGTCGATCGCCCCCAGCGGCGCGGTTTCGACCGCGTGGCCGAAGTGCTTGAGCGCCGCCTCCTGGGTGAAAGTCCCTTCCGGCCCGAGGAAGGCGATGCGCAGGCGCGATTCGAGCGCCAGGCAGGCCGACATGATCTCGCGGAACAGGCGCGCCATCGCCTCTTCGGAAAGCGGGCCCTGGTTGCGCGCCAGCACGCCGCGCAACACCTCGGCCTCGCGCTCCGGGCGGTAGAAATTGTTCTCGCCGGTGCGCTGCTTGGTTTCAGCGACCGCCACGGCGAGGCGCGCGCGTTCGCTGATGAGCGCCTGGATTTTCACGTCGAGCGCGTCGATTCTCTCCCGCAGCTCCTTGAGCGACGTTCCGGTCCCGGCGTTTTTTCGTTTTTTGCTCATGCCGTCAGAGCACGCGCGCCATCAGCACGCCGTTGATGGCCGCGACCTTCTTGCGCACGTCTTCCGGAACAGCGCTGTCGAGGTCCACCACGGTGTAGGCGTAATCGCCGCGTGAACGATTGACCATGTCGTGAATGTTGAGCTTGGCGTTGCCCAGGGTCTCGGAAATCAGGCCGAGCATGTTGGGCACATTGGCATTGGCGACGATGAGACGATGCGCGGTCTCGCGCGCCGCCACCACTTCCGGATAATTCACCGCGTTGCGGATGTTGCCGTTTTCCAGGTAATCCCTGACCTGCTCCGCCACCATGACGGCGCAGTTGTCCTCGGCCTCGGCGGTGGACGCGCCGAGATGCGGCAACGTGATGACGCGGTCGTGGTCCTTGGTGAGATTGGTCGGGAAATCGCAGACGTAGCCGTAGACCTTGCCGGCCTTGATGGCGGCGCTCACGGCGGCGTCGTCGACGATGCCCTCGCGCGCGAAATTGAGGATCACCACGCCGTCCTTCATCGCCTTGAGGCGCTCGGCGTTGATGAGGTTTTTGGTCGAGTCCATGAGCGGCACATGGAAGGTCACGAAATCCGCGGCGCGCAGCGCCTCGTCGACGTTGTTGGCCTTCTTTACGTCGGCCGACAGCTGCCATGCACCCTCGACCGTCAGCCCCGGGTCGAAGCCGATCGCCTTCATGCCGAGCGCGATGCCCATGTTGGCGACGTTGCGCCCGATCGCGCCCAGCCCGATCACCGCCAGGGTACGGCCGGGCAGCTCGAAACCGGCGAAATTCTTCTTGCCCGCCTCCACCGCCTTGCTGATCTCGGGGTCGCTCCCGTTGAGCGTGCGCGCGAACTGCCACGCCGGCCCGATGTGGCGGCAGGCGAGCAGCATGCCGGCCAGGACCAGTTCCTTCACCGCGTTGGCGTTCGCGCCGGGGGCGTTGAACACCGGGATGCCCAGCCTGGAAAGTTTCTCCACCGGAATATTGTTCACGCCGGCGCCGGCGCGGCCGACCGCCTTGAGCGAGCCCGGAATCTCCATGTCGTGCATCTTGAACGAACGCAGCAGGATGCCGTCCGGGTCCTTGATGTCGCCGGCCACCTGGAATTTTTCCTTCGGCAGGCGCGCCAACCCGAGCGGCGAGATATTGTTGAGAGTCAGTATCTTGAACATTTTTCCAATCCTAACTGCATTGAGAAATAATTCTTACCATCAGAAAAAAGACTTCTGCAAAAATCCCTCGTCACCAACTGACGTCATGCCGGCGGAAGCCGGTATCCAGTTTCATATCAATACTGCATTAATATCTGGATTCCGGCTTACGCCCGAATGACGGCATTTTTAGACAAATCAACCATTCTTGCTCATGAAATCCCGCATGTAAGCGATCAGCGCGTCGATGCCGGCCTCGGGCATGGCGTTGTAGATCGAGGCGCGCATGCCGCCGACCGAGCGGTGGCCCTTGAGCTGGATCAGCCCCGCGGCCTTGGCGCCCTTCAGGAACGGCTCGTCGAGCGTCTCGGCCTTGAGCGTGAACGGCACGTTCATCCACGAACGGCTCGGTTTCTCGACCGGATTCTTGTAGAAACCGCCGCTCGCGTCGATGAAGGCGTAGAGCTTTTCGGCCTTGCGCCGGTTGATCTCGGCCATGCCCTGGAGCCCGCCTTTCTTCTTGAGCCATTCGAACACCAGGCCGGCGATATACCAGGCGTAGGTCGGCGGCGTGTTGTACATCGAGCCGCTCTCGGCGTGAATCTTGTAATCGAACATCGAAGGCGTGCCGGCCGCCGCCCCGCCGATCAGGTCCTCGCGCACGATGACGATGGTAAGTCCGGCCGGGCCGATGTTCTTCTGCGCGCCGGCGTAGATCAATCCGTATTGCGTGACGTCGATCGGACGCGACAGGATGGTCGAGGACAAGTCGGCTACCAGCGGCACGTTGCCGGTCTGCGGCACGAAGCTGAACTCGACCCCGCCAATGGTCTCGTTGGGCGTGTAGTGCAGATAGGCCGCGTCGGGATCGAGCTTCCAGTCCTTCTGTGGCGGCACCGTGCTGAAGTTGGTCGCCTCCGCGGTCGCGGCCACGTTCACGCCACCGAATTTCTTGGCTTCCTTGATGGCCTTCTTCGACCATTCACCGGTGTTGATGTAGTCGGCGGATTTCTTGCCGCGCAGCAGGTTCAGCGGCACCATGGCGAACTGCGCCGAGGCGCCGCCTTGCAGGAACAACACCTTGTAATTCGCCGGGATGCCCATCAGCTCGCGGAGGCTCGCCTCGGCCTGCTCGGCGATGGCGATGAATTCCTTGCCGCGGTGGCTCATCTCCATCACCGACATGCCGCTGCCATGCCAGTCGAGCAATTCGTCTTTGGCCTGTTGCAGCACTTCCGCCGGCAACACCGCCGGACCCGCACTGAAGTTGTATACACGTGTCATTAGCGTTACTTGCCTTCTGTTTGGTTATGAGGAGTGAGGACTAGGGAGTGAGGAAATACCGGAGACCTCACACCTTACTCCTGACAGCTCACTCGTCTTCCGACTCGGCCACCTTCTCCAGGCCGGCGAGGTGCTCGCCCTCCTCCAGCCCGATCAGGCGCACGCCCTGGGTGTTGCGCCCGACCGTGGAAATCTCCTTCACGCGCGTGCGGATCAGCGTGCCACCGCTGGTGATCAGCATCGCCTGGTCCTCGTCGTTCACCACGCAGGCGCTCACCACCGAGCCGTTGCGCTCGTTGACCTGGATCGAGATCACGCCCTGGCCGCCGCGGCGGTGCTTGGGATAATCCGACAGCGGCGTGCGCTTGCCATAGCCGTTCTTGGTGGCGGTAAGCACGGTCGCGGTGTCGCCGGCGGTGTCGGGACAGGCGATGATCAGCGCGATCACCGACTGACCTTCCTTGAGCATCAGCCCGCGCACGCCCTTGGCGGTACGCCCCATGTGCCGCACGTCTTCTTCGCCGAAGCGCACCACCTTGCCGGCGTCGCTGAACAGCAGGATGTCGCATTTGCCGTTGGTCAGGCCCACGCCGATCAAGCGGTTCCCGATCTCCAGCTCGATGGCGCGGATGCCGGTGGAGCGTGGACGGGTGAATTCGGACAGCTCGGTCTTTTTCACGGTCCCGTCGGAAGTGGCCATGAACACGTAGCCGCCCTGCTCGAAATCCTTCACCGGCAGGATGGCGCTGATCTGCTCGTTCTCTTCGAGCGACAGCAGATTCACGATCGGCTTGCCGCGCGCGCCGCGCCCGGCCGTCGGAATTTCGTACACCTTTTTCCAGAACACCTTGCCCAGGCTGGTGAAGCACAGAATCGTGGCGTGCGTGCTGGCGATCAGCAGCTTGTCGACGAAATCCTCCTCTTTCATGCTGGTCGCGGTTTTGCCGCGGCCGCCGCGACGCTGGGCGCGGTAGGCGCTGAGCGGTTGCGACTTGATGTAGCCAGCGTGCGACAGGGTCACGACCACGTCCTCGTCGGCGATCAGGTCTTCCATGGACAAGCTCACGCGGCTCTGCACGATCTCGGTCCGGCGCTTATCGCCGTACTGGTCACGGATCGCGATCAGCTCGTCGCGGATCACTTGCATCAGGCGACCGGGGTTGCCGAGGATGTCGAGCAGGTCGGCGATGGTCTTGAGGATGTCACCGTACTCGGCGCGCAGCTTCTCCTGTTCCAGTCCGGTCAGGCGATGCAGCCGCAGGTCGAGAATCGCCTGCGCCTGTTCCGCCGTCAGGCGATAGCCCTTGGGCGTGAGGCCGAAGGCCGGATCGAGCCCCTCGGGACGCGACAGGCCCGGCTCGCCGGCAGCGAGCATCCTGGTCACGAGCTTGGCCGGCCAGGTGCGCGCCAGCATCTTGGTCCTGGCCTCGTCCGGATCTTTCGCGGCCTTGATCAGCGCAATCATCTCGTCGATGCTCTCGAGCGCCACCGCCAGGCCTTCCAGCACATGGGCGCGTTCGCGCGATTTGCGCAGGTCGTAGATCGAACGGCGCGTGACGACCTCGCGCCGGTGGCGGACGAAGGACTCGATCAGTTCCTTGAGGTTCAGCAGGCGCGGCTGGTTGTTGACCAGCGCCACCATGTTGATGCCGAACACGCTCTGCATCGCCGTCTGTTCGTACAGGTTGTTCAGGATGACGTCGGTTACGGCGCCGCGCTTGAGCTCGATCACCATGCGCATGCCGGACTTGTCCGACTCGTCCCGCAGCTCGGAGATGTCCTCGATCTTGCCTTCCTGCACCAGCTCGGCGATGCGCTCGAGCAGCAGCGCCTTGTTCACCTGGTACGGCAGCTCGGTGACCACGATCGCATCGCGCCCGCGCTTCTCGTCGGTCTCTATCTCGACCCGCGCGCGCACGTAAATCCGCCCGCGCCCGGTGCGATACGCCTCGTGGATGCCCTCGACGCCGTTGATAATGCCCGCGGTCGGGAAGTCCGGACCGGGGATGTGTTTCATCAGATCGTCGATGCTGACGTGCTCGTCGTCGATGTAGGCGATGCAGGCGTTGATGACTTCGTTCAGGTTGTGCGGCGGGATGTTGGTCGCCATGCCGACGGCGATGCCCGACGAGCCGTTGATCAGCAGGTTCGGCAGCCGGGCCGGCATCACCAGCGGCTCGTGCTCGCTGCCGTCGTAGTTCGGACCGAAGTCGACCGTCTCCTTGTCGAGGTCGGCGAGCATCTCTTGCGCGATGCGCGCCATGCGGATCTCGGTGTAACGCATGGCCGCCGGGGCGTCGCCGTCGACCGAACCGAAGTTGCCCTGGCCGTCGATCAGCATGTAGCGCAGCGAGAAGTCCTGCGCCATGCGCACGATGGTGTCGTACACCGCAGTGTCGCCGTGCGGGTGGTATTTACCGATGACGTCGCCGACCACGCGCGCGGATTTCTTGTAGGCCTTGTTCCAGTCGTTGCCGAGCTCGTGCATGGCGAACAGCACGCGCCGGTGCACCGGCTTCAGGCCGTCGCGCACGTCCGGCAGTGCCCGGCCCACGATCACGCTCATGGCGTAATCGAGGTAGGACCGTCGCATCTCGTCTTCGAGATTGACCGGAATGGTTTCTTTGGCGAATTGTTCCATAAGAAATCAGTTACTCTATCGTGGATAACTTATTGATAAGTAACTGATAAGTAGTTGTTTTTCCTGCCTGCCTTGGGACCGGAGAAGCGTAGAATTCTAGCATGTATACCCCCCTATCTGCACTTAAAAACCGGGGGCCGGGGCAGCGCGAGTGGCGGTTAAAATGGGCCTAAAACAAGGCAATTTTGTAGGGCGCGTACCGCGCGCCATCGGACACATCGCATAAATCGAGGATCGGCGCGCAGGGCGCGCCCTGCACAATTTACTTCTGCATCATCGCAACCATCTTGTCGCGGGTGGGGTTCGTGACCACCCCTTTTTCGGTCACGATCGCGTCGATCAGCTCCGCCGGCGTGATGTCAAAGGCCGGGTTCCAGGCGCGCATGCCCTCCGGCGAGGTGCGGGTACCGGCAAAATTCAGCACCTCGGCCTCGGCGCGGGTTTCGATGGGGATGGCCGAGCCGTCGGGGGTGGCCAGATCGACCGTGCTGGTGGGCGCCACCACCATGAACTTCACGCCGTGGTGGCGCGCCGCCACCGCGGTCATGTAGGTGCCGATCTTGTTGGCGGTGTCGCCGTTGGCGGCGATGCGGTCGGCGCCGACGATCACCCATGCCACCTTGCCCTGTTTCATAAGATATGTCGCGGCGCTGTCGGC
>JBLMXN010000127.1:0-20405 GCA_050257795.1 Bacteroidota bacterium
GCCTCGGGCTGGTCGTCGGTGCGCAGCCGGCGCTCTTCCATCACCACCTTGATCTCCTTGCGGAACTCCGGCTCGGCGAGCGTGAGATTGTGCATGCGGTCGGCTTCGAGCTCGAACGCGACGGCCAAACGCGATTTTTCCAGCATCTGGAAATAGGCGGTGTAATCGTAGCTGGTGAAGGCGTTCTCGCGCCCGCCGTTTTCGGCGATGATGCGCGAGAATTCGTTCGGCCCGTGTTTGGCGGTGCCCTTGAACATCATGTGCTCGAGCACGTGCGAGATGCCGGTCAGCCCCTTGGGCTCGTCCTGGCTGCCGACCTTGTACCAGACCTGGGACACCACCACCGGCGAACGGTGGTCTTCCTTGACGACGACGCGCAGGCCGTTGGCCAGCGTCGTTTCCTGTGCCTGGTTGCAGGCCGTCAGCAGCAGGCTCAGGAACAGCAGCCGCAAGAATTTCTGGAGCATGGGGTTTTCGCAACGAATCTTTGTATACTATTGTGCCACAGCTTTGAGTCCCCTGACCGAAAAAGATTCCATCAAGACGCGCGCTTTGAACCCATCCCGTCATTCCCCACCAACCGACACCGGCCGCACGCCGGGTCTGTTCGGCCGCCTGCGCGACAAGCTCGCCGCCACCCAGCGCACCTTCACCCGCGGCCTGAGCGATCTGCTGCTCGGCAAGCGCGCCCTCGACGAGACGCTGTTCGAGGATCTCGAGACGCTGCTGCTGTCCGCCGACGTCGGCATGGAAACCATGCAGTATCTGCTGCAGGGCATCACGGAACAGGTTTCGCGCAAGGAGCTGAAGGATACGCAGGCCGTGTACCAGGCCCTGCGCGAGCGCATCCTGGCCATCGTGGAACCTTGCAGCCGGCCGCTCACCGTCACGCCGGCCCGTCCCTTTGTCATCATGGTGGTCGGGGTCAACGGCGTGGGCAAGACCACCACCATCGCCAAGCTCGCGGCGCGCCTCAAGAACGCCGGGCACCAGGTGCTGCTGGCCGCGGCCGACACCTTCCGCGCCGCCGCCATTGAACAGCTCAAGACCTGGGCCGGCCGGCTCGACATTCCCGTGATCGCGCAGCACACCGGGGCCGACGCCGCGGCCGTGGTGCACGACGCGCTGAACGCGGCCGGCGCGCGCGGCAGTGACGTCCTGATCGTCGACACCGCCGGGCGCCAGCACACCCAGGCGGGGCTGATGGACGAGCTCAAGAAGATCAGGCGCGTCATCGCCAAGGCCAACCCGGCCGCGCCGCACGAGGTGCTGCTGGTGCTCGACGCCGGCACCGGGCAGAACGCGCTGTCGCAGCTCACGCATTTCGGCGAGGCCGTCGGCGTCACCGGCCTCGCGCTCACCAAGCTCGACGGCACCGCCAAGGGCGGCATCCTGATCGCGATCGCGCGCAAGACCGGCCTGCCGATCCGTTACATCGGCGTCGGCGAAGGCATGGACGACCTGCGCGAATTCAGCGCCGCGGAATACGTGGACGCGCTGCTGCCCGAACCCGATACGGACCTGAAATGATCCGCTTCACCCACGTCGCCAAGCGCTATCCCGGCGGTTTCGATGCCCTGCGCAACATCAATCTGAACATCGCCGCCGGCGAGATGGCGTTCATCACCGGGCATTCGGGCGCGGGCAAGAGCACGCTGCTCAAGCTCATCACGCTGATCGAGCGGCCGACGCGCGGCGAGGCGTTCGTCAACGGCAAGAACCTGACCAAGCTGCCGCGCCGGCGCATCCCCTACTTCCGGCGCGATATCGGCGTGGTGTTCCAGGACTACAAGCTGCTGCAGGACCGCACGGTGTACGACAACGTGGCGCTGCCGCTGATCGTGACCGGCGCCGACGACCGCGAGATTCCGCGGCGCGTGCGCGCCGCCCTGGAGATGGTGGGGCTGCTCGACAAGGAACGCATGTACCCGGTCACGCTCTCGGGCGGCGAGCAGCAGCGCGTCGGCATCGCGCGCGCCCTTGTGAACAAGCCGCCGCTGCTGCTGGCGGACGAGCCGACCGGCAATCTCGACGCCCGGCTGGCCGATGAGATTCTCGACCTGTTCCTCGGTTTCCATCACCACGGCGTCACGGTGCTGATCGCCACGCACGACGGGCACCTCATCGATCGCGCGCGCCAGCGCGTGATCGAGCTGAGCCACGGGGAACTCGCGCGCGACACCGGGGCCGGCGCATGATCAAGAATTATTTCCTGCGTCACGCGCAAACGTTTTTCTTCAGCCTCGGGCAGCTCACGCGCACGCCGGTCGCCACGTTCCTCACCATCGCGGTCATCGGCATCACGCTGGCACTGCCGGCGGGACTTTATGTCGCGCTCGAAAACATGCAACGGCTGGCGCGCGGATGGGAGGACAACGGGCAGATTTCGCTGTTCCTGAAGCAGGACGTCACCGCGGCGGCGGCGGGCAAACTGGCGGACAAGATCCGCCGCCTGCCGGCGGTATCGTGGGTGGACTATGTCTCGCGCGAGGCGGCGCTGGCGGAGTTCAAGCGCCTGTCGGGCTTCGGCGAGGCGCTCGACGCGCTCGAACGCAACCCGCTGCCGGCGGTGCTGGTGGTGCACCCGGCCGCCACCCACGCCGATCCCGATACGCTGCAGGCGCTGCTCAAGGAGCTGCGCCGCTACAGCGAGGTGGATGTCGCCCAGCTCGACCTCGATTGGGTCCGGCGGCTGCATGCGATGCTGGCGCTGGCGCGCGAGGGCGTGCTGATCCTGGCCGCAGGGCTGGCGGTCGCGGTGCTGCTCATTATCGGCAACACCATCCGCATGGCGGTTCTCAGCCGGCGCGATGAAATCGAGATCACCAAACTGATCGGCGGAACCAACGCCTTCATCCGCCGTCCGTTCCTGTACGCCGGCATGCTGCAGGGCCTGTTTGGCGCAATCCTGGCGTGGCTGCTGATAAGCCTGGCGCTGTTGCTGCTGTCCGGACCGATTGCCAACCTCGCCAGCCTGTACGGCAGCCATTTCGAGGCCGAAAATCTGGGTTTCCCGGCGACCCTGGCCCTGATCGGGATTGGCGCCCTGCTTGGCTGGCTGGGCTCCCGCCTGGCGGTCGGCCGGCATCTGCGCGCCATCGAGCCGCGCTGAATTTACCGGTTTCGCCTATTTACCTGCAAAAACAGTGGGTAAATGAACTTTTACCTCCTTTGGCACTCTTATGCATCGAGTGCTAATATGTTACCCGCTTAGCAGAGCGGAAATCCGGTAATAGAGGAGGTTTCCAAATGAGTCGATCGCTGGCGCTGCCTATCAATCTCTTCCCCGAAAAGGGGCTGGCCGCCTATGTGCGCGCCGTCAATGCCTTGCCGGTGTTGAGCGCTGAGGAGGAACGCAAACTCGCGCGCCGCTACCGCCGGCATAACGACCTCGACGCCGCGCGCCAGCTGGTGCTGTCGCAGCTGCGTCACGTGGTGCGCGTCGCCCGCGGCTTCTCCGGTTACGGCCTGCCGCAGGCGGATCTGATCCAGGAGGGCAACATCGGCCTGATGAAGGCGGTCAAGCATTACGACCCGGCGCGCAAGGTGCGCCTGATGTCGTTCGCGATCCATTGGATCAAGGCCGAGATCTACGACTACGTCCTGCGCAACTGGCGCATCGTCAAGGTCGCGACCACCAAATCGCAACGCAAGCTGTTCTTCAACCTGCGCAAGTCGCGCGAACGCCTGGGCTGGATGAACCGCGGCGAAGTGGACGCGCTCGCCAGCACGCTCGACGTGGCGCCGGAGACGGTGCAGGAGATGGAATCGCGCATGAGCAACGCGGACGTCCCATTTGACGTCGACGCCGATGCCGACGAGGACAATTTCCACGCCGCCCCCGCCGGCTATCTGCAGGACATGCGTTACAACCCGGAAGTACTGGCGTCGGCCAGCGACCAGGAAGACACGCGCCATACGCAACTGCGCGACGCGCTGAGCGTGCTCGACGCGCGTTCACGCGACATCATCAAGCGCCGCTGGCTGGATGAAAGCAAGCCGACCCTGCACGAGCTGGCGCGGGAATACGGCATCTCCGCCGAGCGCATCCGCCAGATCGAATCGAAAGCGCTCGATGTCATGAAGGGCGCGCTCGAAGCGTAAAACCGCTACGTTCGTTTGACCAAAAAGGGCTTCCTCCGGAAGCCCTTTTTGTTTGGAACAAGACCCGAATCCTGGAAAATTATTCTTCCTCGCCCAACCAGCAAACAAGATAATAGAGCCGAAAACCCTCGGAAGAACGCGCCGGCCCCACGACGCGGGCGGGATAGAGATGCTGCTTCGAGTTGGCCCCGGCCAGGGCGGCAGCCTCGGAGTCCACGACGGTCACGCAACCCTCCGGAAACCGGTCGCGGGCGCGCCGCGGCGCATACACCAGCGCGAAGCATTCGCTGACGACTTTTCCTTCCGGATCGATGCCGATGCGCGTCACGCGCGATGCCCCCCGATCAGCCGTTGATTGACCGAATATCATACCCCGCCTGCCTGCGGCGCATCCATTTTCATTTACCGGAACCGACGGGGCACGTAACATGCGGCCCAACCCATGACCGCCACGCACAAACTCTTCGCCACCTGCCCCAAGGGCATCGAGTCGCTGCTCGCCGATGAATTGCGCGCCCTCGGCGCGGCGGCGGTGAAGGAGACGCGCGCCGGCGTCGCTTTCGAAGGCCCGCTGGCGACGGCCTATCGCGCCTGCCTGTGGTCGCGACTGGCGAGCCGCGTGCTGCTGACACTCGCGCGCTTTCCAGCGGCCTCGGCCGAAGCATTGTACGCCGGCGTGCAGGAACTTCGCTGGAGCGAACATCTCGACGCGCACGGCACACTCGCGGTCGATTTCACCGGCACCGGTTCCGGCATTACCCATTCGCGTTTTGGCGCGCTCAAGGTGAAAGACGCCGTCGTCGACCAGCTACGCGCGGAATCCGGGGCGCGTCCTTCGGTCGACACCGCGCGCCCCGACGTGCGGGTCAACGTCTACCTCCACCGCGATGAAGCCGTGCTGAGCCTGGACCTATCCGGCGAATCGCTGCACCGGCGCGGCTATCGCACCGAAGCCGTGGAAGCGCCGCTCAAGGAAAATCTCGCGGCGGCGATCCTGTTGCGCGCCAACTGGCCCGCCATCGCCGCACAGGGGGGAGCGTTCGTCGATCTCATGTGCGGCTCGGGAACGCTTCCCATAGAAGCCGCGCTCATCGCGGGTGACATCGCACCGGGGCTGACGCGCGACTACTACGGCTTTCTGCACTGGAAGCAACACGATCCATCGCTCTGGGACGGATTGATCGCCGAGGCCGAGGCGCGGCGCGCGGCGGGACTCACCAGACTTCCGCCGATCCGGGGTTACGATCACGAGGCACGCGCGGTGCGTTACGCGCGCGAAAACGTCGCCGGCGCCGGCCTCAGCCAGCACATCGCCATCGCGCGCCGCGAACTTTCGGCCTGCGCGCCCGAGGACACCCCGCCCGGACTGATCGTGGTGAATCCGCCGTACGGCGAGCGCATCGGCGAGGCATCCGAGCTGCCGGCGCTGTATGCCGAACTGGGGACACAGCTGAAAAACAATTTCCCCGGCTGGCGCGCGGCAGTGTTCACCGGAAACCCCGAACTCGGCAAACACATGGGCCTGCGCGCCAACCGTTACCACACGCTGTTCAATGGCGCGATCGAATGCCGGCTGCTGCACTTCGAGATCACCGAGGCTGCCGTGGTCGAAGAACGCGCGCCGAGACCCTTCGAGATCCGTCCCGGCTCCAGCGCCGAGATGTTCGCCAACCGGCTGCGCAAGAATTTACAGCACTTCGGCCGCTGGGCGCGGCGCCAGGAGATATCCTGCTATCGTTTGTACGACGCCGATCTGCATGAGTACAACCTGGCGATCGATGTTTACGAATCCGACAAGCGTTACGTGCACGTGCAGGAATACGAGGCGCCGGACACGATCAGCCCTGACAAGGCGCGCCAGCGGCTACAACACGCGCTGGCGGTGATTCCGCTAGTGCTCGAGATTCCGCGCGAGCAGGTATTCTTCAAGGTGCGGCGGCGCCAGAAAGGCGGCGCGCAGTACGAAAAGCTCGGCGAGACCGGCGATTTCCACGAGGTCCGCGAGGGACCCTGCCGGTTTCTGGCGAACTTCACCGATTACCTCGACACCGGGCTATTCCTCGACCACCGTGACACGCGCGCGATGCTCGGCGAACTCGCCAAAGGGAAACGGTTTCTCAATCTCTTCGGCTACACCGGCACAGCGACGGTGCACGCGGCGCTCGGCGGCGCGACGTCCACCACGACCGTGGACATGTCAAACACCTACCTCGACTGGGCGCAGCGCAATTTCAGGCTGAACGGTTTGAGCGAAACGCAAAACGAGCTGGTGCCGGCCGACGTGCTGGTGTGGCTCAAGGAAAACCGGTCGCGGCGCTATGGACTGATCTTTCTCGACCCGCCGACGTTCTCGCGCTCCAAGCGCATGGAGGACACGCTCGACGTGCAGCGCGACCACGCGGCGCTGATTGCGGACGCGGCCGCCCTGCTCGAACCCGGCGGCATTCTGATCTTTTCGACCAACCTGCGCCGCTTCAAAATCGATCGCGCGGCGCTCGCGAATGTCAGGGTCGAGGACATCTCGCGCCGCACCATCCCCAAGGACTTCGAGCGCGATCCGAAAGTGCATCAATGCTTCCGGATCGCGCAGAAATAGAACAGCGGGTCAGACCGTCGCCCGCCGGATGGTGCGCTTGAGGGCGTGAATCTGGCGCAGCACGCCGTGCAACTGGCTGCGGTCCTGCGTCGCCAGGATCTCGTCGCGCTTTTTCTTGAGCTCGCGGATTTTCGTCTTGATGCCGGCCTTGTCGATACCAACGGCGTGGTGGTGTTCGTGCATGTCAATGCCGAGCGCCGTGCACAATGCCTTGAGCAGATGGTCCTTGTTCATCTGGGTCGCGCCCTCGACCGCCTCGTGCTCGATGCCCTTGGCGATCTCGCGCAGATCCGCCACCGTCTTTTCCTTCAGCTCATGAAAGGTATAGGCCACGATGATTCTCCTTGTTGCGGGTGTGCCGGAAAGATTACTCGCCGAAAGTTTATAACGCCAGCGTCACCCCGCTCAGAGATCCACCGGCCGGTAGAAAAACACGAAGCGCCCGTCCTCGACGTCGACCTTCAGGGTGGCGCCGTGGTGGATGCCGTAATCCACGTAACCCGGCACGGCGCTGGCCGCATGGCACTCGCTCACGTGCTGCGGGGCCTCGAATTCGCGGTCGCGGTCGTACCAGGACAGCAGCATGTAGTCCGGCAGGCGCGCGGCGGCCTCGGCGTTGGCGAGCGCCATCGCCTGGAGATAATCCTGCAAGCGGGGTTGGGGATGGAGCGCCACCACCGTCACGCCCGAGAGGTCGGCCGGCACGGGCACGGGACAGGCTGCCGCGTCGTCGCGCCGGCCGGATGGGGCTGGGGCGGGTTTCTTTCCGGATGAGGAGCGTTCGTTGCTCATGTATGCCTGTCCACCCCGCCTGAGGTCGCTTCGTTCATGCGCCGGTCGGCCGGGGGAACACGTGCATCGTCCCCACTTCCCAAAACCCGTCCCGGCGGGTTATTGTCTCATGCCGTTTGTTTGCTACTATTTGCTACTAATATATAGATATGCACAAAGAACACAAAAACTCGCCGGGGAGGAAAGCTGCAGCCACGGTCAAGCTCGCCATCCTGGCCACCCTGGTGACACTGGGCGGCATTGCCGCCGCCACGTTCCATCTCAACTCGAACGCCAACGTCACCGAAGTTGCGCCACCGGCCGCGGAACCGGCGCCCGCGCCGACCTACGTCCGCGCGGCCGATATCGTGCAATACGGCCAACCCAACCGGCTGTTCCTGCAATCCGCCGTCGCCATCGTCATGGACGATCGCGAAGACGTCATGCTCTACGGACGCAACGTCGATCGCCCGCGCCCGATCGCTTCGCTCACCAAGCTCATGACGGCGCTGCTCACGCTCGAGGCCGGATTGCCCCTGGATGAACCGATCGAGATCACGCGCGAGGATCGCGATCGCCTGCGCGGCACGCGCTCGCGCCTGCGGTTCGGCGCGGTGTTGACGCGTTACGACCTGCTGCGCGCCGCGCTCGGCGCCTCCGACAATCGCGCCGCCGCCGCGCTCGGTCGCACCTATCCCGGCGGCCTCGACGCCATGGTCCAGGCGATGAACGCCAAGGCCAAACAGCTCGGCATGACGCAGACCCGCTACGCCGATTCGAGCGGCCTCGACAACAACAACGTCTCGACCGCGCGCGACCTGACGCTGCTGGTCGCGGAAACGCAGAAGCAGCCGCTGTTTCACGTGCTGACGACCACGCCGGAGTTCCACGTCACCGACCTCGCCACCGGACGCGAGGTCGCATTCTTCAATACCAACCGCCTGGTGCGGCGCGAGTCCTGGGACATCGCGCTCAGCAAGACCGGTTACACCGCGGCCGCCGGCAATTGCCTGATCATGCAGGCCACCATCGACAACCGTCCACTCACGATCGTGCTGCTGGATTCGTGGGGCAAGTACAGCCGCTACGGCGACGCCGGACGCATCCAGCGCTGGCTGCAAGGCGCCGAACGCCGCGTGCCGCGCCTGTTGTCGGCGCGCGCTTCCGCCAGCTGATCCTTCCTTAGCTGCGACATTCCGACGCTCGCCCGCGCCGTCGCTCCGCGCCGGGCGCGATTCGAGTTACATTAGGCATTCTCAATCGTCCCCGGGAGGATGCCGATGGATGTACTCGAAGCCATGCGCCGGCGCGCGTCGACGCGCGCGTTTCTCGACCGACCCGTTGCGCGCGCCACGGTCGAGGCGATCCTGGAGACCGCGCGCTGGGCGCCCTCCGGCACCAACGCCCAGCCATGGCGGGTCGTGGTGGTCACGGGCGAAACCAAACGGAAAATCAGCGCGGCGCTGCTGGCGGAGCGCCAGGCCGGCCGCCCGGAAAATCCCGATTATTCCTATTATCCGAAGCAATGGGTCGAGCCTTACAAGTCACGGCGCGTCGCCTGCGGGCTGGCGCTCTATCAGGCGATGAAAATCGGGCGCGAGGACAAGGACGCACGCCTCAAGGCTTGGAACAACAACTACTCCTTTTTCGGCGCGCCGGTGGGGCTGCTGTTCTTTCTCGACCGCGCGATGGAAAAAGGCTCTTGGATAGACATGGGCATGTTCATCGAGAACGTCATGCTCGCGGCGCTGGCCTTCGACCTCGCCACCTGCCCGCAGGCGGCGCTCGCGGAGTATCCCGACATCGTGCGCCCGTTACTGAACGTGCCTGACTCCTTCGCGCTCGTCTGCGGCATGGCGCTCGGTTATCCCGATGCCGCCGCGCCGGTGAATAACTACCGCACCGCGCGCGAGCCGGTGGCGAACTTCACCACCTGGCACGAATAAATCGCGCCGCCATGGCGATCGCCATCGTCTGGTTCCGTCGCGACCTGCGGCTCGCCGACAATCCGGCGCTGCGGCACGCACTCGACGGGGCCAAGCGCGTCGTTCCGGTGTACCTCCACGCACCCGACGAAGAAGCGCCGTGGCCTCCCGGCGCCGCCAGCCGCTGGTGGCTGCACCACAGTCTCGCGGCGCTGGCGGAATCGATCGCCGCGCGCGGCGGGCGTCTGCTCATCCGCCGTGGCCCGAGCCATGAAGCGCTAGCGCAACTCGTGCGCGAAACCAGCGCGAAGCTGGTCTGCTGGAACCGTCTGTATGAGCCGCAGGAACTGAAACGCGAGCAGACAGTGGCAACCATGCTTGCGGACCAAGGCGTAGAAACGAAAACCTTTGACGCCAACGTGCTCTGCCCCCCGCAGGTATTGCGCACCCAGAGCGGTTCGCCGTACCGGGTGTTCACGCCGTTTGCGACGCGTTATGCCGGATTGCCGCCGCCATCGCCGCCGCTCACTGCACCGCGCTCGCTGCCGCGCGTGGACGGAAAATTACATTCGCTTCGGCTCGCGGCGCTCGCACTGCTGCCGCGCATCCGCTGGGATGCGGAACTCGCGCAAGCATGGCGACCGGGCGAGGCCGGCGCCCGCGCGCGCCTGAGGAAACTGCGCGCGACCCTGGCCGACTACGCGCAGGCGCGCGACCGGCCCGGCGCCGAGGGCACATCGCGGCTGTCACCGCATCTGCACTTCGGCGAACTGAGCCCGCGTCAGGTCCTGGCGGAACTTGATTCGCGCACTGCCCTCGCCGGATGGAAAGCGTTCCGGCGCGAGCTGCTGTGGCGCGAATTCGCCTTGCACGTGTTGCATCACTTCCCGCGCACGCCAGAAGCGCCACTGGATCCGCGCTTTGCCGGATTTCCGTGGCGCCGCAGCGAAAAACTTTTGCGCGCCTGGCAGCGCGGCGAAACCGGCATCCCGATCGTGGACGCCGGCATGCGCGAGCTGTGGCGCACCGGCTGGATGCACAACCGCGTGCGCATGATCACGGCCTCGTTCCTGACCAAGCATGCCGGCATCGACTGGCGCGCCGGCGCGCACTGGTTCTGGGATACACTGGTGGACGCCGATCTCGCCAACAACACGCTCAACTGGCAGTGGGTCGCCGGTTGCGGCGCCGACGCCGCGCCGTATTTCCGCATTTTCAATCCTGTGCTGCAGAGCCGGAAATTCGACGCGCAAGGCGAATACCTGCGCCGCTGGCTGCCGGAACTCACGCGCCTGCCGGCCCGCTGGCTCCACGCCCCGTGGGCGGCACCGGCCGAGATCCTGGCCTCGGCGGGTGTTACGCCCGGTAAAAACTACCCCAAACCCGTGCTCGATCTTGCCATTGGACGCGCGCAGGCACTGGCACGGTTCACGCAACACCGAGGCAGGCGCTTGAATTGAGCCGTACAATAACACCCCACGCACCTGAACAGCCCGCTTCACCATGGATCACGGTTCCATTCGCGTCAAAAACGCCCGCCAGAACAATCTCAAGGGCTTCGACCTCGAGCTGCCACTGAACGAGCTGATCGTCGTCACCGGCGTGTCCGGCTCGGGCAAGTCCTCGCTCGCCTTCGACACCATCTACGCCGAGGGCCAGCGGCGCTACGTCGAAACCTTCTCGCCGTACGCGCGCCAGTTCCTCGAACGCATGGACAAACCCGCGGCCGACGCGATCGAGGGCATTCCGCCGGCGATCGCCATCGACCAGGTCAATCCGGTGCGCACCTCGCGCTCGACCGTGGGAACGATGACCGAGCTGAACGATCATCTGAAGCTGCTGTTCGCGCGCGCCGCGCGTCTCTACTGCCGCGGCTGCGGCCGCGAAGTCCGGCGCGATACGCCGGACAGCATCCTTGCCGAACTCATGACGCGCGCATCGGGCGAAATCCCGGCGCTGATCACTTTCACGGTCACGGTGCCGAAAAATTTCACCGAAAAGGAAATCCTGGGCCTGCTCGCCAACCAGGGCTACACGCGCATTCACCGCAAATACGGCGAGCAGATCGAGGTGATTCAGGACCGCGTGCGCCTGGCGCCGGATAATCGGGCTCGTATCATCGAAGATCTCGAAGCGGCGCTGAAAATCGGGCGTGGACGGGTGACGGTGCACGTCGGCGCTGCCGCCGGCCCTTCCCCCTCATCCCCATCCCTTCTCCCGCAGGGGGGAGAAGGCTCCCTCACCCCGACCCCTCTCCCGCACGCGGGAGAGGGGAGGTCTGTAAGATCGGAGCCGAGCGCGCGGCGCGCGACTTCATTTACTTGGCGTTTTTCCTCGGAGCTGCACTGCGCCGACTGCGACATCGCCTACCGCGAGCCGGTGCCCAACTTCTTCTCCTTCAATTCGCCGATCGGCGCCTGCGACACCTGCCGCGGCTTCGGCCGCACCATCGGCGTGGACTACGCGCTGGTCGTCCCCGACGAGTCCAAGACCCTGGCGCAGGGCGCGGTCAGGCCGTGGCAGACGCAGAGCTATATCGAGTGCCAGGGCGACCTCATGCGCTTCGCCCGCAAGCGCGGCGTGCCGACCGACGTGCCGTGGCGCGAGCTGGCCGAAAAACACAAGCGCTGGGTGCTGGACGGCGAGGGCGAGTGGAACGACAAGGTCTGGTACGGCGTGGCGCGCTTCTTCAAGTGGCTCGAAACCAAGGCCTACAGGATGCACATCCGCGTGCTGCTCTCGAAGTACCGCGCCTATACTCCCTGCCCCGCCTGCCACGGCGCGCGCCTGAAGCCCGAAGCGCTGCTGTGTCGCCTGGGGACGCAAAGCGACGCCGAGCACGTGCTCGCGCCCGCCAATCGCTTCCGCCCGGCGGAGACGACGCTGAGCGACACGCAATGGACGGGCCTGCCGGGTCTCAACATCCACGACGTGATGTGTCTGCCGATCGAGCGTGTGAGCGATTTTTTCCGAAATCTGAATCTGCCGGCGCCACTCGACCAAGCCGCGGATCTGTTGTTAGGCGAAATCCGCTCGCGCCTGCGTTATCTGGTCGAGGTCGGCCTCGGATACCTGACGCTGGACCGCCAGTCGCGCACGCTCTCGGGCGGCGAGGTGCAGCGCATCAATCTCACCACCGCGCTCGGGACCTCGCTGGTGAACACGCTGTTCGTGCTGGACGAGCCGAGCATCGGCCTGCACGCGCGCGATATGAACCGCGTGATCGGCGTGCTCCAGCGCCTGCGCGACGCCGGCAATTCGCTGCTGGTGGTCGAGCACGACCCGCAGGTCATGGCCGCCGCCGACCGCATCCTCGATCTCGGACCCGGTCCCGGCGAACGCGGCGGCGCCATCGTCGCCTTCGGCACGCCCGCGGAAATCATGAAGTCGCGCCGCTCGTTGACGGGGCAATATCTGAGCGGCAAAAAATCCGTGGTCACGGAAATCACAGCACGCCCGCTGGCCGATAAATTTCTCGGATTGCTCGGCGCCGCCGAAAACAACCTCAAGGGCGTCGACGTCAAAATCCCGCTCAACCGCCTGGTATGCGTCACCGGCGTTTCCGGTTCCGGCAAATCCACGCTGGTGCAGGACGTGCTGTACAACGCGCTCATGAAGCTCAAGGGCAAGCCGAAGGAAATGCCAGGCCGGCACCGCGCGCTGCGTGGCCACGAGAAAATCCGCGACGTGGTGCTGGTGGACCAGTCGCCGATCGGACGCACCGCGCGCTCGAACCCGGCAAGCTACGTCGGCGCGCTCGACGGCATTCGCAAACTGTATGCCGAGGAGCCGCTGGCGCGCGAACGCGGCTACAGCGCCAGCACCTTTTCCTTCAACGCCGGCACCGGCCGCTGCCCCACCTGCACCGGCTCGGGCTTTGAGCACGTGGAGATGCAATTCCTGTCGGACGTGTATCTGCGCTGCCCCGATTGCGATGGCAAGCGCTTTCGTCCCGAAGTGCGCGAAGTGAAACTCATGCCCGCCGGGCAGACGCAGCCGAAATCCATCAGCGACGTGCTCGACATGACGATCTCGGAAGCGATGGCGTTTTTCAGCGCCTACCCCGAGATCGGGCGCGCGCTCGAACCGCTCGCGGCCGTGGGGCTCTCGTACATGAAACTCGGCCAGCCGGTTCCGACGCTTTCCGGCGGCGAGGCGCAAAGATTGAAATTGGCCGGACATCTCGCGCAAGCGCGAGATGTCCGGCCATCCCCGCGCCGGCGGGGATCTCCTGACGCTGCCGCGAACCAAAACGAAGGCAACCGCGGCGGAATCCTGTTCTTGTTCGACGAGCCCACCACCGGCCTGCACTTCGACGACATCGCCACCCTGCTCGGCGCGTTCCGCCGCCTGCTCGACGAAGGCCATTCGCTCATGGTGATCGAGCACAATCTGGACGTGATCCGCGCCGCCGACTGGATCATCGACCTGGGACCGGAGGGCGGCGACGCCGGCGGCACGATCGTGTGCGCCGGAACGCCCAATGAGGTTGCGCAACATCCGACGAGTCACACCGGCAAGGCGCTGCGGGAATACAATCTGGAAATTGCCTCTCGCCCCCTCGCCCTCATCCCCTCTCCCGCGAGGGGACAGGGAGGCGAGCCGAGCGCGCTGCGCGCGACCCCATTTGATCGCGCCATCCACATCCACCACGCGCGCGAGCACAATCTCAAGAACATCGAAGTGGCAATCCCGCGTGACCGTTTCACCGTCATCACCGGCGTCTCCGGCAGCGGCAAGAGCACGCTCGCCTTCGACATCCTGTTCGCCGAGGGCCAGCGGCGTTATCTCGAATCGCTCAACGCCTACGCGCGCCAGTTCGTGCAACCGGCGGCGCGTCCGGACGTGGATGCGATCTTCGGCATCCCGCCGACGGTCGCGATCGAGCAGCGCACCAGCCGCGGCGGGCGCAAGAGCACGGTCGCGACCATGACTGAGATCTACCACTTCCTGCGCCTGCTGTTCGTGAAGCTCGGCACCCAGTACTGCCCCGACTGCGATATACCCATCGAGGCGCAGACGCCGGAGGCAATCCTGGCGCGGCTGTTGCGCGATTACCGAGGCAAAAAAATACAGGTGCTGGCGCCGCTCGTCACCGCACGCAAGGGTTATTACACCGACCTCGCCAAATGGGCGCTGGCCAAGGGCTTCGACTACCTGCGCGTGGACGGCAAGTCGGCCGCCACGAGCCAATGGCCGCGGCTGGCGCGCTTCAAGGAGCACAACATCGAGCTGCCGGTGGGCGCCATCACGGTGAGCGCGAAAACGGAGGCAGAACTGCGTGCGTTGCTGATTCGCGCGCTCGATCTTGGAAAAGATGTCGTGAAGATCGTCACGGCCTTTGATCCCCTCACCCCCGCCCTCTCCCAGGGGGAGAGGGAGAAAAGAGCAAAACGCCGGGAAATGGATCCCCGCTCCCGGCAGGGAGAGGGACAGGGCGAGGGGGTAGTATTTTCGACCAAGCGCGCCTGCCCCGGCTGCGGCCGCGGCTTTTCCGAACTCGACCCGCGGCTGTTCTCGTACAACTCGAAGCACGGCTGGTGCGAGCGCTGTTACGGCACCGGGCTGCTGATGTCCGGCTTCGATGAACAGCAAACCGGCGAGGAAATCTGGTGGAACGCCTGGTGGGAGGGCGGCGAGCGCACCTGCCCCGCCTGCGCCGGCAAGCGGCTCAACCCGACGGCGCTGGCGGTGCGCTTCGAGGACCGCAACATCGCCGAATTCGCCGCGCTGCCGGTGGAAGCGGCGGAGAAATTATTCACGCGCCTGCGCCTCAGGGGGCGCGCCGCCGAGATCGCGCGCGACATCCTGCCGGAGCTGCGGACGCGCCTGCAATTTCTCAGGCAGGTCGGATTGAATTACCTCACGCTCGACCGCTCCGCGCCGACGCTCTCGGGCGGCGAGGCGCAGCGCATCCGCCTGGCGTCGCAGCTCGGTTCCAACCTGCGCGGGGTGTGTTACATCCTCGACGAACCCACCATCGGCCTGCACCATCGCGACAACCTGAAACTGCTCGACACGCTCGAGAGCCTCGAACGCAAGGGCAACACCGTGGTGGTCGTGGAGCACGACGAGGAAACCATCCGCCGCGCCCAGCACGTGATCGACCTCGGCCCCGGCGCCGGGAAAAACGGCGGCCGCATCGTCGCCGAAGGCACGGTGCGCGATCTCATGCGTCAGCGCGAATCGGCCACCGGCCGCTGCCTGGCGCAGCCGCTCGTCCATCCGCTGATGCCGCGCCGCGGGTTCGCCCCGGGCGACCCGGCGCTCGAAATCGTCGGCGCATCCATGCACAACCTCCAGAACCTCGACATCACGATCCCGCTCGGCCGGCTGGTGTGCGTCACCGGCGTCTCCGGCAGCGGCAAGAGCACGCTCACGCGGCACGTGCTCCACGACAATCTGAAACGCCTGCGAACTGTGAAAAGACCCGGCCCCCTTGCCGGCTGCCGAGAAATTCGCGGCACCGAATCGCTCCAGCGGGTGCTCGAGGTGGACCAGACACCGATCGGCAAGACGCCGCGCTCCTGCCCCGCGACTTACGTCGGCTTCTGGGACAACATCCGCCGGCTGTACGCCGAAACCACGGAGGCGCGGCTGCGCGGCTATGGGCCTAGCCGCTTCTCGTTCAACGTCAGCGGCGGCCGCTGCGAGGCCTGCGAGGGCCAGGGCGTCAAGACCATCGAGATGAGCTTCCTGCCGGATGTCACCGTGGCCTGCGAGGAGTGCCACGGCGCGCGCTTCAACGGCGAAACGCTCATGGTGCGTTACAAGGACAAGACCATTGCCGAGGTGCTGGCGATGAACGTGGACGAGGCGGTCGGGTTCTTCGCGGCGCACGAGCGCATCCATCATGCGCTGCGGCTGATGCAGGACGTGGGCCTGGGTTACATCACGCTCGGCCAGCCGAGCCCGACGCTCTCGGGCGGCGAAGCGCAGCGCATCAAGCTGGTGACCGAGCTCGCGAAGGCCCGCCCGGCCGAAACGATGCAGACCGCGCAGGCGCGCAGCAAGGGGCGCCTTTTCACGCGCACGCAGACGCTGTACGTGCTCGACGAACCCACCATCGGCCTGCACATGGCCGACGTCGAGAAACTAACGCGCGTGCTGCACAGGCTGGTCGGCGCCGGCAACAGCGTGGTCGTCATCGAGCACAATCTGGACGTCATCGCCGACGCCGACTGGATCATCGACCTCGGCCCCGAGGGCGGGGACGGCGGCGGGCGCATCGTGGCGCAGGGCGCGCCCGAAACCGTGGCGCGTCGCCGCCACGGCTCGCACACGGCGCGGGCGCTGGCCGAATTCCTGGCCACACATGGCTCCAAACGGACGACAGACGTTACGCCGATGCCGGCGTAACAGCGGTTACCTGCTGGTTCCGCCGCCGTTGCCGCGCGGTTTCTGCCAGCGGAAAACCCAGATCGGCGGAATGTTGAGGAATTCCAGCGCGACCCGGGGTTCGCCGAGATGCGGCCGGCACAGCGATTCGACGTGACGGCGCACCTGATAGGCGACGAAACGCCCGCCCGGCGCCAGTACCGAGGAAATCGCCTGCGGAATCCGCGCCGCCGCGTCGCGATCCATGGTGGAGAATGGAATGCCGGAGATCACCGCGTCGGCCTGTGCCAGGTCGTGGTGGCGCATGATCTCGGGCAGCTCGATGGCGCTGCCAAGATGAAAGACCAGCCGCGGATCGCCAATCCGCCGGATGAAGGCATGAAATTCGGGATTGATTTCGATGCTGAGCAGCGTGGCGTCGGCGCGCATCGCGCGCAGTATCGCGCGCGTGGTGCCGCCGGTGCCGGACCCCAGCTCCACGACGGTCTTGGCAGTCTTGAGATCGGCAAGCTCCACCAGGCGGCGTTCGAGGAAACGCGAGCTTGGAATGACCGATCCCACCTGTTGCGGGCGTTGCAGGAATCCCCGGAGAAATGTGACGTGCTCGTCTTCTTCGAACCGCATGATTTTTCTCGCCAGTATGGTAATCGGTCCAGGGACCTGTCTCTGCCAACCGCGGTCACAAAACTACCGGGCTATATTACCCGGATAACCGACCTGTCGGGAAGTTCTCCCGCGACACGTGGACGACCGGGACGGAAAACGGCGGGCATGGCACGCTAATCCGGCGTCCGGCACCCCCACGTATCCGGCCGAATCACGGGTGCCATCGCCGCGCGAGTCTGCTATATATTCTCCTCACGGTTTCCTTGCCCCGGCAAGTCCATCCATCCCCATGAAAGTCCTGATCCTCGGCAGCGGCGTCATCGGCGTCACCAGCGCCTGGTATCTCCAGCGCGCGGGGCACGAGGTCACAGTCGTGGACCGCCAGCCGGAACCGGGGATGGAGACCAGCCTCGCCAACGGCGGCCAGGTGTCGTGGGGCGCGGGCGGTCCGTGGGCCGCACCCGGCATCCCGCTCAAGGCGCTGAAATGGATGTTGCGTCCGCATTCGCCGCTGGTGCTGCGCCCGCGCCTCGATCCCGAGATGTGGGCATGGCTGTTCCGGATGCTCGCCAACTGCACCGCCGCGCGCTACGCGGTCAACCGCGAGCGCATGCTGCGCCTGTCGCGCTACAGCCACGAATGCCTGGTGGCGCTGCGGCGTGAAACAGATATTCACTACGATCAACGAACCCACGGCGTGCTCGAGTTGTATCGCACGACACGCGAACTGGATGAAGCCGGGCGCGAGGCAGCGCTGCTCACGAACTGGGGCGTGCCGTGCCGGATGCTCGACCGCGCCGGCTGCGTGGCGCACGAACCGGCACTGGGTGCGACGCGGGACAAGATCGCCGGCGGCCTGCTCCTGCCCGAGGACGAATCCGGCGATTGCCTGCAATTCACGCGGCGGCTGGCGCATCTGGCGGAAAAAAAAGGCGTGCGCTTCGCGCTCGCGACCAGGATCGAGCGCCTCGCCGCCGATGGCGACCGCCTCGCGCGCGTTGTGACCGACAACGGCGAAATGACCGCCGATGCCTACGTGCTCGCCTGCGGCAGCTACTCGCCGCTGCTCGCACGTCCGCTTGGCATGCGGCTGCCGGTCTATCCGGTCAAGGGTTACTCGGCGACGCTCGAGATCGAGGACGCCACAGCCGCACCCATGGGTACGCTCACTGACGTCACGTACAAAATCGTGGCCACGCGCCTCGGCAACACGCTGCGCGGCGCCGGCACCGCGGAACTGGCGGGTTACGATCTTACGTTGCGGCCGGAACGTTGCGCCACCATCACGCACGTGCTCCGCGAACTGTTCCCCGGCGCCGGCGACCTCAGGCAGGCGCGCTACTGGTGCGGGCTGCGGCCGATGACGCCGGACAATCCGCCACTGCTCGGGGCCACCCGTTACAAGAATCTCTTCCTCAACACCGGCCACGGCACGCTCGGCTGGACCATGGCCTGCGGCGCCGGCCAGGTCACGGCCGACCTGATCTCCGGCCGGACGCCGGATATCAACCTCGAAGGCCTCACCCTCGCTCGGTTTTCCTGAGGCGGTTCCTGCATTTTCAAACGTCTTTGCGCCGTGAAAGTTTCCGAATCACGCCCTGAACAATTACTGGAAGCGGTCTAAAAAATCCGCTCGGCCTGCGGCCGACACCTTGGTCGAAGGGGTTGAAAACCCATCGTCCCGTTGTGCCCTTCTCGCCAGTTTGCCAAAGGGAGTGTCACTGTCGCCCATTTTTTAAGGCGCGAGTCGCGCGAGGGATTTCTGTCGCGCGAGTCGCGCAGTGAAATCGACGAGTGTTGACACGCTCCGGCCCCGGGGTATAGCGTGATACCGGACGCGATCTTCAGCTTACGGGTCCTCGCTTACCGGTCCTCATTCATTCGTTGCAGACGAGCCAGGAGGAAGTCATGGCCAGGAAATTCATCGATTGTCGCGAATCGCCGAGCGTAATGAACTGCACGGTAACCATCTTCGCCGACAGCGACGAGGAGCTGCTCGAAGCGGCGGTGCAACATGCCGTAGCGGTCCACGATCACGAAGACACCCCGGAACTGCGCGAACAGCTGCTCAAGGCTTTCCGGGAAGAAAGGCGCCGCGCCGCCTGAGTGCCGCCGACGGCGTAACACACGGTCGCAAAAAACGCGCCGCCCGCTCTGGCGGCGGGCGCTGTTAGCCGGCGCCGCGATCGGAATCCAACAACCATCCGCCGTTTCGCACGGCGCGGCATTGCGCGGCCGGCATTCCGGTCCGGAAAATTCAGCGCGGCGAACGGAATTTCAATTGGGCGCGCCCGTGGCCTGCTCGATTTCCTGCCGACGCCGCTCCACCGCGGCGCGGTTGCGCTCGAAGCGCGCCAGCAGCTCGTACACGCACGGCACCACGAACAGGGTCAGCAGCGTCGACACCAGCACGCCGCCGATCACCGCGATCGCCATCGGCGCGCGCAGCTCGGCGCCGGGACCGAGGGCGAGCGCCAGCGGCAGCGCCGCGGCGATGGTGGCAAACGAGGTCATCAGGATCGGGCGCAGCCGGATCGGGCAGGCTTCGAGCAACGCGTCGCGCACGCTCACGCCGCCGCGGGCACGCACCTGGTTGGCGAAGTCCACCAGCAGGATCGAGTTCTTCTTGACGATGCCCATCAGCAGGATCAGGCCGATGAAGCTGAAAATGTTGATGGAATTCCCGGTCATCAGCAGCGTCAGCAGCGCCCCGGAGATGCTGAACGGCAGCGCCATCAGCACCGTGAACGGATGCACGAAGCTGTTGAACTGCGAGGCCAGCACCATGTACGCGACGATGATGCCAAGCACCAGCACGAACCACAGGCTCGCGAACGATTCCTGGAACGCCTGCGACCCGCCGACGAAGCGCACCTTGTAGTCCGGCGGCATGACTTCGCGCGCGATCTGCCGCGCCTTGGCGAGCGCCGCCTCCTGCGACTGGCCGGTCTTGACGTTGGCGAAGATCTTGATCGAGCGCTCGCGGTCGTAGCGGTTGATCTGCGCCAGGGCCTTGCCCTCCTGCACCTGCACCACATCGGCGAGCCGCACCAGCTCGCCGCGGT
>JBLMXN010000128.1:0-10556 GCA_050257795.1 Bacteroidota bacterium
AGCGCGCTGTCGTATTCGTACATGTCCATGCGGAAGATGCCGACCACGGTGAAGCGCTTGAAGCGCGGCATGATGCCGACCGGCGTCGCCAGTCCTTCCGGGATCAATAATGACAACTGCGAGCCGACGCTGAGGTCGAGCTTCCACGCGAGCGCGCTGCCGATCACGATGCCGAAGCTGCCGGGCTTGAGCGCGTCGAGGCTGCCCTCGACCATGTGGCTGCCGAATTCGGACACCTGCTGTTCCTCCGACGGCAGGATGCCGCGCACCATCACCCCGCTCACGGCCTTGCCGCGCGTCACCATGCCCTGCCCGACGATGTACGGCGCGCGCCCGATGACGTGCGGGTTCTTGATGCGCTCGGCCAGCGCGCGCCAGTCGTGCAGGCCGCCGCCGGTTTCGGCCACGGTGACGTGCGAGATCACCCCGAGGATGCGGTCGCGCAACTCCTTGCCGAAGCCGTTCATGACCGACAGGATGGTGATCAGCGCGGTGATCCCGAGCGTGATGCCGAGAATGGAAATCAGCGAGATGAACGAGATGAAATGGCTGCGTTTGCGGGCGCGGGTGTAGCGCAGGCCGACGAAAAGCTCAAACGGACGTATCATGGCCCGGCATTAAACACAGGTGGCGCCGCCGGCACAAGGGGAACGCGATTCACGTGCCGGAACGGTCGGCGAACGTCAATACCGCCGCGTCACCGCGGGTTCCGAGCGCAGTGCCGCGCTCGCGCGACAATTGTCCGATCGCCTCCAGTTCCTGCGTCGCGTCCTGGCCGCTCAGCAACCGCGGCTGGAACACCGTCTCGACATTGTTGACGTCGATCGGCGCGAGATGCAGCTCGCGCACCCGCCCGTCCCGGAACGTGAGCAGCGCGATCACGCTGCGCGTGGCGGTCTTGCTGTAGGAACCGAAGGTGAAATTGCCGAGGCTGTAGAGAATCACGCCATCCTTATAATGCTCCACCGCCTGGAGCACGTGTGGATGGTGCCCGAGCACGGCGGCGGCGCCGGCGTCGATCGCCGCATGCGCCAGCAGCACCTGATAATCGCGCAGCTCGGTCTTGCCTTCCTGCCCCCAGTGGAACGAAACGATCACCGCATCGGCCTTTTGGCGCGCCGCGGCCACGTCGGCGCGCACGGACTCCTCATGCCCGAAGGCGGTCCCGGGCTTGTCCGGCGCGGCCCAGAACTCCTCGGGAAACGTCAGCGAATACGCCAGAAACGCCACGGTCGCCCCACCCGCCTTCATATATACCGGTGCGCGCGCCTTGGCCAGGTTTTGGCCGGCGCCGACCGGCTGGATGCCGTTATTCTCCAGCGCCGCGCGGGTGTCCTCGAGGCCCTGGGGGCCGTAATCCATGCTGTGGTTGTTGGCCAGCGAAACGACATTGAACCCCGCGCGCGCCAGCGCCGGGGCGACCTTGTCCGGTGGCGATCGGAAGACGTACTTCTTGTCCCTCATCGGCTCGCCGCCGTCGGTGAGCGGTCCTTCGAGATTGCCGAAGACGATTTGCGCCTGTTTGAGCACGCTCCGGACTTGTTCGAAGGGATAGTCGTAGCCGAGCTTCTGCAATTCCGGCGCCGCGGTCCCGCCGAGCATGATGTCGCCGACCGCCGCGACGCTGAATTCCGACGCCGCCGCCGAAACGTGCGGGCTTCGGGATTCACCCATCGGGCCGCTCGGCACGGTGCCGGCGGCGCAACCGCCGAGGAAGGCGCAGAAAAACAACCGGCTGAGCAGTCGGGTCACGGACATCTCCTTGTCAGACCGATTGTAGCCGCCGGATCCCGAGGCGCTAGCTCTTTCGGAGACGGCGGCAGTAGCGCTCATGGAGACATGTTTATAAATGACAAGACGAGCGAAGCAGGGCTTCATTTTTGCGGCTATCTGCGCCGATTGCCGAAGGGGCCGCCACCGCCCGAGGCGAACCCTCGTTCGGCGGTGGCGGCCGGGCGACTCAACGGACGAAGTCTCTTGTGGCGGCCTGCTTCCTCCTTCCGAAGGAGCTTCACCACGGGAGGGCGTCGCCATTCGCCTCGGGCACTGGGCGCTAGCCGGATTTTATCTTTTCGGCTGGACGCGCTTTTCCGGCGCGCCGGCCAGGCGGATGAGGGAACGGCGTAACGCCGGGTCGGTGATGCCGTCAGCCACGCTCTTGATGAGGGTGGCGGCGCTCGACGAGATCCGGCTCGGCGGCTGCACCTCGATTTGCGGTTTGGGCTCGCGGCGCGCCTTGGCGCGCTCCGGCAGCACCCGCACGTACAGCTCGGCAAGGTCGTGGAAATACGGATCGTGCTTGAGCTGCTCGATGATTTTTCCGTGGTCGTGCCGCACCCGGCTGGCCCACGCCGAGGTGTCGGCGCGCAGGCTCAGGCGGCCGCGTTCGTAACTCACGGGGTAGGAATGTGACGCCAGCGGCTCGCCGATGTGGGCTTTCCAGTGCGCCAGCAGATTTGAAACCTTGTCCAGGCGCGCGCCGACGCGATTGCGCATGGCGTCGGGTAAATGGGCGCCCACATTCTTTGGTCCTTTCCTCGTCATGGGTCACTCACCTCTTTATAGTTCTCTACGCTCCATCCAGAGCGGTCGCCCATTATCCTGAAATTATTTTCGCGCGCAACGTTGACAAGTGAATATGTCCATCGGTTCGCGGTAACATGCAAATTGCGAACCATATGAAAGACCGCGTCGAAAAAAATCTGATTGACATCCGCAACTCGATCGCGGGTGCCGCGCGCGTGTGTGGAAGAAGCCCGGACGAGGTGCGTCTGATTGCGGTGTCGAAAAACCATCCGATCGAAGCAATCGCTAACGCAATCGCGGCCGGTCAGCGCGATTTCGGCGAGAGCACGGTGCAGGAAGCGTTGACCAAAATTCCGCGCTTTCAGAATCAGGGACTTGAGTGGCACTTCATCGGCCATCTGCAATCGAACAAGGCCAGGTTCATTCCGGGCAACTTTGCCTGGCTGCATTCGCTCGACAGCCTGAGTCTCGCGCGTAAACTTTCCCGACTCGCTCAGGAAAAATCAGCAAACATTAATATACTGATCGAAGTAAATGTTTTTCGCGATGTGAAAAAACACGGCGTCGACCCCGACGCGCTCGCCGGACTCGTCGAACAACTCATCAGGGAAAACCTCCCCGCCCTGAATTTACGCGGCCTCATGACCATCGGACCGCACCCGGCGACGGAAACGGAAGTGCGCGGTTGTTTCGCCCAGCTGCGGGAACTGCGCGACGATTGCCGCCGGCGCTTCGAGCTGCCCGGGTTTACCGAACTTTCCATGGGCATGAGCGCGGACTACGTGGAGGCCATCCGGGAAGGCGCGACGATGGTGCGGATCGGCAGCGCCATCTTCGGCGAGCGGGATTATTCACGGAAGCAATCTTGAACTCCCCGCGCCGCTGGTTGTCCCAAACTAGCCACGAAAAGTCCGCGCCCGCGCTTGCGCACGGCTCGCGGAATTTTCCGGCGATTGGTGCCGTCTAGAATAACCTGATCAATCAAGGAGAAGAGCAACAATGCAAGTCACGCTGCGCCGCCTGCTGACCGCGGGTACACTGCTGGCCGCGCTAA
The DNA here is from genome assembly GCA_050257795.1 of Bacteroidota bacterium. Lineage (GTDB taxonomy): Bacteria > Pseudomonadota > Gammaproteobacteria > Acidiferrobacterales > Sulfurifustaceae > Sulfuricaulis. The sequence goes on from JBLMXN010000128.1 coordinate 3,581, forward strand.
CACCCGTCCTGCTGCACGCCGCCGAGCCGGAAGACATCATTAAATACCGCAAGAACACGATGAAGGCCATCGGCGCCCACATGGCCGCGGCCGGCGCCATCATCCAGGGCAAGGTCGACTACAAGTCGCAGCTGCCCGAGCACGCGAACACGGTGCAGGCCCTGACCCGCGACATTCCCGGACTGTTTCCCAAGGATTCCGACTTCGGCGATACCCAGGCCAAGGACGGCGTGTGGAGCAACCGCGCGGAATTCGAGAAGCGCGCCGACACCGTCAAGCTCCGGGCCGCGGCGTTCGCCAAGGCGGTGCAAGGCGGGAACCAGCAGGCCATCGCCGCCGACTTCAAGCAACTGGGCGAAGGCTGCAAGTCCTGTCACGACGACTTCCGTAAAAAGGAAGATTAATATCAAATCAGAGTCTGCCCGCGACAGGAACGCATCGGGATGCGCCACCGCGTAGCGGTGATTTTCTGGCTCGCCGTCGCCGCGGCCCCGGCCGCGGCCGCGGGCGGCGCCGCGCCGCCGGGAGAATATATTTTTCGCGCCGCCGGTTGCGCCGTTTGCCACACCGACGAAAAGCACCACGGCGCCGCGCTCGCCGGCGGGCGCGCGCTCGAAACCCCGTTCGGGACTTTTTACACACCCAACATCACGCCCGACAAAGAAACCGGCATCGGCACCTGGAGCGAGGCCGAGCTCAAGCGCGCGTTGCGTGAAGGAGTTGACGACGAGGGAAAAAATCTCTACCCCGCGTTTCCCTACACCTCCTATACGCACCTCACCGACGCCGATATCCATGCGATCTGGACCTACCTCTCCAGCCGCAAGCCGGTGCGCCAGGCGAACAAGCCGCACGCCCTCAAGTGGTACGTGCGCTTCCGTCCGCTGCTCGGCCTCTGGAAGGCGCTGTATCTCAAGACCGGGCCGTTTCAACCACAGGCCGATCAGTCAGCGGCGTGGAACCGCGGCGCCTACCTGGCGACCGCCGTGAGTCACTGCGGCGAGTGCCACACGCCGCGCACCCCGCTGGGCGGCATGAAACGGGAGCTTAACTGCGCCGGCAACCCCGACGGCGTCGACGGCGCGGTCGTGCCCAACATCACGCCCGACAAACCGACCGGCATCGGCCGCTGGAGCCGGAGCGATCTGGCGGATTACCTGGAAACCGGCATGACGCCGGACGGCGATTTTGCCGGCGATCTCATGGCCGACGTGATCGACGACAGCACCTCGCACCTCACCCCGGACGACCGCAAGGCCATCGCTGCGTATATTCTGTCTTTACCACCGGTGAAAAACGAGATGAAGCGCGAAACACATCAGCACAAGAAGCCGCGGCAAAAGGAGACTTACGAATAAGGTTTCCGGCGCTGTTGCCCGGTCGCCGCTGCCGGGGATGATCTCGCTGATCCGAACCTCCTCCATCGCATGAGCGACTCCCGACGACCCGCTCCGGACGCGAGGCGCCCGCGCGCGCCGAGGTAACGGCTTTTTTCCCGAGAATTCTGATCTATGCTTTCTGCATGGATTTCCTTTATGCATATGTCCGGCGCGAGTCCGCCGGCGTATCGCACGAAACCGCGCCATGACTGATGAAACCGACAAACCGGCATCGCAAAAAACCGAGCGCCGCAAGAAAACGCGGCGGGTGAATCCCGACCGTCGTGAACAGGTGCGATGGGAACTGAACAACCCCCTGCGACGCAAGAATCCGGGCCGACGCGCCTACGATCGGCTGCCCTACATACCCGGCCCCAAGAAATAGCCAGCCGGCCGGCTAACGGGCGAACTCTTATGGAAGGTGCGCCAGGGGCTATCGCCGCCTGAACAGGTTTTAACCTCGCCGCCGGTGATTCCATAATAAGATAACAATTATGGATCAAGTCTTCGGTGTCGTACTGCCCCTCTTCGCCCTCATTCTCTGCGGCTATCTCGCACGGAAAAAGAATCTCTTGAACGAAACGTCCACCGCGGGATTGGTGAACGTGGTCTATTACTTCCTGCTGCCCGCGTTCCTGTTCATGAAGACCCTGGGCTCGACGCTGCAACACGGCGTGGACTGGCGGTTGTGCGGCAGCTACTACGGCGCCGCGGCGCTGATCTTCGGCATCGCGGTGCTCACGGGCCGGTGGCTCTACCGGCACCAGGGCACCGCCCTGCTCATCCGTGGCCTGGCAGCGACCTTCTCCAACACCGGCTACATGGGCGTGCCGCTGCTGATCCTGGCCTTCGGTGATGCCGCGATCGCGCCGGCGGTGACCATCGTCGTGTTCGACAGCATCCTCGTGCTGACCGGCGGCAGCATTCTCATGGAGATCGCGCGCGGCCAGGGTGTGCACTGGACCCATGCCCTGGGCTCGGCCCTGCGCGGCATCCCGACGAATCCGCTGATCATGTCGGTGCCGGTGGCGCTCGCGTTTCTGCTGCTCGGGATTGCCCTGCCGCCGCCGGTGAAAGTGTTCGCCGATCTCCTCAGCAGCGCCGCCATCGCCGCCGCCCTGATCGCCCTCGGCGCCACGCTCGCGGTCCCCGCCGCAGGGGTGCGCCGGAGTGACGTCTGGGAGGTCATCGTGCTGAAACTGCTGGCGCACCCGGTGGCGGTGTACGTCCTGGCCCGTTATGTCTTCGGGCTCGGCGAACTGGATCTCAAGGTGGCCGTGATCATGGCGAGCCTGCCGGTGGCGGTGAACATTTATATCCTCGCGAGCCGCTACGGCGCCTATGCGCGCGAATCCTCGCGTATCATGTTCCTCTCCACCGCCGCGTCGGTTTTCGTCACGTCGGCGGCTTTGCTGATTCTGGCCTAGGAAGCCCTGGAAAAATAGAATAGAGAAAGCATATGGGCGAACACATCGTATTTCTCGACCGCGGCAGCATCCAGGCGAATCTGCGCCGGCCGGACTTCGCGCACGAGTGGCGGGATCACGACAACACCCCGGCCACGGAAGTGGCTGCGCGTCTGCGCGCGGCGACCATCGCCGTCAGCAACAAGGTGCCGATCCGGCGCGAAGCGCTGGCGCAATTGCCGCAGCTCAAACTGATCGCCGTGTGCGCCACAGGCACCAACAATATCGACCTCGAGTACTGCCGCGAGAAAGACATTCCCGTGTGCAACATCCGCCACTATGCGATGCATACGGTGCCGGAGCACGTGTTCGCGCTCACGCTCGCGCTGCGGCGAAATATCCTCGCCTACCATCGTGACGTGCGCGCCGGAGCCTGGCAGAAAGCCGAACAATTTTGTCTGATGAATCATCCGATCCGTGACCTGCATGGAGCCACCCTCGGTGTCATCGGCCACGGCGAACTGGGCACGGCGGTCGCCGAGATCGCCAAAGCCTTCGGCATGCGCGCGCTGATCTCCGAACGCAAAGGCAGCATGTCGGCAAAACCCGGGCGCACTCCGTTCGAAACCGTGCTGCGCGAAAGCGACGTCATCACGCTTCATGCACCGCTCACGGCGGAAACGAAAAACCTCATCGGCGCGGCGGAACTGGCGCAGATGAAGCCGGACGCGCTGCTGATCAACACCGCGCGCGGCGGACTGGTGGATGAAGCGGCGTTGGCAGAGGTTTTAAAAAGCGGGCGCATCGGCGGCGCGGCGTTCGACGTGCTGACCGAGGAACCGCCGAAACACGGCAATCCGCTGCTCGATCTCGACCTGCCGAATCTCATCGTCACCCCGCACAATGCCTGGGCCAGTCGCGACGCCATGCAGATCATGGCCGATCAATTGATCGACAACATCGAATCCTTCGTGCGCGGAAACCTGAAAAATCGGGTGCCGTGAAGTATTATCGCGCGGGTATTCAGGACTGCGTGGCGCCCGCGCCGGAATTGACCCGCGGGAAGATCGCCCGCGCATGCAACCCGCGTCCGCCGGGGACATCGTCAAGCTCGACGACGGCCTGATGCAATTCGGCCACGCGTTTCACGATGGAAAGCCCCAAACCGCAGCCCTGCGCATTCGCTGTCGAGCCGCGATAGAACCGGTCGAAAACACGGGCGCGCTCGTCCGCGGGAATTCCCGGCCCGTTATCGGTAACGGTCAGCACGATTTTATCGCCCCGGGCGGCGACCTCGATCTCGACGCGTCCGTCGGGGGGTGTATAGCGAATGGCGTTATCGGCCAGATTGCGGATCATGGCGCCGAGCATGGCGGCATTGCCGCGCACCGGCGCCGCGGTCCCGTCCGTCAGCGCGAGCGTGATGCGCCGGGCCTCGGCCTCCGGTTTCAAGCGGGTGACGACGTCGTCCGCCAGCGAATGCAAATCGACCGCGTTGTAATTCTCCGTCAACGCCTCGCGATCGAGCCGCGCGAGCGTCAGGAGTTGATCGACCAGGTGCGTCGTGCGATCCACGTCCAGAATCACCTGCTCCGTTTCATGCCGCCGCTGCGCTTCGTCCGACGTGCGCAACGCCACCTGCGCGTGCGTCTTGATGCCGGCGAGCGGCGTGCGTATCTCGTGTGCGGCGTCGGAGGTGAAACGTCGCTCGCGCTCGAACGCCTCGCGCAACCGTGCGAGCAGCGCGTTGAGCTTTTCGACAATGGCATTGACTTCGGTGGGCACCTGCTGCAAGTCGACTGGACGCAGGTTTGACGGCGAGCGCTGTGCCACCTCGGCTGCGATCCGATGCAACGGAAGCAGACCCTGCCCCACGCCCCACCAGAGCAGCAAGGCGAGCAACGGGATACCGGGCAACAGCGGGTAAAGCTCTTCGCGTGCTATTTCACTCGCCAGTTGCGCGCGCAGCGCGATCGGTTCGCCGACCCACACCGTCAATTCGTCATTGGGGCCGCGCAGCGTGTAACCGCGCCAATCACCTGCGTCGACTACGAGATTGGCGTAACCGTTCTGTTGCAGGGGATGAACTTCGGGCGCGTTCTCCGAGTGCAGTATCGCCCGCTCGCCCCGCCAAACCTGGAAGGCGAGTACCTTGCGGAAGCGACGCTGGCCGACGGCGACTTCGTGCGGTGGTCCGAGGGGACCATGCACTTCGCGCAGTCCGGATTCGACGAGCGTCAACAGCACGCCGGCATCGTGCGCAAGCTGCGCATCGAACAGCAGTTCGAGACGGCGCATGGCCGTGGCGTAGGTTCCGGCGAAGGCGGCGAGCCAGACGAGCGCGAACAAACCGATGAGAATGAGGAGCAGCCGCCGGCGCAGCGACGACATCAGTCAATCCGGTCGATGATGTACCCGGTGCCGCGCACGGTGCGAATCAGGTCTTCGCCCAGTTTTTTCCGCAGGTAATGGATGTGCACTTCGATGGTGTTGCTCTCGATGTCGACGTTCCAGCCGTACAAGGCCTCCTCGAGTTTCTGCCGCGGCAGGGTCTGGCCGGCGTGCTCGAGCAACAGCTGCAATATCGCGAGTTGTTGCGGCGAGAGGCTCACGGGCGCGCCGTCGAGCGTCACGCGATGGCCCGCCGTGTCGAACCGGATGGCGCCGTGCTGCAGGATCCTGGGGGTGAAACCCTGGCGGCGGCGATACAACGCGCGCACGCGCGCCGACAACTCGTCGAGATCGAAGGGTTTTGTCATGTAGTCGTCGCCGCCGGCGTCGAGACCGGTGATCCGGTCCGTGACGCTGTCGAGCGCCGTCAGCACCAGCACCGGGGTATCGTCGCCGCGTGCCCGCATGTCCTTGAGCACGTCGAGGCCGTGCCGGCGCGGCAGGCCCAGATCGAGCACCATGACGTCGAAATGCTGATCCTGCAGCGCGCGTTCCGCGGCCTCGCCGTCCGTCACCCAATCGACGGTGTGCTGGCTCAGTCCCAGCCCAGCCTGGATACCGCTGCCGAGCGATACATCGTCTTCCACCAGTAACAGCCGCACGTGCCCCCCTCTGCTGGAATGCTGATTTGCCCGGATTCTAGCCCCGGCAGACGCCGGCGGCCAGCGGGTCGTCCGCGAACGGTTCCATACTTTAAGGCAATCTTAATGTATACCCACACGATGATCACTAGCATCCTCGGCCAGCCGCGTCGCGCCCAGCGTGGCAGCTGAGAACACCGCACGACACGGCCAAAAAGGGGAACCATGCGGGGATCCCGTAAAGCCCGCCCGCACCACGGGCGGGTGGCCGATTACAAGGCCACGGCGGGAATCCCTGATTACAACGCCAATGACATCAGGAGGTTTCACCCATGGCATCAACACGCGAAGCGTGGAATGAAAGCGGTGAAGGTAAAAAGGTTCGCAGTATGGGATGGAAGGAGCTGTATCTTAAGGAGGACTGGTGGGCGATTTACCTGGGGCTGGGGATCATCATCGTCGCCTATCTCTTTTTCATCAACGGCAGCAGCATCAAGTGGATCGCGATCAGCCCGTCCAAATGGCACACACTCGATCAGACATGGGCGGATTTCACGGCGCATATCGGACAGTACTTCGCGCAGTTCGTGATGTGGGCAGTAATCCTGTCAATCAGCCTCCGGGCGCTGGGATTCAAGATCGGTCAATTCCTGCCGGCTTTCGTCTTCGTCTACATTTTCTCGATCATCATCTTCACGATCGGGGCCTGGGACCAAGCGAGCCACTACAATCTCGAGCCGCCGCTGCTGGCGCTGGCGCTGGGCCTTATCATCTCGAACATCATCGGCCTGCCGAAGTGGATGGATTCCGGATTCCGCGTGGAGTATTACGTCAAGACCGGTATCGTGCTGCTCGGCGCCACCCTGCCCTTCACCCTGATCGTGTGGGCCGGTCCGGTGGCAGTGGTGCAGGCGACGATCGTGTCGATCACCACGTTCTGCGTGATCTACTTCGTCGGCAAGCGCATGGGGCTTGATCGCCGTCTGGCCGCCACGCTCGGCGCGGGTGGCGCGGTCTGCGGCGTCTCCGGTGCGATCGCGATCGCCGGCGCCGTGGGCGCCAAGAAGGAAGACGCCCCGATCGCCATCACGTGGGTTATCGTGTGGGCGATCATCATGATCTTCTTCCTACCGCTCGTTTCGCGCGCGCTCGGCCTGCA
>JBLMXN010000129.1:0-7335 GCA_050257795.1 Bacteroidota bacterium
GGCACGGCCGAGGATCACCATCAGCATGATGGTCCCCATGGTCACGTGAAAGCCGTGGAATCCGGTGAGCATGAAGAAGGTCGCGCCGTAGACCCCCGTCTTGAGCGTCAGGCCGAGCTCGGTATAGGCGTGGATGTATTCGAAGGCCTGCAGCGACAGGAACGTGATGCCGAGCGCGACGGTGAAGAACAACCCGGTGATGAGCTGCGCGCGGTTGTCCTTGAGCAGGCCCCAGTGCGCGATCGTCACGGTCACGCCTGAGGTCAGCAAAATCAGCGTGTTGATCGCTGGAATGCCCCAGGCTCCCATCGGCGAGAACTGCCCCGGTCCCGGCATGGTGCCCGCGATCACCGGGGCCAGGCCCTTGGGACCGGCGGTGGGCCAGGCCGCGTCGTAGCCGGGCCACAGCAGGTCGTCGGCGCCGAGCCATTGCACCGCGAAATGACGCACGTAGAACAACGCGCCGAAGAAGGCGGCAAAGAACATCACTTCGGAGAAGATGAACCAGGCCATGCCCCAGCGGAAGGAACGATCCACCTGGGCGTTATACGTGCCGGACTCGCTCTCACCGATCACCTGCCCGAACCAGCGGATCATCATGAACACGATGATCGCGGCACCGAGCGCCATCACCCATGGACCGGCGTGGATCCCGTTCATGAAAAGCACGAAACCGAGCGCCAGCGAGAAGATGCCGGCCGTGGTGATGATCGGCCAGGCGCTTGGATTGGGCAAGTAGTAGCTACCAGTGTTCGCAGTGGACATGTTTATATCCTCTTTCTCATTTATATAAAATCGTTGCCAGCTTACCCGCCGGATTTCGCCCCGGCCGGAATGTGATGCGCCGCATGGTCCTCGTCCATCGCCATGGCCGCGCCGCCGTATTTCTGCGCCGACAGCTTGTCGGTGTTGAAGAACGAATAGGACAAGGTGATGGTGTGCACGTCCCGCTCCAGGCCCGCGTCGACATAGAACCGCACCGGCATCTCGCGCGTTTCACCGGGCTTGAGGGTCTGCTGGGTAAAGCAGAAACACTCGATCTTCTTGAAATGCGGTGCCGATTCGCCGGGCGTGACGCTGGGGATGGCCTGCCCGGTGATCTGTTCCCGGGCCAGGTTGTGCACCAGATATTTCACTTCGGCGGTCTCGCCCGGATGCAGTTCCAGCTTTTTCGTCAGCGGCTGGAACTCCCACGGCAGCCCGCTCGTGGCCAGGCCGGTGAACTCCACGGTCACGGTGCGGCTGGTGTCCACCGGTTGCGCGACGGCCGCCTGAGTATCGATGCGTTCGGTCTTGCCGTTGAGCCCGAAGGTCTTGCACATGAGCTCGTACATCGGCGCGAGCGCGTAGCCGAAACCGAACATCGCCAGCGTCACTCCGCCGAGGATCAGCGCCAGGCGACGGTTGGCCCGCTTCCTGTTCTTGTTCGCCGTCAAGCGTGCCGCCCCAAGAACGTGAAGACGTACAAGACGACTACCAGCACCAGCAGCGCCGCCACCGTGAGGCGGATGCGACGCTGCTGGTGGTCTTTATCGGGCGCGGAGTGTGCCATCGTGGTTATCGACGAACGTTACTTGATCTTGGGCGCCACCGCGAAAGTGTGGTACGGCGGCGGCGAGGGCAGAGTCCATTCCAGGCCGTCGGCACCGTCCCAGACCTTGTCGGTCGCCTTGGCGCCGCCCTTCATGGTCTTGAACACCACGTAGAAGAAGATCAGCTGCGAGGTGATGGTGAAGAACGCGCCCACCGTGGACCACTGGTTGAACTGGGTGAACTGCAGCGCGTAATCCGGAATGCGCCGCGGCATGCCGGCGAGCCCGAGGAAGTGCTGCGGAAAGAACGTCAGGTTGAACCCGATCGTGGTGAGCCAGAAGTGCCACTTGCCGAGGCTCTCGTTGTACATGTGCCCGGTCCACTTCGGCAGCCAGTAATAGATCGCGCCGAACAGTCCGTAAACGGTGGCACCGAAAATCACGTAGTGGAAGTGGGCCACGACGAAGTAGGTATCCTGATACTGGAAGTCGGCCGGGGTGATGGCGCACATGATCCCCGACAGGCCGCCGATGGTGAACGTGAACACGCCGCCGATCGCCCACAGCATCGGCGTCTCGAAGGTCATGGAGCCGCGCCACATGGTTGAGATCCAGTTGAACACCTTCACGCCCGTCGGCACCGCGATCAGCATGGTGGCGTACATGAAGAACAGCTCGCCAGCCATCGGCATGCCCACCGTGTACATGTGATGCGCCCAGACGATGAAGGACAGGAACGCAATCGAGGCGGTGGCGTAGACCATTGAGTCATAGCCGAACAGCGGCTTGCGCGCGAAGGTCGGGATGATTTGCGAGAACACGCCGAACGCCGGCAGCACCAGGATGTACACCTCGGGGTGGCCGAAGAACCAGAACACGTGCTGCCACAGCACCGGATCGCCGCCGCCAGCGGCGTCGAAGAAGTGCGTGCCGAAGTGGCGGTCAGTGATGAGCATGGTCACCGCGCCGGCCAGCACCGGCATGACGGCAATCAGCAGGAACGCGGTGATGAGCCAGGTCCACGCGAACATCGGCATCTTCATCAGCGTCATGCCGGGCGCGCGCATGTTCAGAATCGTGGCGATGATGTTGATCGAACCCAGGATAGACGACATGCCCAGCAGGTGGAGCGACAGCAGCGCGAAGTCAGTGCCCATGCCGCCCTGCACCGAGAGCGGCGGGTACATCGTCCAGCCGCCGTTCGGGCCGCCACCGGGCATGAACAGCGACAGGAGCAACAACGTGGCCGCGAACGGCAGGATCCAGAACGACCAGTTGTTCATGCGCGGCAGCGCCATGTCGGGCGCGCCGATCATCATCGGGATCAGCCAGTTGGCCAGCCCCACGAACGCCGGCATGGCGAAACCGAAGAGCATGACGAGCGCATGCACCGTCGTCATCTCATTGAAGAACAGCGGATCAACGATCTGCAGCCCCGGCTTCCACAGTTCGGAGCGGATCACCAGCGACATCAGGCCGCCGATGATGGCCATGATGAACGAGAACACCAGGTACAGGGTGCCGATGTCCTTGTGGTTCGTGGTGAACAGCCAGCGGCTGAGGCCGGTCGGATGTTCTTCGTGATGTGCGTGTGCAGTTGCCATTGTTGTGTCTCCTCTCGGAATCCGATTCGTTACTGGCGCAGGGCCTTGACCTGGGACGGCTGGATCACGTCGCCGGTCTTGTTGCCGAGGCCGTTGCGCTCGAACGTGATGATCGCGGCGATATCGACGTCACTCAGCTGCGCGGCGAAGGCCGGCATCTGCGCGCTGTACTTGCCGGTGTGTCTGCCGTGCAACACGGTCTTGATGTGCTCGTCGACCGGGCCGGTGGCGATGGGACTGCCGTCGAGCGCCGGAAACACGCCCGGGATGCCCTTGCCTTCTGGGCCGTGGCAGGCGGCGCAAGTACCGGCATAGGCGGTCTTGCCCTTGGCGATCAGCTCATCCTTGCTCCAGGTCTTGGAGGCGCCGGCCGATTCGGCGGCGGCCTGCTGCTTCTCCGTCGCGACCCACTTCGTGAAGTCTTCGGGGCTCACGGCCTGCACCACGATCGGCATGAAGCCGTGGTCCTTGCCGCAGAGCTCGGCGCACTGGCCGCGGAAGGTGCCGGCCTCCTCGGCGAGCGCCCAGGTCTCGTTGACGAATCCGGGGATCGCGTCCTTCTTGACGCCGAGCTGGGGCACCCACCAGGAATGGATCACGTCGTTGCCGGTGAGCAGGAAGCGCACTTTCTTGCCGACGGGAATCACGAGCGGCTTGTCGACCTCGAGCAGGTAGTGCTCATCCTTGGCGGCCTTGTTCTCGATCTGGTCGCGCGGGGTGGCGAGCGTGCTGAAGAAACCGATGTCCTGGTCCGGATAATCGTAGCGCCATTTCCACTGGTAACCGGTGACCTTGATCGTGAGATCGGATTTGCTGGTGTCGCCCATCTCGAGCAGGGTGGCGGTGGACGGGATGGCCATGCTCACCAGGATCAGGAACGGGATGATGGTCCAGATGACTTCCAGCTTGGCGTTCTCGTGGAATTGCGCCGGCTTGTGCCCGCGGCTCTTGCGATGCGCGAGGATGGAGTAAAACATGAAGGCGAACACGATCAGGAAGATGATCAGGCAGATCACGATGATCATGTTGTGCAACTCGAGGATCTTCTGCGCGATCGGGGTGACCGGCTTCTGGAAATTGAGCGCGTAGTCGGCGAAGGCCGCCGGCACCGCAAACCACAGACCCAAACCCATGACCAGTCGGGAAACGATGCCTGGGAACCGCTTTATAAGTCTCATCGACATGCCAAACTCCCGTATCAATTATCAGAATCTTTCTTCGAAAGCCCGCGCCGCGCCCGCTCCATCCTTACCTTCCATGCGCCCCGACAGTCAGGTCCGGCGCAAGAGCTCGTTCAGTCGCGCGTTGAGCGCGCGCCGTTCTTCTTCGCTGATGCCGGTGCCGATCGCCACGAACCGTCCGTGCGATCCGATGCTCAGCCGTGACGGATACCAACTACGGCCGCGCTCCAGTTGCACCTTCACCCAGTAGCGCTGAAATTCCTCGTGCCGCTCCCGACCGCCCTGACGCCGGACCACAGTGACGCGGTCATGACGAATAATGATCAGGTCATGATCATCGGCGTGGCGGAACAGCAGGTAGAGCACGGCACCCACTACCGCAACCTCGAGTCCGGCGAACGGCAACACCAGCCAGGCCCCGACCAGGGAAAAACCGATGCCGATGGTAATCACGAAAGCGGCGATGCCGGCAAACAAGACCACCATCGCGCGGAGGGAAAGCGAGCGGTTCGGACGCACCAGAACACGCAGACCTTCGCCGGCTTCGTTCTCAGGCGTATAGCGCGTGTCCATCCTCGCTCACACTCACGCCCGCCATCTGTTTTCGGGTTTCTCCCGGTTGATCCAGATCATTGATATAGATCATTGATCCAGATCAACTCATTTTGGCGCGCGCAAACTATCACAAGCATAATGTGCCTGCAACACGTGATTGCGGGAAAAACCCCGGGTTTTATGGAATAAAACGTGCCACGAGACTACCGCGGCGCGCCGGTGTTGGCGCGACTACGGAGCCGGCGACGGACATCAGCCGATCGATCTAGTCGGCCATCTGCTTCAGGCGCCTGAGCGCGCTCATCGGGAAAACAGGATTTGACGCGTTGTCATGTCCGGGCGACTCATACGGGAATCCGGTCAACAACGGCGCCGTGATCCGGCTCTCGAGCGCGGCGATATTTTCGTCCGCGCGTTCCATGTGCGGATCGATCCGGTTGGCAACCCATCCGGCGAGCGCCATATCGTCGCGCTGAATCGCCTCGATGGTCAGCAACGCGTGATTGAGGCATCCCAACCGCAAACCCACCACCACGATCACCGGCAATTGCATGGCACGCACGACGTCGGCCAGCATCAGCCGCTCGCCCAGCGGGACCTTCCAGCCGCCGACGCCTTCCACCACGATCCAGTCCGCGCGTTCGCGCAGGCGCCGGAAACTTTCGAGTATCCGCTCCGGACCGATATCCGTGTTTTCCGCGCGTGCCGCCAGATGTGGCGCGATCGCGGGCGCGAAGGCGCAGGGATTCACGTCGACATAATCCGCCGGCACGTTGCCCGCCGCGAGCAGGCGTTCGGCGTCCTCGCTGCGCAGGCCGGCATCCGTGATGCGACAACCGCTCGCCACCGGCTTCATGCCGACGGCGTGCCCGCCCTGTTGCACGAGCGCACGCAGCAGCCGTTCCGCCACGCGGGTCTTGCCCACGCCGGTGTCGGTGCCGGTGATGAACCAGCCGCGACTCATGCCGGCCTTCTGCCGATGCGTTGCACCGGCACCACCGCCACGCCGTCGCGCGCGCGCTCCGTCTCCGGCGTCCAGGCGTGGCCGTAGACGACTTCATACGTCGCCGGAATTTTTCCGTCCCGCGCCAGCGCCTCGTACGCCGCCCGAAAGTGCGCGAACCGCGTCTTGCCGGTCAGGCCGCGCGCGCGGGTGGCGGCCATGTTATGCGCGCCCAGCCCCTTGAGGTCACGCAGCACCTCCATGACATCGGCATACAGCATCGTCACGCGCTCCACGTCCATGACCGGATCGGCGAATCCGGCGTTGATCAGCATGTCGCCCAAGTCGTGCATGTCGAGGAAACCGTGCACGTGCGGAGACTGGTCCACGGTCTGCCAGGCCTCGCGCAATTCGCGCAGCGTGTCGGGACCGAAGGTGGTGAACATGAACAGGCCGCCGGCGCGCAGCACGCGCCGCGCCTCGGCGAATACTGTCGGCGGATCGCACCACTGCAAGCTCAGATTGGACAGCAGCAGATCCACCGAAGCCGTGACCACCGGCAGCCGTTCGGCATCGCCGCAGGCAAAAGCGCAGCGCCCGGTGAAACGATTCCACGCGCCGGCACGGCGGCGCGCGCGGCGCGCCATCGGCTCGGCGATGTCCAGACCCAGCAGCCGCGCCCGCGGATAGCGCCGGGAGAGCTTGTGCACGTCGTAACCGGTGCCGCAGCCGACGTCGAGAATGCGCCGCGGCACCAGGCGCACCACCTCGAGGCGTTCGAGCAGGCGATCGGCGATCTCGCGCTGCAACACCGCGGCGGTGTCGTAGGTGTCGGCCGCGCGCGTGAACGATTCGCGCACGCGGCGTTTGTCGAGCATCGGGTGATCACCCATGGATAAAACCCGTGAGCGCCTCCAGAAACTCCGCTGGATGCGACAGAAACGGCGCGTGTCCGGCGCCGGCAATCATTTCCAGGCGCGCCAGAGGTAGATGTCCGGCGAGAAAGCGCGCCGCGCCGGCCGGCACGATGCGGTCGCGGCTGCCGTGGATCACCAGCGCCGGTTGCGCAATGCCGCGCAATGCCGCGCGGCGGTCGTCGTCCCGCAGCAGGCGCAGGCCCGCGTGCAGCGCCGTGGCCGGCGGCTCGCCGTACCGGAACATCTCCTCGCGCAAGCGCCGCAGCACGCCGCGCTCCTCGCCCGCGGCCACCTGCAGACTCAGGAAACGCGTGAGCGTGCCGACGTAATCCTGCTCGAGGTTGCGCGCGAACTGTTCCAGGACGATCTGCGGCATCGCGTACGGCCAGCCTTCCGCCTGCACGTACTTCGGCGTGGCGCCGACCAGCGCGAGCTGCGCCACCGCGTGCGGGAATTCCTGGGCCGCGGCCAGCGCCACGAAGCCGCCGAGCGACCAGCCGACCCAGGTCGCGGGACCGGGGAGAACCCGCTGCACTTCTTCGGCCAGAATCTCGGCGGTGAATTCGCGCGGCAGAAAATTACGCGAGCGTCCGTGCCCGGGAA
>JBLMXN010000130.1:0-3163 GCA_050257795.1 Bacteroidota bacterium
GCCAATTCCGAAACTCATGCGCTGGGGCGATGGCGAAGCGCAGTTCGTGCGGCCGGTGCACGGTGTGATCCTGCTGCACGGCCGGAAGGTCGTCCCGGGCGCCGTGCTCGGCATCAAGAGCGGCAACAAGACCCGCGGCCATCGTTTCCTGGGCAAGGGCGTTATTGCGATCGCGCACGCCAAGGATTACGAAAAAATCCTGAAACAGTCGGGCAAGGTCTACGCCGCCTTCGCGACGCGCCGCGACGCCATCATCCAGGCGCTCGAATCCGCGGCCAACAAACAGGCCGGCGGCGCCGACTGGCGTCTGGGCAAGGCGGAAGAGCTCATCGAGGAAGTCACCAGCCTGGTCGAATATCCGGTGGCGCTGGCGGGCGGTTTCGACAAGGCGTTCCTCGAGGTGCCGAAGGAATGCCTGATCATCAGCATGCAGCAGCACCAGAAATATTTTCCGCTGGCCGACAAGCACGGCAAGCTGCTGCCCCGGTTCCTGTTCGTGAGCAACATGAAGGCGGCCGATCCCGCCCAGATCATCCACGGCAACGAGCGCGTGCTGCGCGCGCGCCTGTCGGACGCCAAGTTCTTTTACGACCAGGACCGCAAGCAACGGCTGGCCGAGCGCCTGCCGCGGCTGGCGAACGTGGTGTATCACAACAAGCTCGGCAGTCAGCTCGAGCGCGTGCAGCGTCTGGAGAAACTCGCCGGCCGCATCGCTCAACTGCTCACGGTCGATGTCGCGCTGGCCGAGCGCGCGGCGCAACTGTGCAAGGCTGACCTGCTCACCGAAATGGTGGGCGAGTTCCCCGAGCTGCAGGGCATGATGGGGCGCTACTACGCGCGCCACGACCATGAGTCGGTCGAGGTCGCGGACGCGATCGAGCAGCATTACTGGCCGCGTACCGCCGGCGGCGAGCTGCCGAAGCACGCGATCGCGGTGTGCGTGGCGCTGGCGGACCGGCTCGACACCCTGGTCGGCATCTACGGCATCGGTCTGGTGCCGACCGGCGAAAAGGATCCCTTCGGCCTGCGGCGCGCGGCGCTCGGCGTGGTGCGCATCCTCGCGGAGAAATCCCTGCCGCTCGACGTAATCGAGCTGCTGTCGCGCGCGCGCGGCTATTTCCCGAACGGCATCGTGGCCGACAGCGTGGTTCAGGATCTGCACGCCTTCATGCTCGAGCGCCTGAAGCCGTACCTGCGTGAAAAAGGCTTCGAGCCGGACTCGATCGATGCCGTGGTTTCGCTCAACCCGACCCGCATGGACCAGGTGCTGCCGCGCATGACGGCGCTCAAGGAGTTCCGCGCGCTGCCCGAGGCACAGGCCCTGGCCGCGGCCAACAAGCGCATCCGCAACATCCTGCGCCAGGCCGGCGGCGCCCCGCCGGGCGAGGTCGACGCCGCGCGCCTCACGGAGCCGTCCGAACGCAAGCTGTTCGAGGAAGTGCGCGCCCTCGACGGACAGGTGACGCCGCTCCTGAAATCGGGCGACTATGCGGCGGCGCTCAAGCGCCTCGCCGGGCTGCGCCCGGCGGTGGATGAATTCTTCGACAAGGTCATGGTGATGGTGGACGATGTGCCGGTGCGTAACAACCGTCTGGCGCTGCTCAACCGTCTCGGCAACCTGTTTCTGAACGTGGCGGACATCTCGCGTCTGCAAAGCTGAGGTCAGTATGAACCGGGATTCGTACAGTGACATGCTCGCCGAAGTCCAGGCGTTTCACGACAAGCACCGCTTCCGCGAAACCGGCGGCGAGGACCTGACCTACCGGGTGGCGCTCATGAGCGAGGAGCTGGGCGAGATCGCCGAGTGCGTGACCAAGGGCAAGAGCAGGGAAAAGCTCGCCGAGGAGTGCGCCGATCTGTTCATTCTCCTGGTCGGCACCGCCATCGCGGCGGACTTCGACCTCAAGCAGGCATTCTGGGACAAGATGGAAAAAGTGCAGAGCCGCGAATCGCGCATGATCAACGGGCGCATCCGCGTGTCGGAGTTCAAGGATTGAATATGATTTTGAACCGCCAGGACGCCAGGACAAGAAGTCCTGAAATATCCTTTCATTTCCTGGCGCCCTGGCGTTTCGAACCATTATGAAACTCGTCATCTTAGATCGCGACGGCGTCATCAACCACGACTCGGACGAATACATCAAGTCGCCCGAGGAATGGATCCCGATCGCCGGCAGCCTCGAGGCGATTGCGCGTCTGCATCGCCAGGGCTACAAGGTCATCGTCGCCACCAACCAGTCGGGGGTGGGGCGCGGGCTGTACGACATGGACATGCTCGGGCGCATCCACGCGCGCATGCTCGAGGCGGTGCGCACCAAGGGCGGCGAGATCGACGCCATCTTCTTCTGCCCGCACAAGCCCGAGGACGAGTGCGACTGCCGCAAGCCGCACCCCGGCCTGATGATGGAAATCGCCGAGCGGCTCAAGGTGAACCTGGCCGGCGTCTATGCCGTTGGCGACAGCGAACGCGACGTGCAGGCGGCGCGCGCGGTCGCGGCGCGGCCGGTATTGGTGCGCACCGGCAAGGGCAAGCGCACGCTCAAGAAGAGCAAGCTGCTCGCGGATGTCCCCGTATTCGACGATCTCGCGGCATTCGCCGACAGTCTCCTGACCGGCAAGCTTCCGGCGAGCTGAACTTGGCCCTGTTTCGCTCAGTTCTGTTCAACGTGGTGATGTGGCTGTCGGTGGTGATCTACGCTCCGCTGATGCTGCCGACCGCGCTGCTGCCGTTCCCGGCACGCTACCGCCTCATCCGCCAGTGGGCGCGCTTCCAGGTGTTCCTGCTGAAGGCCTTGTGCGGCCTCGATTACCGCGTCGAAGGGCGTGAGCACCTGCCCGCGGGCGCGGCGATCATCATGTCCAAACACCAGTCGGCGTGGGAGACCATCGTGTTCCAGGAAATCTTCCCGGCCCAGACCTGGGTGCTGAAACGCGAGCTCATGTGGATTCCGCTGTTCGGCTGGGCGCTGGCGCTGTTGCGGCCGATCGCCATCGATCGCGGCGCCGGCCGCAAGGCGATCGAGCAGGTCATCGCGCAGGGCCGCGAGCGCCTGCAATCCGGCATCTGGGTGGTGGTGTTTCCGGAGGGCACGCGCGTCGCCCCCGGTGCGCGCCGGCGCTACGGCATCGGCGGCGCGGTGCTGGCGGCCGAGACCGGCTACCC
>JBLMXN010000131.1:0-27058 GCA_050257795.1 Bacteroidota bacterium
ACAGCGGCGCC
This sequence comes from Bacteroidota bacterium, assembly GCA_050257795.1. Classification (GTDB taxonomy): domain Bacteria; phylum Pseudomonadota; class Gammaproteobacteria; order Acidiferrobacterales; family Sulfurifustaceae; genus Sulfuricaulis. The sequence goes on from JBLMXN010000131.1 coordinate 12, forward strand.
AGGGTGCAATGCGCCGAGCCGGTCACCGGGTCCTCGTCGATGCCGAACTTGGGAGCGAAGAAGCGGCTGACGAAATCGCAATCGGTGCCGGGCGCGGTGGCGATGACGCCGTGCTGATCGAGGGTCGCGAGCACGCGGAAATCGGGCTTGAGCGTCCGCACGGTTTCCTCGTCGTCATACATGGCCACGTAATTGCGCGCCACCAGCACCTCGCGCGGCGGCCGGCCGAGACCGGTAACCAGGGCCGGCGGCGCGGCGCAGGGACGCGCCGGATCGGCCGGGAAATCCAGCCACAACCACGCGCCCTCGCGCGTGACGCGCAGCTCGCCGCTGCGGGTGTCGAAGCGGATCAACGGCGCGCGCTCGCCGAGCTTCTCCCACAACACCCAGGCGGTTGCGAGCGTGGCGTGCCCGCACAGATTCACTTCGCACGCAGGTGAAAACCAGCGCAAGTGATAACGTTCGCCCTGCTTCACGAAGTAGGCAGTCTCGGAAAGATTATTCTCGGCCGCGATCGCCTGCAGCGTCGCGTCCGGCAGCCACTGGTCGAGCGGCACGATCGCAGCGGGATTGCCGCCAAACTGGCGGTCGGTAAAGGCATCGACCTGGAAAAGTTTCAGCCGCATCTCAGCCCCCGAGCCCGCGCGCCAGATCCTTCTTGAGGTCATCCACGTCTTCCAAGCCTACCGAGATGCGGATCAGCCCGTCGCTGATGCCGGCCTCGGCGCGCTGTTCCGGCGTCAGCCGTCCGTGCGTGGTCGTGGCCGGGTGCGTGATCGTGGACTTGGTGTCGCCCAGATTGGCCGTGATGGAAATCACGCGCGTGCTGTCGATCAGCTTCCAGGCTGCGTCCTTTCCGCCGTCGACCTCGAACGTCACGATGCCGCCATAACCCGACTGCTGGGTTTTCGCCAGTTCGTGTTGCGGATGCGATACCAACCCGGGGTAATAAACACGTTTCACACGCGGCTGTTTCTCGAGCCAGCGCGCCAGTTCGAACGCATGGGCGCTGTGTGCCTTCACCCGCAGGCTCAGCGTCTCCAGGCCCTTCAGGAACACCCAGGCGTTGAACGGGCTCAAGGATGGCCCGCATGTACGCATGAACCCGTAGACCTTCTCGCCCACCAGTTCGTGATTGCCGACCACCGCTCCGCCGACGCAGCGGCCCTGGCCGTCGATGTATTTGGTCGCCGAATGCACCACCAGATCGGCCCCGAGCTTGAGCGGCTGTTGCAGGACCGGCGTGCAGAACACGTTGTCCACCACGAGCCAGCAGTCCCGGGCATGCGCGATCTTGCTGAGACGCGCGATGTCGGCGATTTCCGTCAATGGATTGGACGGCGTTTCCAGGAACAGCAACTTGGTGTTCGGCCTGATCGCCTTCTCCCAGGCCGCGTAATCCGTGAGCGGCACATAGCTCGTCTGGACGCCGAACTTGGCGAGGAAATTGTTGAACAGCAGTACCGTGGCGCCGAAGATGTTGCGCGAGGCGACGATGTGATCGCCGCTTTTCAGCAGCGCCAGACAGGTTGACAGGATCGCGACCATGCCGGACGCGGTGGCGACGCATTTCGCGCCGCCTTCCAGCGCCGCGAGCCGTTCTTCAAACGTGCGGACAGTAGGATTCGTGAAACGTGAGTAGATGTTCCCCGACTCGGCGCCGGAGAACCGTGCCGCCGCCTCGGCGGCGTTCCTGAACACGTAGCTGGAGGTGGCGAAGATCGGCTCGGAATTCTCGCCTTCGTTGGTTCGATGCTGCCCCGCCCGCACCGCGCGGGTGTCGAAACCCCATTCACTGAACTCGTCGGACATGCCTGCTGCTCCTTTTCTTCTGAACGCTAACCACCGACGTCATGCCGGCGAAAGCCGGCATCCAGTTATTAATCTGGATTCCGGCTTTCGCCGGAATGACGACATTTTGCCTATTTAGAGCTTACTCAGGCGTCACTGCATGGCTTGCGGGAACAACAGGTACAAAAAAAGCCGCAAATGCGGCCGGAGCGGGTGTTCTCGCTTTAGCGGCATTTGTATCGCGCCCGCAAGCTGAAGCTCAAATCGGCGCCAACAAAACAAAATTATATTAACAACCTTTCAGTGTCAATAAGCAGCCGCGGCACCGATATGTATCTAACGTCACACTTATCGTCCGCCATATTCAAAGAGGACTCATCTATCCGCGGGCTGCTGGTAGGGTTTCTGACTGGGGAAGTTCTTCACCTTGTTTATTCCAATGACGGCCGTTGATCTTGCGCCCGTCTTCGAACCATTCTTCTCCCGGTGGCTTCCCATTCGCATACCAACCGCGCCAGTGGCCCACCGCTTTGCCATAGTGATGAAGTCACCCACCCGCGGTGCGCGAACCGCAATTAACACGCGGCCGCAGGACGGTCGATAAAAAAATAATATCACCCCTCACCATCGTTATTCCCACCGGGGTGCAAGAATACCATTTGCACCCGTTCGGCGGCGTGAACACACGTTAAGTGTGTTCACGAAAACTCCGCCTCACCTCCCGCAAGGGAGAGGGAGAACAAAAGCCGCCCGATGGGCGGCTTTTGTTTCATCCGGCGGGTTACGGCGCTGCGCGCCTAATCCGCCCTACAGGTAAGAAAAAGGAAAGTTACCGCGGAAACGTCAACACTTCCGCCGTCACCAGATCGTTCCCGCCCGGCCCGGAAACACTGCGGCTGCTCTTGGCGGAATCGTTGCGCTGATTCTCGATGCGGTCGAGGTAATCTCGGGTGACATCGCCGGTGATGTACTCGCCGTTGAAGCACGAGGCGTCAAAGAGCTGGATCTTGGGGTTGCCCTCGCGCGCGGCCTCGATGAGATCGGCGAGGTCCTGATAGATCAGCTTGTCCGCGCCGATGGCCTCGGCGATCTGTTGCTCGGAGCGGCCGTTGCCGATCAGTTCGTTGCGCGACGGCATGTCGATGCCGTAGACGTTCGGGTAGCGCACCGGCGGCGCGGCCGAGGCGAAATACACTTTCCGCGCGCCGGCTTCGCGCGCCATCTGGATGATCTGCTTGCTGGTGGTGCCGCGCACGATCGAGTCGTCCACCAGCAGCACGTTCTTTTTCTTGAACTCGACGTCGATGGCGTTCAGCTTCTGGCGCACCGACTTCTTGCGCTCCGCCTGGCCGGGCATGATGAAGGTGCGGCCGATGTAGCGGTTCTTGATGAAGCCCTCGCGGTACGGCAGGTCCAGTTCGTACGCCATCTGCAAGGCGGCGGTGCGCGAGGTGTCGGGGATCGGGATCACCACGTCGATGTCGTGGTCGGCCCATACGCGCTTGATTTTGCCTGCCAGCCGCTCGCCCATGCGCAGGCGCGTCTTGTGCACGTAGATGCCGTCCATCATCGAGTCGGGGCGCGCGAAGTACACGAACTCGAAGATGCACGGGGCGTGCATCGGTTTCTCGGCGCATTGCTGGCTGTGCAACTGACCGTGAATGTCCACGACCATGCATTCGCCCGGCGCCACGTCGCGCACCAGGTCGAAACCGAGCACGTCGAGCGCCACGGATTCGGAGGCGAACATGTATTCCGCGCCCTGATCGGTGTCGCGCTTGCCCAGGACCAGCGGACGGATGCCGTACGGGTCGCGGAACGCGACGATGCCGAAGCCGGCCACCAGCATGGTGACGGCGTAAGCGCCGCGGCAGCGCCGGTGCACGGCGGTGACGGCGCGGAAGACGTGCTCCGGGGTCAGGCGCAGCTTGGCCACGGCCTGCAGCTCGTGGGCAAAGACATTGAGCAGGATCTCGGAGTCGGAATCGGTGTTGATGTGGCGCAGGTCCTCGCGGTACAGCTCGTCCTTCAGCTGATCGGCGTTGGTGAGATTGCCGTTATGCGCCAGCGCCAGGCCGAACGGTGAGTTCACGTAGAACGGCTGGGCCTCGGCCGGCGAATCGCAGCCGGCGGTCGGATAGCGCACGTGCCCGATGCCCATGTTGCCCTTGAGGCCGAGCATGTGGCGCTCCTGGAACACGTCGCGCACCAGGCCGTTGTCCTTGCGCAGATGAATACGCTTGTCATCGCAGGTGAGTATGCCGGCGGCGTCCTGGCCGCGGTGTTGCAGGACCAACAGGCCGTCATAGAGCGACTGATTGACCGGGGAATTCGCGAGAATACCGATGATGCCGCACATGCAGGGAAAACCTCCTGTGAGGATTATTGAGGCGGCACAATTCAGCTTGAATGTCCGGGACGCATGATAGCCTGCTTGGCCAAAACTACCGCCCTCTTGCCGCCTCAATAATCCAGAAACTCATAAGATATCTGTTTTATTGATCCGGCATGTCTACCTTTAACGAAGCTGCCGGAAGTTGGCGCAATGGAATAACACATTCAAATTGACCCGTGCCGGATCAATAAAACGTAATTCTAACTGTAGCGGATATGCCGGGCAATATCGTCCGGCAGATACCCGCTGACGTACAACGCGGAACGCTCGAAAAACGGCGCCAGGCTCGATTCGCGCCACCAGGAACGCTGCGGGTAAGTCGTCAGGCCGGCGGCGAGAAAAACGATGAGTATGGCAAAGGCGCCGCGCGCGGTGCCGAACATGCCGCCCAGAATGGCATTGGCGATGCGAAAGCCGCGCTTGGCCGGGAGCGATTTGCGGATCAGCCAGGAAACCACCACGCCGAGCGTGAAAACCACGACGAAGATCAGGATAAAAGCCAGCAGCTTGCGCAGCGCCGGCTCGCCCACAAACCGCTGGAATATATCGGACAGCGAGCTGGCGAAAAACCAGGCGATCACGCCGGAAATGACCCATTGCAGAATACCAATCACTTCGCTCACCAGGCCGCGCCACGCGCCCAGCAGCGCGAACACGATCAGGACCGCGAGTATGACCAGATCAAACGCGTTCATCGTTTGTCAGGGGTACGCCAGCGCCACGCCCTGCACGCCGGTCAGGTTGTGGATCTGCGCGATCGCCTTCATCGCTTCCGTCTTGTCGCGGTACGGACCGACGCGCAAGCGCATGACGCGCTTGCCGTGCAGCGTCACGGTTTCGGCGTGCACCGTATGTCCGTGGTTCGCGAGCTTGTCGCGCAGGCGCGCGGCATTTTCGGTGTTGGAGAAGGTGCCCACCTGCACCATCCAGCCGCTGGCAACCTTTTCTTTCACCGCGGCTTTCGCGGTTTTCTGCGGCGCCGGAGCGGTCGAGGATTTCTTCTCCGCGACGGGCTTTTCCGCCGGTACCACCGGTTTGGGTTCCGGTTTCGGCGCGCTCTCCACAACGGCTGTCTTCACTTCGGTCGGGGGCGCCGCTTCCGGGCCGGGTTTGGCCTTCGTCTCTTCCGGCGCAACCGGCGTCACCACCACCCTGGTTTCGCTGATCACGCCACGCGCGGCAGCGGTCTCGCTCGCGCTACGGGGCGCCGGCGGCGGCTCGCGTCCGCGCAGGATCAGCGGCAGCACGATCACCGCGAATACCACGATGACGATCGCGCCGACGATGCGATGCTTGGGGTTGAATTCGGGACGGGCGTCGTTTCTGTCCGCCATGGGCTCAGGCCTTGTCGAGGGCGGCTAGTATATCACCGACGGTGTGAAACGATCCAAAGATGACGATGCGGTCGGCCTCGGTCGCCTCGCGCATGGCGGCGGCATAAGCCTGGTGCACGTCATCGAACCCCGTCGCCGGCACGCGCACGCCCGCGGCGTGCAGCGCATCGATCAGCTGCGCGGCCGTGGCCCCGCGCGCGGTCTGCAATGTCGCCGCGTACCACCAGTCCACCACGGCACTCAGCTCGCCGACCACCGAGGCGATGTCCTTGTCCTTGAGCATGCCGACCACGGCCAGCGTCCGGCCCGGCACAGCCTGCTGCTTCAGGGTCGCCGCGAGCGAGCGCGCCGCCTGGGCGTTGTGCGCCACGTCCAGCACCCGCACCGGACGGCCGGGCAATACCTGGAAGCGTCCCGGTATCACCGCCGACAGCAAGCCCTCGCGCACGTCCGCCTGCGAGACCGGGAAACGTCCGGCCAGCATTTCGAGCGCGGTCAGCGCCGAGGCGGCGTTGAGCAACTGGTAATCGCCGCGCAGCGCCGGATACGGCAGGCCGGCGCGCAGGCGCCCGTCAAAACGCCAGGCCCATTCAGTGCGGCCGCGCTCGACGTGGAAATCGCGCCCGATCTGCAACAGCTTCGCGCCGATCCGTTGCGCCTCGGCGGCAATAATGGACGGCGGATTGGGATCGCCGCAGATTGCCGCCCGCCCCTGCCGGAAAATTCCGGCTTTCTCGCGGCCGATGGCCTCGCGCGTCGTACCGAGCCAGGCAACGTGATCGATGTCCACGGCGGTGACGATGGAAACATCGGCGTCGATGGCGTTGACTGCGTCGAGCCGCCCGCCCATGCCGACTTCCAGCACCGCGATGTCGATATTGGCGTCGCGAAATATGTCGAAGGCAGCGAGCGTGCCGAACTCGAAATAGGTCAGCGGCACGGCGCCACGCGCCGCCTCGATGCGCTCAAACGCGGCGCAGAGTTGGGCATCGGTGACCGGCCGGCCATCGAGGCGCACGCGTTCGTTATAGGCGATCAGATGCGGCGAGGTGTAGGCACCCGCCTTGTAACCGGCGCGGCGCAGGATGGCCTCGCACATGGCCGTGGTCGAGCCCTTGCCGTTGGTGCCGGTAATGGCGATCGCGGCGAATGCCGGGCGCCGCAGGCCCATGCTGTCGAGCACCGCATGCACGCGCTCGAGCCCGAGCTCGATCGTGCGCGGATGCAGCGTCTCGATCCACGCCAGCCAGTCGGTAAGTGTTCGAGTCTTTAAATGATTGATGGGATTTACCCTAACAAAAGGAAAATCAGACAGGATTCACAGGATTAAAAACAGGATTAACAGGATTAATCTTCTAAATTTCCAAAATTTCTAATCCCGTAAATCCTGAAAAATCCTGTTAATCCTGTCCAAATCATTCTGTCAGTGGCGCTCAGGATGATTCCGCAATACCGGATTCGGTTTCCGGGGTCCGCGGCGAGGTTGCCGGGTTGGACTGGCGCGTGCACAGCGCCAGCAGGTTGGCGAGCTTGTCGCGCATGTCGCGCCGGTCGACGATCAGGTCGATGGCGCCGTGCTCGAGCAGGAACTCCGAGCGCTGGAAACCCTCGGGCAGCTTCTCGCGCACGGTCTGCTCGATCACGCGCGGGCCGGCGAATCCGATGAGCGCGCGCGGCTCGGCCGCGACCACGTCGCCGAGCATGGCTAGGCTCGCCGACACGCCGCCCATGGTCGGGTCGGTGAGCACGGAAATAAAGGGAATGCCGGCCTCGCCCATGCGCGTGAGCGCGGCGCTGGTCTTGGCCATCTGCATCAGCGACAGCAGCGCCTCCTGCATGCGCGCGCCGCCGCTCGCGGAGAAACACACCAGCGGGATTTTCTTCTCGAGGCAGATATTCACGCCGCGCACGAAACGCTCGCCCACCACCGAGCCCATGGAACCGCCCATGAAAGCGAATTCGAAGGCGGTGGCCACGACCGGCATGCCCTTGAGCGCGCCTTCGATCACCACCAGCGCGTCGCGCTCGCCGGTGGTCTGCTGCGCCTCCACCAGGCGGTCGCGGTATTTCTTGGTGTCCCTGAATTTGAGCGGATCGACCGGGAACAGTTGCGCGCCGATCTCCTCGCGCGGCTCCGGATCGAGGAAGACGTCGAGACGCCGGCGCGCGCCGATGCGCATGTGGTGCGCGCACTTGGGACAGACGTCGAGATTGCTCTCGATATCGGCGTTGTACAACACCGTGCCGCAAGCCGGGCATTTTTTCCACAGGCCTTCGGGCACCGAGGTTTTTCTGGCGCCCTGGCTCTTGATCTTGGGCGGAACCAGCTTGTCGAACCAGCTCATCGTGACGCTCCCGTGGCGGATGGCGGCGTAGCCGTGGCGCGGTCCATCGCGCCTCGCAACAGCGCGATGAAGGCCGGCACCTCGGTCAGGATTTTATCCGGAATCGCGGTCATTTCCTCCATGCGCCGCACCACGGCGCTGCCGACCACGACGGCGTCGGCGAACTCGGCCACCTGCGCCGCGGTTTCCGGGCTGCCGATGCCGAAACCCACGCCCAGCGGCAGTTTCGTGTGGCCGCGTATTTCCTTGAGTTTAGCGGCCACCTCGCGCACGTCGAGGTTGGCGGCGCCGGTCACGCCGCGCAGCGAGACATAATAGATAAATCCGCCGGCGGCGCCGGCGATGAGCTTGATGCGCTCGGCCGGGCTGGTCGGCGCGAGCAGGAAGATGGCGTCGAGTCCATGGCCCTGCAGCGCCTGCTGCAACCCGCCAGCCTCTTCCGGCGGCAGGTCCACGGTGAGCACGCCGTCCACGCCGGCCTCGGCGGCCGCCGCGGCGAAGCGTTCGTATCCCATGACCTCGACCGGGTTGAGATAACCCATCAGCACCACCGGCGTGGTTTTGTCCTTCTGGCGGAATTCGCGCACCATGGCCAGCACTTTCGTGAGGCTGATCTGGTGCTTGAGCGCGCGTTCGGCGGCGCGCTGGATCACCGGGCCGTCGGCCATCGGATCGGAGAACGGCACGCCGACTTCGAGGATGTCGGCCCCGCTTTTGACCAGCGCGTGCATGAGCGGCACCGTCACCCACGGTTCCGGATCGCCCGCCGCCATATAAGGTATGAGGGCGCGCCGGCCCTGCTGCTTCAGCGTCTGGAACTGCTGGGCGATGCGCGACATCAGAATAAACGAAGCCCAACTGCGCTTCGCTCCGTTCGTCCTGTCATAAAGTCATTCCTTCGAGGTTGGCCACGGTGTGGATGTCCTTGTCGCCGCGGCCGGAAAGATTGACGACGATGATCTTTTTCGCTCCGAGCTCGGGCGCAAGTTTTTTGGCGTAGGCGATGGCGTGCGACGATTCCAGCGCCGGCAGGATGCCTTCCAGCCGCGTCAGCTCGTGAAACGCCGCGAGCGCCTCCTGGTCGGTGATCGAGACATATCTGGCGCGTCCGGAGTCCTTGAGGTAGGCATGCTCCGGACCGACGCCCGGGTAATCGAGGCCGGCGGAAATCGAATGCGTCTCGATGATCTGGCCGTCGTCGGTTTCCAATAAATAAGTGCGGTTGCCGTGCAGCACGCCGGGCTTGCCGGCGCACAGCGTGGCGGCGTGGTGTCCGGTTTTGATCCCCTCGCCTTCCGCCTCCACGCCGTACAGCGCGACGTTCTTGTCGTCGAGGAACGGATAGAACAATCCCATGGCGTTCGAACCGCCGCCGACGCAGGCGACCAGGGCATCGGGCAGGCGCTTTTCCTGTTCCATGATCTGCGCGCGCGTCTCGCGCCCGATCACGCTCTGGAAATCGCGCACCAGCATCGGGTACGGATGCGGCCCGGCGACGGTGCCGATGATATAAAAGGTATTATCGACGTTGGTGACCCAGTCGCGCATCGCTTCGTTGAGCGCGTCCTTGAGCGTCTTCGACCCGGACTCGACCGGCACCACCTCGGCGCCGAGCAGCTTCATGCGATACACGTTGATCGCCTGCCGCTTCATGTCCTCCGAGCCCATGTACACCACGCACTGCATGCCGAAGCGCGCCGCGACCGTGGCCGTGGCCACGCCGTGCTGTCCGGCGCCGGTCTCGGCGATCACGCGTTTCTTGCCCATGTGGCGCGCCAGCAGCGCCTGGCCGATGGTGTTGTTGATCTTGTGCGCGCCGGTGTGATTCAGGTCCTCGCGCTTGAGATAAATCTTCGCTCCGCCCCAGTTCTCGGTCAGGCGCTTCGCAGGATACAGCGGACTCGGGCGGCCGACGTACAGACGCAGGTCATCCTCGAATTCCTTCTGGAATTGCTTGTCCTGGCGCAGCTTCTCGTACGCCTCGCGCAGCTCTTTCAACGGCTGCATCAGCGTTTCGGAGACGAAGATGCCGCCGTAATCGCCAAAGTGGCCGCGTTTGTCCGGAAGATCGTAGGCGCTCATGTCGCTGACCTCACCGCCTCGATAAACGCTGAAATCTTATTCGCATCCTTAATACCCTTGCTCTGCTCCACGCCGCTTGACACGTCCACGGCATAGGGGTGCACCTGGCGCACCGCCGCGGCGACGTTTTCCGGCGTGAGTCCGCCGGCCAGAATCACCGGCTTGCCGAGGTCGGGCGGTATGCGGCTCCAGTCGAAGGCCTGGCCGGAACCGCCGGCCACGTCGGCCACATAGGTATCGAGCAGCAACCCGGCGGCGTCGCCATAGAGACGCGCCATTTCGCGCGGATCGACCTCGGGTTTCATGTGGATGGCCTTGATGTACGAGCGGTGATAGCGGCGGCACTGTTCGGGCTTTTCGTTGCCGTGAAATTGTATCAGATCGAGCGGGACGTGATTCAGGATGCCTTCGACCGTGTCGGGCGCGGGATTCACGAACAGGCCCACGGTGGTGATGAACGGAGGCAGCGCGCGGGTGATCTTGAGCGCCTGGTCGGGATGCAGGTGGCGCGGGCTCTTCGGATCGAACACGAAACCGATGGCATCGGCCCCGGCCTCGGCCGCGGCGATGGCGTCTTCGATGCGGGTGATCCCGCAGATTTTCACGCGCGTGCGCATGCACCCTCCGGAAGGCCGCGAAGCTTACCAGAGCCCCACATCCCGCGAAAGCCGCGGGATTTTGAAGGAATCGGGATATTCGATTTCCCGCAGATAAAGCCCGTCGGGCGCGGCGGTCACGCCGCCGGCGGCGCGGTCGCGCGCTTCGAGCACTTCCCTGGCCCAGCCCGGCGCGCGCTCGCCGGCGCCGATGGTTATCAGCACGCCCGCGAGATTGCGCACCATGTGTTGCAGGAACGCGTTGGCATGGGCGCGCACGTGCACCAGCTCGCCGTGGCGCGTGACCTCGAGCGCGCGCAACTCGCGCACCGGGCTCTTCGCCTGGCACTCGGCGGCGCGAAACGAGGTGAAGTCGTGCTCGCCGATGAGATAGCGTGCCGCCTCCTGCATCGGCTTCACGTCGAGCAGGCGGAATTCATGCGTGACATGGCGCGCCAGGTAGGTCGGGCGGATCGGCCGGTTCAGGATGACGTAATGATAATGCCGGCCGGTGGCCGAGTAGCGCGCGTGAAATCCGTCATCCACCGGCGCCGCCCACAGCAGCGCGACGTCGGACGGCAGGTTGCTGTTGGCGCCGCGCACCCACGAGTACTCGCCGCGCGCCGCGCTGGTATCAAAATGGATCACCTGGGCCAGCCCGTGCACGCCGGCGTCGGTGCGTCCCGCGACCGTGACCCGGACCGGTTCATTCGCGACCATGGACAACGCGTCTTCCACGACGCCCTGCACCGAGCGCGCGTGTTCCTGCCGTTGCCACCCGGAGAAGTTGGAACCGTCGTATTCGACAATCGCGGCGATGCGCATGGGGCATATTCTACACGTTTATTTTTCGCGCTCCGCGCGCAGGCGGTCTTGCACCAGGCGCTCGAGCTCAGGCAGCGACCGGCAGCGGTCGATCTCGTTGCGCGTGATCCATGGCTCCAGCGCGCCGTCCGTTTTGCGGAAAATCGCCGGCAACGCGGCGACGCGCACGCCATACTGTTCGGCCAACTCGTCCCGATGCAGAAACTGCACCGGCACGCCGAGCCCGGCGACGAAGCGTTTCCATTCGTCGCGCATCGTGAAAGTGGAATGCGTGATCGCACAGAGATTGCAGGCGTAGGTCCGGGGCGAGACGATCTTGTGGCCGATATCGAGCAGCGTGTTGACGAGTCCGCTGTCGGCGTTGTAAACGAAAATGAGTACGGGTTGGCCCATGCCGGCATCATACGCGGTTCACGCGCCGGCCGCGCCGGCTCACAAGTCGCGGTAGACCGCGTACACCGAGGGCGCGTCGGGGATGGGCTGTGCCGCGAACCCCAGCCGCCTCACCAGCGACAGCATCGGCGCGTTCTCGGCCAGCACCTCACCCTCCAGCGATTTCAGGCCCTTGGCCCTGGCCGCCTGCATGAGCATGCCGAGCAGGCGGGTGCCGATGCCCTTGCCCTGCCACGCGTCCGCCACCACGATCGCGAACTCGGCGCTGGTCCCGTCCGGATTCATGCCGTAACGCGTGACCGCGATCTCGGTCTCGCGGCCATCCTGCGGCACCACGGCGATCAGCGCCAGCTCGCGGTCGTAGTCGATCTGCGTCAGGCGCACCAGCATCTCCGGCGTGAGCTCGCGCAGCATCTGCATGAAGCGGAAATATTTCGCCTGCGGCGAGAGATTGCGCACGAACGCGTCCTCGATCTCGGCATCCTCTGGCCGGATCGGCCGCAGCACAATATCGGTTCCGTCCGCCAGCGGCATCCGCGCCACCAGGTGGCTCGGATACGGGTGGATCGCCATGTGTCCGTAACGGTCGAGTTGCGGCGGCGGCGCCTCGACCGCAATGCGCACGTCCAGCGCCACCGCGCCCTCTTCGTCGGCCACCAGCGGATTGATGTCGAGTTCCCGGATCTGCGGCAGCTCGCAGACCATTTCCGAAACCGCCAGCAGCACCTGCTCGAGCGCGTCGCGGTTGACCTCCGGCATGTGGCGGAACGCGCCGATCAGGCGCGCGGCGCGGGTGTCGCGGATGAGGTCGCGGATGATGAAGGTGTTGAGCGGCGGCAGTGCGCAGGCGCGGTCGCGCAATACCTCGATCGCAATACCTCCCAGCCCGAAACTGATCACCGGCCCGAACACCGCGTCGCGCACCACGCCCACGTGCAGCTCGCGCCCGTGCCGGCGGCGGTACATGCGCTCCACGCTCACGCCGTCGATGCGCGCCTGCGGCTGCTGGCGCTGCACCGACTCGACCAGCTCGTGATACACCGAACGCACCGCTTGGGCGTTGCCGACGTTCAGGCGCACGCCATTGACGTCCGACTTGTGCGTGATGTCGGGCGAAGCGATCTTGAGCACCACCGGGAAACCGACCGACTCCGCGGCCACCAGCGCCTCGTTGATGTTGCGCGCCTCCATCGCCGGCATCAGCGCAATGCCGAAGGCGCTCAGCAGCGCGCGCGCCTCCATGCCGCTCAGGAGCGCACGATGTTCGGCGAGCACGTTTTCAATGATGAGGCGCGCGCCCTCGACGTCCGGCGCCTGATGCCGCGCCAGCGGACCCGGCACCTGGCGCAGCAGTTGCTGGTTGCGCTGGTAATTGGCGAGATAGGCGAAGGCCTCGACCGAGGCTTCGGGGCTGGGAAATTCGGGGATGCGCTGTTCAGTCAGCCACGCGCGCGCCCGCGCCACCTGCGCTTCGCCCATCCAGCACGCCAGCACCAGCTTGTCGGTGCCGGCGGCGGCCTGCACCACGGCCTCGGCCGCGCCGAGCGGATCGGTCATCGCTTGCGGCGTGAGCATCGCCAACACGCCGTCGACGCCGGGATCGCTCAGGCACGCCTTGACCGCGCCATGAAAACGCTCGGGCGTGGCGTCGCCGAGAAGGTCGACCGGATTGTGGTGCGACCAGTGTTCCGGCAGTACCCGGTCGAGTTGCGCCAGCGTGTCCGCGGTCAGCGCCGGCAGCGTCACGCCGAGATCGGCGGCGCGATCGGCCGCCAGCACGCCGGGCCCGCCGGCGTTGGTCACGATCGCCAGGCGGTTGCCACGCACGCGATGCTCGGTCGCGAGCAGCTCGGCGGCGGCGAACAGCTGCTCGATGGTATAGGCCCGCACCGCGCCGGCGCGCGCCAGCGCCGCGTCGAACACATCGTCCGCACCCACCAGCGCGCCGGTGTGCGACAGCGCCGCGCGCGAGCCGGCGGCGTGCCGCCCCGCCTTCACGACCACCACCGGCTTGAGGCGCGCGGCCACGCGCAGCGCGCTGAGAAAGCGGCGCGACTCGCGTATGCCCTCGATATAGAGCAGGATGCTGCGGGTCTCGCGGTCCACCGCGAGGTAATCGAGCAGGTCGCCGAAGTCCAGGTCGGCCGCCGCGCCCAGCGACACCACCGCGGAAAATCCCACGCGGTGCGCTTCGGCCCAGTCAAGGATGGCGGTGCACAGCGCGCCGGACTGCGACACCAGCGCGAGCGAGCCGGGGCGCGCGCTGTTGTTGGTGAAGGTGGCGTTGAGTTTCGCCGACGGCCGCATCAGCCCGAGGCAGTTCGGACCGAGCAGGCGCATTTGATACCGCCGCGCCTCCGCCAGCAGCGCATGCTCGAGCTCCAGGCCGGTGGTTTTTTCCTGGGCCTCGGCGAAACCCGCCGAATGAATCACGGCGGTGTGCACCCCGTGCTCGCCGCAATCGTGGATGACCGCCGGCACCGTGGCCGCGGGCGTGGCGATGACCGCGAGGTCCACGGGCTCGCCGATCTCGCCGATCGCGTGGAAGCAGCGCCGTCCTGCAACCGTCTTATACTTGGGATTGACCGGAAACACTGGTCCGTCGAAGCCGGCCGTGAGAATATTGCGCAACACCCGCCCGCCGACGGAGTCCTCGCGGTCCGAGGCGCCGAACACCGCGATCGCGCGCGGGGCGAACAAACGGTCGAGATAATGCGGGCCCATGGTCACGGCCTCCGTGCGCGGCGGCCGGGTAAAACGTGCGCCGCTTTGGTCTTATTTAAGGCGTATTGTACGCGCGAACGCGATCTCTTGGGGGAGTCTGGCGGTGCGTGCAACCTTCCCGCTTTCTTCTGTCTAACAGGCGCAAGATTTCAAAGAAAGCTTCAGTCGCATGCACCCGGTCTTTGCCTACCTCAAACCCTGGGAATTCTCGCCGACGGTACTGCTCGCCTGCATGCTGCCGGCGGCGGCATACACCCGCGGCCTGATCCTGATGCGGCGGGCCCGCGAGGCCATCGGCTTCTGGCGGCCACTGGCGTTCTACGTCGGCCTCGTCCTGATCTACGCCATGCTGCAGACCTACGTCGAATACCTCGCCGGCCACATGTTCTGGGTGCACCGCCTGCAGCACCTGGTCCTGCATCACCTTGGCCCGGTTTTACTGGCGTTGGCCGCCCCGGTGAGCATCATGCGCCGCGGCGTGCCGGTGAAATGGCGCGAACGGGTGCTGCGGCCGTTCTGGCGCCACCCGCTCGTGCAGGGAGTTTACGGCTTCCTCCAGCACCCGGTGGTCGCGCCGGCACTGTTCGTGGGTCTGGTCTACTTCTGGCTCACGCCGGCGATTCATTTCTCCGCCATGCTGAACAACGACTACTTCAAGCTCATGAACTGGAGCATGGCGGTCGACGGCGTTCTGTTCTGGTGGATCATGCTCACGCCACTCGACCAGCAGGGACACGCGCGCATCGGTTACCTCGCGCGAATCGTGATCCTGTTCTGGGTAATGATCCTGCAGATTCTTCCGGGCGCGGTCATCGCCATGCACGGCAGCGTGCTTTATGATGTGTACGCCGTCTGCGGGCGCGCCTGGAACATCGATCCGCTAACGGACCAGGAACTGGGCGGATTACTCACGTGGATTCCGGCGGCGATGATGAGCGTCGTCGGCATCCTGATCGTGCTGAGCCACATCCTGCGCGAGAAACCGGAAACCACGGCGACGCCATCCGCCGTCGCCGCGACGGCAACGAAATAACCGGACCAAGGAGTATGTCAGAGATGATGCAATGCTCGATTGAATCCAAGCGACGATTCCTTTCCGCCGATATGTCCGCAGCGCGCCTGAAACACGCCGTGGCTGCCGCAACCGCAGCGATTCTTGCGCTCTTCTTGTGCTCCGCCGCGATGGCTGCACCAGACGTGATGGCCAAGAATGCCCGCATTCGACTGCTGCCGGGCGACCTGCCGCTCGCCGGTTATTTTGAGCTGACCAATCAGGGCAAACAGCCGTTGACCCTGCTCGGAGCATACAGTCCGGCGTTCAAAATGATTCACATGCATCTCAGCCAGGAACTGAACGGAAAATCGACGATGATCAACCTTGAAGGCATCGAGATGAGCCCGGGCCAGACATTGCACTTCACTCCCGGCGGCTATCATCTGATGCTGATGCAACGCCTCCAACCGCTGCAGGTTGACGACCAGGTGCCGATTACGCTGAAGTTTTCCGGCAACCAGTCGCTCGAAGTCACGTTCAAGGTGCAGGGCGCGGGGACGCAGTAATGTCGATGAACATTAAAGTCCGGCATCGCTGGCTGGCGCTGGTTTCGGCAGCGCTCCTGGCGGGACTAGCCGCCTGCCAGCAGCAGAAACCCTGGGCACTGCGGGACGTCTCGGGCATAGTGGCCCCGCTCGAATTCCATCTCACGAACCAGGACGGGCTGGCGGTGGATGCCTCCAGTTATCGCGGCAAGACCGTGCTGCTTTACTTCGGCTACACCCACTGCCCCGACGTCTGCCCGACCACGCTCGGCACGCTGGCACTGGCGCTGCACCGACTCGGCCCGGACGCCGACAAGGTGCGCGTGCTGTTCGTGACGGTCGACCCGACGCGCGACAGCGTCGCGCTGCTGAAGCAATACGTCAACGCCTTCGGCCCGCAGTTCGTCGGGCTACGCGGCAGCGACAGCGAGACCGAGGAACTCTCGCGCCGTTACCGCATCGCCTATGCCCTCGAAAAACCCGACCGCCAGGGGAACTACACCGTCGCACACAGCAACGCGGTGTTTGTTTTCGACGACAAGGGCAACGCCCGACTCCTCGGCGGCAGCGACGACAAGGCCGACGGGATCGCGCGGGATTTGAAGCGGCTGATCTCGGCCGGTTAAGCGCGCCCGGCACTCACGATTCATTGCCGTACCGGCGCATCACCGGCCTGCGGGCATCACTCGCCGATCGAGAACATGCTTTCCAGATCGTGCTTCGAATAGGCCCGGAAAGCGATCAGGGTTTCGGTCTTGGTTATACCCGGCACCTTCAACATGCGGTTCGTCACCACGTCGGCCATCGCCTCGTTGTCCGGCACTCGGATGATCGCCACCAGATCGTACTCCCCCGCGACCGAATAGACTTCCGTGATGCCCTTTATATTGGCCAAGGCATCCGCCACGTCATTCACTTTGCTGCGTTCGGTATTGATTAACACAATCGCATTGACCATATCGATCTTCTCCTCTTGTTGTTGCCAATCGGCATGCGCCTGAGGGGAATCAAAAAAACATCGTGACCTTTAGTCAACCTTGGCAGATATGCTGGCTGTCAGCTCACGCTGAGCCGCGCCTCGAGCCCCGAGGATTCCAGGCTATTCCCGATAGCCTCCGCGATCGCGTGGGCCCTGGCACCATGAACCCGGCCGACCTCGCGTTGCCTCTGCGCCGAAAACAGGCGATCCAGCGCAACCTCCGCATCCATCTGCAGGCGCACGCGACCGACCGCCTCCGCCAGCGCCGCGGCGCGCGATAACTCTGCCTGCGCCTCCGTGTAATCTTTCTTCGCAAGCAATGCCTCGCCGCGCCAACGGTGCGCGACCGCCTCGAGTTCGCGCAGGCCGTTCGACTCGGCGAGCGCGAGCAGTTCGTCGGCATACGCGCGGCAGCGGACCGCGTCGCCCCCCGCGAGCGTAATCTCCGCCAACCCGTCCAGACACCGGACCATCATGTAGCGTTCCGAAGCGCGGCGCGTCTGTTCGAGCGTGGCCTCAAGCGCCGGCGTGGCGACTTTTTGTCCAAGCCGCGACCGCGCGATGGCGAGATGTGCGTCGATCGTGGCACGCCAGAACAGGATGCCGGTGTCGCGCCCGAGCTCGAGTCCGCGCTCCAGATGTTCGATCGCCAGTTCGTTCAGGCCGAGGTCGAGCAGGAGATGGCCGATGAAATCGTAGGCGATGAACTGATAGCGCGTTTGCTTGAGACTCTCGAGCCAGTGCAGGGTCTTTTGCATGCCGGCCCACGCCTCGCCGTAGCGGCCCGTGCACGCCCGGATATGGTCGAGCCCGAGCAGCGTCGGCCCGAAGTGCCACTGCAGGTCCGCGGCCCGCGCGATCTCGAGCGCCGCCTCGAAGTGCGCCGCGGCGCGCGGGTAGTCGCCGAGCCCCTTGGTGCCGACGCAGGCGTGCCCGATCATCATCAGGTTCTCGGACTCGTAACTCTTGTCGCCCAGGCCGCGTGCGAGTTCCAGCGACCGGGTGTAACACTCGATGGCCGCCGCGGGCTCGGCGTTCGCAAAGTGCGCTTCGCCGCGTCCGTGCCAGGCCTGCACCGCGACGAGATTGGTGAAACCCGCGCGCTCACAGATCTCGACCGCCTGCTGGTGGAATCCGATCGCCTGATCGTTCTGCCCGGTGCTCCACGCGACGGTTCCGAGGTGATAGAGAGTGTCGGCCGCATGGCGCTCGTCGTTCATCGCGCGGGACTCCGCCAGCGCTTCGGTGAGGCAGGCCGTCGCCGCGTCGTACTGGTCGGCACGCCGGTAAGCCATGCCCAGCTGGATCAGCGCGTCACGCGTCTTTTCGCGTTCGCCGCCGGCGCGCAACGCCTCGATGACGCGGCGCATGTCGGTGACGGCGCCCTGCGTCTGTCCGGCCTGGGCGCGCGCCGCGCCGCGCCGCTCGTAGAGCGCGAGGCGTTGGCGCGCATCGAGCGACTCCGGGTGGGCCTCGGACAGCGCGACGGCGCGATCCAGCCAATGCAGCGCATCGCGCATCGCGAACAGAGTCTGCGAGTGTTCCCCGGCGAGGACCAGGTAGTGGAGCGCCTTCGACCAGTTGTGCGCGCGCTCGTAGTGCTCCGCCAGCTGGGCGTCGCGTTCGTGCATGGCGCCCTCGCCGCGGCGCTCAAGCGTTTCGGCCACCGACTGATGCAACAGTCGGCGCCGGGCCCCGCCGATGTCGCGATAGACCACCTCGCGCAGCTTGTCGTGACTGAAGTCGTATACGCCGCCCTCGGGTTCCTCCCGCAGCAAACGGCGCTTGACGAGCGCCTCCACCGCGTCGAGCAGCGCCGCCTCGGGCTCGCGTGTCACGTCGAGAAGCGTGTCGAAGTCGAAGCGCCGGCCGAGGACCGCGGCGGTTTCGAGCAGCGGCCGGGTTGTTTTGGGCACGTGCGCGAGTCGCACGCGTACGGCGGCACGCAACGCGTCCGGGAGCAATCCGGGTGCGTCGCTCGCGCGCGGTTCCAGCTGCGTCTCGCCCTCGCTCAGCGACTGCAGGATCGACATCAGGAAGAACGGATTGCCTTCGGTTTCGCGATGCAGGCGCTCGGCCAAACCGGGCGCATCGAGGCTCGTTTCGGCGAGCGCCGCGACCAGGCGCTCGGTATCGGCATAACCCAGGCGGGCGAGCGGCACGCGGC
Source organism: Bacteroidota bacterium (assembly GCA_050257795.1). Classification (GTDB taxonomy): domain Bacteria; phylum Pseudomonadota; class Gammaproteobacteria; order Acidiferrobacterales; family Sulfurifustaceae; genus Sulfuricaulis. The sequence continues at coordinate 19,182 of JBLMXN010000131.1, forward strand.
GCGCGTCGGTGTCGCGGCGCAAACTTTCGATCAGTTGCGCGAACCGCTCATCGCTGTCGATGGCTTCGTCACGATAGGCGTAGATCACGAGCAGCGCGCGCTGCGCGGCGTGGCGCGCGAGGTAATGCAGCACTTGCGCGCTGGCGTCGTCGGCCCACTGGATGTCGTCCACCATGAGAACCGCCGGACGCCCGCCGCGCGAGGCCTCGAGGAGCTGGTCCACGGCGCGCGACAGGCGCGCCTGCCGCGCCTCGGGAAAATCGTTCGACAACTGCGGCAGGTCCGGAAAACGCTCGCCAACCTCGGGGACCAGGGCGGCGAGCTCGGCGAGCGACACGGGCGCCAGGGCGCGCAAGGCCGCGGCCGGTACGCGGTCGAGCGCGCGCGTGACGAGGTCGATCACGGGCTGGTACGGCATCGCGCGTTCGATCTCGTAGCAGTTCGTCGCGAGCGTCGACAGGTCCCGGTCGTGTGCGTAGCGCGCGACCTCGCGCAGCAACCGGCTCTTGCCGATGCCCGGCTCGCCTTCGATCAGGACGGTGTACCCGGCGCCGGCGGTGAGCCGCGCGATGAGTCCGATGAGCAGGCCATACTCGTTACTTCGACCGACGAAGGGCGTGGCGTCGCTCGCGGCGCCGGCTGCCGGTACGGGCGGGGAATGGATCGATGCGCCGGGCCCGGCGGCGTGCGCGTCGGTGCCGACCGGCGCGGGGTCCAGTCGCAGACGGTTCGTGGCGTGCAGCGCGCGTGCCGCGTCGAGGAAATCGCGCCGCTCCTCCTCGGGTATGGCGAGCGTGGCGGCAAGCCGTTCAGCCAGTCGCCGCGAGGGGCGACGCTCGTCGGCCTCGATCTTTCTGATGGTGAAACCCGAGCAGCAGACCCGCTGGGCGAGCACCTCCTGGGTCAGATCCAGCGCTTTGCGCCGCCGCCGCAGCCAGTAGCCAAACGAATCTGTCCGGTCCCCCATGATGCCGTTTGACCCTCCGGTGCATCCGACGCGCTTGAGTCTAGCAGTTTCGTCCGCGATTTTGTCCCGCTTTTTGTCCCGCTTTACGGGACCCCGCCCCCTCCCGTTTGGGCTGAAATAGGCGCGTCGATCGGCAACACCAGACCCGGATCCGACGACGCGCAACAGGACCGCGTTACTGCACCCTGACAAGTCCTAAACCACATTATCAAGGAGCAAACCATGTCAGCCGTCATTTCCCCTTCCACTCCCACCGTTGACCTTGCGGCCGTGAAGAACAAGCAGCACCTGGCCTGGTCGGCCGGTGACTACGCCGTCGTCGGCACTACGCTGCAGATCGTCGGCGAGTCGCTTTGCGAAGCGCTCGACCTGCGCGCCGGCGAGCGCGTGCTCGACGTCGCCGCCGGCAACGGCAACGCGACACTGGCCGCCGCGCGGCGCTGGTGCAACGTCGTCTCTACCGATTACGTTCCGACGCTGCTCGAGCGCGGGCGCGCCCGGGCGGGCGCCAACGGCCTGCCGGTGCAGTTCGAGCAGGCGGACGCCGAGAATCTGCCGTACACCGACCACAGCTTCGACGTGGTGATGTCCACCTTTGGCGTGATGTTCACGCCCGACCAGGACAAGGCCGCGGCAGAAATGGCGCGCGCCTGCAAACCCGGCGGCCGGATCGGCCTCGCGAACTGGACGCCGACCAGCTTTGTCGGCGAAATCTTCAAGACCATCGGTAAATACGTGCCACCGGCGGCCGGCGTGAAGTCACCCGCGCTCTGGGGCACCGAGGCGCGGCTGCACGAGCTCTTCGGTGAGCGGCTCGACTCGATAGCGATCGAACGCAGGAACTTCATGTTCCGCTACCACAGCGCGGCCCATTGGCTGAAAGTCTTTCGCACCTTCTACGGCCCGATGCACAAGGCGTTCGGGGCACTCGACGCCGCGAAGCAGGAGGCGCTCGGCGCCGACCTGATCGCCCTGGCCGAAAAGTTCAATCGCGCCACCGACGGCACGCTGGTGGCCCCAAGCGAGTACCTCGAGGTCGTCATCAGGCGCAAGTAGTACGCGGATACATCCATCAACAGCCCACTCCATAAGGAGTCACAAGATGAATATTTGCGATGTCATGATTCACATCAATGAGTCCCTGAGCAAAGAAGCGCGCTCGTCTCTCGAAAATACGATGCGCGAAGTCGAGGGCGTCATTTCACCAGGGTTTAACCAAGGCAAGGAGCATCTCCTGATGATCGCCTATAACCCGGAAAAAACCAGCACGGCGATGCTGTTGGAGAAGGCCCGGGCAGCAGGCTATACCGCCCAGCTGGTAGGCATGTAAACGAGGCGGCTTCGGCAACCGCTCGCACTCAATATAGGAGATGAGCGCGACGCGTTTGCCGACCGCGGGGTCATGGCCCTGCGCCGGACGTGGCTTGCGGTTTCGGACGCGCATCGCGGGGTGTTGCCTGCAAGTATTGAAATCATGTGAGTAACCTAAAGGAGAAAACGCAATGAGTGAAACTGATCGCATCAAATATCTGCGCATCGCCCTGCTGCTCGTGGGGCTGACGTTCACGTTCGGCATCTGGCCACTGGGCATCGTCTGGCCGTCGGGCTGGGCGTGGCACGAAGGGGGTCGCTCGGAATACTTGGAGATGATTCTGGGCATCTATGCCACGCTCGGCGTGTTCCTGATGATCGCCTCGCGCGATCCGATGGCCCACCGAAGCCTGATCTGGTTCACGGTCTGGTCGAGCATCGTGCACGGCGGGATCATGGGTATCCAGTCTGTCGCCAATACCCACCACCTCGGGCATCTCTGGGGGGACGTTCCGGCGTTGATTGCCGTGGCGGCTGTGTTGGCCGTCCTGACTCCGCGTCAGACCTCTGCCCTGCAATCGCAACCCGCGGCCTGACTCGGCGCTGGCGGAATGAAGTAATGACATTGCACTATCCACAATAAGGAGGAATCGACCATGACCACCTCGCTCTACCAACGACTGGGCGGCGCCAACGGCATCGCCCGGCTCGTGGACGATGTGATTGCCGCCCATCGGACCAACCCGGTCGTGAAGCCCCGATTCGAGAACATCAAGGATCTCGATCATGCCAAAGAGATGGCGCGCCAGTTTTTCAGCGCCGGCTCCGGAGGCCCGGTAACTTACACGGGCAAGGACATGCTAACCGCGCACAAGGGCATGAATATCAGCGAACAGGAGTACCTGGCGGTGATGGACGACATTATCGGCACGATGGAGAAGCATGGACTGAACCAGGACACCAGGAAGGATGTGCTGGCGATTCTCTACTCGCTCAAGAGCGAGATCATCCGCGTGTAAATTGCCGGGTTATTGCCGTCACGTCCCACATCTGCTTCAGCCGACCGGCGATGCCGGCGGATGAAGCAGGAAGCCAGGCTTCACCGAGGAAAATTATATGTCTACGCGATTGTTTTCGTTCATGGGTGGCGACACCGGCCTCTGGCGTGTCGCCGAAATGAAGGTGATAGTGGGAGAGCCGCTGCCGGCAGCGAGAAGGCTCGAAATCGTTTCCGGCGCAGAGACTCCATCCGCTCCACAGGCGGCCTGGGTGCTTCGTGGAATAACCAGCAATGAACGCTATGTCGTTCGCGAGGAAAGGAACCAGATCGTGGCCAAACAGCTGGGTCTGGGGCGTCCCGAAGCAACGTGCGCGGCACTGATCCCCATTCGCAAGAACGAGGTCTGGTGGGCGCTCACCCAAGACGAACGCCTGAGCATTTTCAAAGAGCGGTCGCACCACGCCAAAATCGGGCTTGAGTCTTTTCCGGAGTTGGCGCGCAGGCTCCATCACTGCCGGGATCTCTCGGAGCATGAGCCGTTCGATTTCCTCACCTGGTTTGAGTACGCACCGGCTCAAGCGGCGGCGTTCAACAAGCTGGTGGCCGAGTTGCGTGCCATCGAGGAGTGGAAATATGTGGAGCGGGAAGTCGACATCCGGCTCGTGCGCGAGGAGACCTGACCCTTCGTTCCAGCGGACCGCCTTTTGCGTTCGCTGAACTCAATCGTCAGGCGCCGGAAAACACGCCATGCCTACAGTCGCTGAGCACTACGCCAATCACCTTGCACCCATCTATGCCTGGATGGCGGGCGGCGTTCATGCCGCGATTGCGCAGGGCGGCGCGGATATCGCACCTTTCCTTGCTGCCCCGGGCGAGCGCATGCTTGCGCTTGACCTGGGCGCCGGGTTCGGCATGCACACGATTCCGATCGCCAGAGCCGGCTATGCCGTAACGGCGATTGATACGTCGGTGTTATTGCTGACCGAGCTGCAGACACAAGCTGCCGGGTTGAGAGTACGCGCGGTGGAGGATGACCTGCTCAATTTCCAGCAGTACGTCGCCAAGAAAGCAGACCTGATTGTTTGCATGGGTGACACGCTGACTCATCTTTCGCGTCAGTCCGAAGTCGATGACCTGCTTCAAATGGTCGCGCACTCGCTCAAACCGGGCGGCAAGTTCGTCGCGACTTTTCGCGACTACTCACGTTCCCTGTCCGGGCAAGCGCGGTTCATCCCCGTACGCAGCGATGAAAACAGAATACTGACCTGCTTCCTCGAGTACGGACCGGAGCACGTCATGGTCCACGACATGGTGCACGAACGCTCCGCGGACGGTTGGCAGATGCGGGTTAGCGCCTATCCGAAACTGCGAATATCGCCGACGCATGTCGCGCAGTCGCTCCAGAAGCATGGCCTGCCAGTCGTACTGGAATCCGCGCCAAGGGGAATGGTTCGTGCGGTCGCCACCGGCGCCTGAGCCCTCTCTCTACCGTTGCTCTTGTGCTCAGCCTTGAACAGGCTCTATGTTACTGATGCGCTCGACCATCCCGGTGGAGAGGGCCTTGCCGGATGCCGGCGTGAGACAACGGCTCGCGGCAAAATCCGCCGGTCAGACAAAGAATCACGGGAGAACGGTCATGGGTAAACGATTCGACAGCATTCTGGGCACCATCGGCCACACGCCGGTGATTCGCGTCAACAAACTGGGACCCACGGGCGTAAACCTCTACGTCAAGATGGAGTCCTTCAATCCGATGGGTTCGGTGAAGGACCGGCTCGCCCTGGGGGTGATCGAGGACGCCGAACGCCGCGGTGAACTCAAGCCCGGACAGACAATCGTGGAAGCGACGAGTGGCAATACCGGCATCGGCCTGGCCATGGTCTGCGCCCAGAAGGGCTATCCTCTGGTCGTCACCATGGCCGAGAACTTCAGCGTGGAGCGGCGCAAGCTGATGCGATTTCTCGGCGCCCGGGTCGTGCTGACGCCGGCCGCCCAGAAGGGCTCGGGGATGGTGGCGAAGGCCGAGGAGCTGGCCAGGGCGCATGGCTGGTGGCAGCCGCGCCAGTTCGAGAACCCGGCCAACGCGGAGATCCACGCCCGCACCACCGCCGTGGAGATCCTCGAGGACTTCGCCGACATCTCGCTCGACTACTGGATCACCGGTTTCGGCACCGGCGGCACGCTGAACGGCGTGTCGCGGGTGCTGAGGGAGAAGAGCCCGCAGACGCGCATCATCGTCTGCGAGCCGGACAATTCGGCCATGCTGGCCAGCGGCATCGCGCAGCTCAGGCACGGCGATGGCTCCCACAGCGCGAGCCATTCCCGGTCCCGGCCGCACCTGATGCAGGGGTGGTCTCCGGACTTCATCCCTCAACTCGTGGAACAGGTCACGACGGCCAACCGCATTGACGGCTTCGTGGCGATCGACGGCAACGATGCGCTGCATTGCGCCAGGGAACTGGCGCGGCAGGAAGGCATCTTCGTTGGCATCTCGGCGGGCGCCACGTTTGCAGGTGCGCTGCGGATCGCCCATGCCGCACCGCCGGGCGCCAATATCCTGTGCATGCTGCCCGATACCGGCGAACGCTATCTTTCGACGCCGCTGTTCGACGACGTTGCCGTCGAGATGACCGAGGAGGAGATCGAAATATCGAAGTCGACGCCGGGGTTCCGCTTCGATGTCGCCGCGACGGCCGCACCCGCCTCCGTGGACGCGGCGGCTGACCTGGACGAAGCGGCATCCCGCGAGCTCGATGCCACGTTGCGCGACCCGGACCATCCTGTCGTACTGTTCGCCTATGAGTGGTGCGAGTTCTGCAACGCGGTCCGCAAGGTGTTCGCAAAGTACGGCATCGCCTACACCTCGATCGATCTCGATTCGGTCGCCTACCGGCAAGGCGATCGCGGCGTCAAGCTATACGAGGTTCTCAGGCGCCGGACCGGATCGGTCACCTTGCCTCAGATCTTCATCGGCGGGGAATTCGAAGGCGGCTGCGTCGACGTGTTCAACAGCCTGAAGTCAGGCCGGCTGCACACCCGCCTGCAAAAGCATGGCGTCACCGTCGACCCGTCAGTCAAGACCGACCCCTATGAACTTCTGCCCAAGTGGTTACACCCACGTTGAACCTGCGTCGATTCGCTGCCTGCACGCATCAGAACCGGAGCCTGCGACGAGTACCCGTCGCCCGATTACCAATGCGCTTCCAGCCCGGCCTTCCAGTCCTCCACAAACTTTTGGATTGAGTCGATGAAATCCTGATCCTGTTCGGTTCGGTTGATGGTGAGATGAATAACGGTATGCTGCGGGTTGGGTTTATGTCCGGTGGTGATGGTCCATTGAAAGGCGTTGGCGCAGCCGGGAAACGAGAAGCGCACGCCATGGCTCAAATCCTCGCGGCGCGTATGGAACGTCCCCCACACGCAGTAGATTTCGCCGCTCGACTCGGCGTCACTGAGCACCTTTTCGATGGAAGCACACCAGCGCGGCAGCTCGCTGATGGTCAGGCGACGCTGCAGATCGGCCGCCGAGGCGGGAATAATTGTCGTGGCAAAGAATTCCATGCGCGCATGTTAATCGGAAACCGGGTGGTGCGCATCCGATAAAGACACAGCAACAACACTCCCGGGCACCACGACTATTCGGTTCAGCCGTACCCCTCCCGGCAGTTTTCGAGGAAGTCGGTGCAGCTGGCGACATCAACATCATGCTCTCGCGGAGATGAGGTTTACTCCTTTACTTCAATTCCGTTCACCTCCTGATACCCCTTCGGCAGCCGCGCGCCACGCTGGGCGCGTTCGCCCTCGTAGAGATCGACCTCCTCCGGCGTGACCGTCAATTCCCCTTTCGACGTATGCACGACCAGCGATTTGTCTGTGCCAAACACGGCCACGCCGGCGACCGCCTCCTCGCCCTTGGTGAACTTGGCGCCCGGGACGTTCAGGATCTTGTTGCCTTTGCCCTTCGGCATCTGCGGCAACTCTTTCACCTTGAACACCAGCATCTGGCCCGTGGTCGTGACGGCCGCGAGCAGATCCTTATTGATATCCGTCACCGGCTGCGGTCGCAGCACTTTACCGGCCTGCGCCACTTTGAGCACGGCCTTGCCGGCCTTCTTGTTGGAGATCAGGTCCTCGAGCTTGGCAACGAAGCCGTAGCCGGCGTTGTTCGCGAGCAAATAAAGATCCTCGGGTTGCCCCATCATCACGCCGGCCCAGGACGCGCCCGAGGGCGGATTGAGGCTGCTCGACAACGGCTCGCCGTGGCCGCGCGCCGACGGCAGCTTGTGCGCCGGCAGCGAGTAGGTGCGGCCGGTGGAGTCGATGAACACCGCGAGCTGGTTGCTCTTGCCGCGCGCCGCCTGCAGGAAATGGTCGCCGCCCTTGTAGTCGAGCGTCCTGGGGTCGAGATCGTGTCCCTTGGCTGCGCGCACCCAGCCCTTGTCCGACAGGACTACGGTCACCGGCTCGGTCGGCAGCAACGCGGTCTGGTCGATCTGCTGCGCCGCCTCGCGCTCGATCAGCGGCGAACGCCGCGCGTCGCCGAATTCCTGGGCGTCGGCCAGCAGCTCGTCGCGCACCAGGTCGCGCAGCAGCTTGGCG
>JBLMXN010000132.1:0-19101 GCA_050257795.1 Bacteroidota bacterium
TGACCAGGCGCTCGTGCCCGGCCGCGATGCCGAGCTCGTCGTCGGTGAGATAGCACGCCGGGTCTTCGGCCCACGGATCGCCGGTCAGCTGATGCGCGCGCACGCGGGTGTTGCCGCCGCAGACGTCGAAGTACCGGCAGGCGCCGCAGCGACCCTTGATCCGGCGCGGACTGGCCTTGAGCCCGGCCATGAGCGGATCGGAGGTGTCCTGCCAGATCTGCGAAAAAGGACGCTCCTTCACGTTGCCGAGGGTGTAGTGCCACCAGAAGGTGTCGGGATGCACGTTGCCGAGGTTGTCGATATTGGCGATGTTCACGCCCGAGGAGTTGCCGCCCCACTGCGCGAGTTTCGCGCGCATATGTTCCGCCAGCTGCGGGAAGTGCCGGCGCACCCAGAACAGCAGGTACACGCCGTCGGCGTCGTTGTTGCCGCTGACGAATTCCTTGTGCAGGCCGCGCTGGGTGTAATCCCAGCAACGGTCGAACAGCAGGTCCATGGCCCAGCGCGTGGTGTTCAGGATCACGTCGTCCTTGCGATTGACGTTGCCGCGCCCGGCGTAATTGAGATGCGACAGATAGAACTTGTCGATGCCCTCCTGCTCCATGAGATCGAGCAGTTCGGGCAGCTCCCTGGCGTTGTCCTGGGTCATGGTGAAACGCATGCCGACCTTGATGCCACGCTCGTGGCACAGGCGGATGGCGCACATCGAGGCGTCGTACGCGCCGTCGAGGCGGCGGAAGCGGTCGTGGGTTTCGCGCAGGCCGTCGATGCTGATGCCGACGTAGTCGTAGCCGATGGCGGCGATGCGTTCGATGTTGGACGCGTCGATCAGCGTGCCGTTGGTGGACAGGCCGACGTAGAAGCCCATCTCTTTCGCGCGGCGCGAGATGTCGTAGATGTCCGGACGCATGAGCGGCTCCCCGCCCGAGAGGATCAGCACCGGCACATGGAAGCCCTTGAGATCGTCCATGACCTGGTACACTTCCGCGGTCGACAGCTCGCCGGGGAAATCGGTGTCGGCCGAGATCGAATAGCAGTGCTTGCACGCGAGGTTGCAGCGCCGGATCAGGTTCCAGATCACCACCGGCCCGGGCGGATTGCGCTTGGGCCCGAGCGGCGTCGGGCTTTTGATTTCCTGCATGTATTGCGAGATTCGGAACATCGATGACTCCTCGGCTTCACCGTAGGTTGGGGTGAGGCATGAAACGCCGAACCCCAACATCATTCGTCCACGTGTTGGGCTTGCGGAGACCATCCCTGGACTCCGCCCTGCGGGCCAGCCTTCGGCTGTCCAAAATCGCTCCCGGCGATTTTGTCGCTACGTTCACCCCAACCTACGCAATTCTCAGGCCCGTCTTCTTCAAAATTCGGGTGCTGTACAGCACCGTGTGGCCGCGGTCGGCGTCGCCCAGCAACTCCGCGATTCGCGCCACTTTGGCTTCCACTTCCGCGCGGTCGCGCCCGTGCACCATGGCAAACAGATTGTACGGCCAGTCCGGCAGATGCCGCGGGCGGTGATAACAGTGGCTGACGAAATCGAGCGCGCCGATCTGCTCGCCCAGCTCACGGATGCGTTCGTCCGGGACGTTCCACACCGACATGCCGTTGGCCTTGTACCCGAGGGCGTAATGGTTCGGCACCGCGCCGATGCGGCGGATCACGCCGGATTCCAGCATGCGCCGCAGGCGCGCCATCACCTCTTCGGCGCGGACGCCCAGCTGTTCCGCGATGGCATGGTACGGCCGGCTCACGCGCGGCAGGCCTTCCTGCGTCGCCACGATGATGCGGCGGTCGAGGGCATCCAATTTGTTACCTTCCCCCTCAGGGGGAAGGTCAGGATGAGGGGATAACATACTTGTAGATCCCCTCACCCCTACCCTCTCACTGCGGGAGAGGTGGGCCCCAAACCGGCTGTCCGTCATACCGTAAACCTCAGGCCGACGAAGAATTCCTGCAGCTTCGGCATGTCGTACACCGTGTAGCCGGTGGCCTTCTCGATCTCGCCGATGACCTCGTGGATACGCTGCGGCGTCTCGGTCGCGAGCACGAACCACATGTTGAATTCGTGCTCGCGCGCGTAGTTGTGCGCCACCTCGGGAAAGCCGTTGACGATCCCCGTCACGCGCTCGAAGTCGGCGGCGGGAATTTTCATGGCCGCGAGCGTGAGCGCGCCGCCCAGCCGCTCGGCGTGGTACATGGGCGCGAAACGGCTGAGCGCACCCGTTTCCAGCATGCCGTCGAGGCGGCGCATCAGCTCGTCCTCGGTCAGGCCGAGCTTGGCCGCGGCCTCGGCATAGGGGCGTTCGCTGATCGGGAAACCACCCTGGAGATTGTTGATGATATCGCGGTCGGTGGAGTCCATCAGCGTTTCTCCGCGCCGGTGTGCATGATGAAGCTGATGTACATGAATTTTCTCTTCATCTTTCGATTCGCTCAGTCTTTTCCGGCGCCGCGGCCGACTCGCGACGTTGGCATCCCCGCTTCGCGGGGTCCCTGCTCCCTGCTCGCGTCCGCCTGGGACGACGTCGCATACACCGCGCCGCACTGCTTGAAGCGGCGGCGCGAGAACAGCACCTCGTGCGGCAGCGCCTGCAGGCCGCAGTGGTTGACCATCCATCCGAGATGCGCCAGCACTTCCTCGCGGCTCTTGCCGTGAATCATGCAGTAGAGGTTGTAACGCCACTGCGGCAGACGGCGCGGGCGGCGGTAGCACAGCGTGATGAAATCGAAGCCGGCGAGGCAGCGCCCGAGCTCGGTCACCTGCGCGTCGGGCACGTCCCACACCACCATGGCGTTGGCGCGGTAGCCGAGCTCGTGATGCCGCACCACCACGCCGAAGCGGCGGATCACGCCGGATTCCTTCAGGCGTTGCAGGCGCGCGATGACCTCCACCTCGGACAATCCCAGACTCGCGCCGACCTCGGCATACGGGTGCGGCGCCAGCGGCAGCCCGTGCTGGATCGCGGCCAGCAGGCGGCGGTCGGTGTCGTCCACCGGCGGACGCTGCGGCAGTGCGCCGGCGTGCTGAATGATGTTCAGTTCCATATCCATCTTGCCGTGTCTCTATAGTTTCAGATCGAACCCCAGGTCGATGTGATAGTCCTCGACCAGCGGGAACGACAGCACTTCGTACCCGGTGCGCGCGGCGATATCATCCAGCACCGCCTGCAATCTGGCCGCGTCCGGTGCCGTGGCCACGAACCACAGGTTCAGCCGGTGTTCGCGCTCGTAGTTGTGATTCACTTCGGCGTAGTCGTTGATCAGCTGCGCGATCGGCTCGAGCTCTTCCGCAGGCACCGCCATGGCCGCCAGGGTGCTTACGCCCACGGTGTTGGGCCGCACCACCGCGCCCACGCGGCTCACCGCGCCGGCGTGTTTCAGTTTATGCAGGCGCGCGATCACTTCGTCTTCGGTCACGCCCAGCTCCCGCGCCATGTCGGCGTAGGGCGTGGGCGTCAGCGGAAATTCGTGCTGGAAGTCGTTGAGCAGTCGCCGATCGATTTCAGTCGTCATCACGGTTCTCCGGTTTCACCAGCCCAGCTTGTACGCCCGCGGCGTGAAGAAGATGCCGCTCGGATTGCGCGACGCCAGCCGCGCAAGCGGGCGCAGACTTTCGGTGTCGTACACCACGAGTTCGTCGCTGTCGCGCGCCGACACCCAGGCGTTCTCGCCGCGCGGCGTGAATTCCATGAACATCACGCCCTTGCCGGGCTTCAAGTCGCGCACCACGCGGCGCGTGACGACGTCGATCACCTGTACCGTGTCGTTGTCGGGAAACGCGAAGTTCACCCACACGTAGCGGCTGTACGGCTGGCCGACTACGAACACCGGCTGGCCGTGCACGGCGATGGCGCCGGCCTGGGTCCAGCTGTCGGTGTCGATCACCAGCACCTGGTGGTGTCCGACCGCCGGAACGAAGGCATAGCGGCCGTAGAAACCCCAACCCTCGAGGTGCGGCATCTTGTAGACCGGCAGCGGTTCGGCGCCCTTGCCGTAACCGTCGAGGATGCGCCGTACACCCTGCTCCGGGTGCCACAGGTCGAGCAGCGCCAGCCCGTCCTCGCCGAACAGTCCGGCGATGTAGTAGCGCCCGTCGGGCGTGATCAGCCCGTCGTACGGCAGCTTGCCGATGCCGGTGAACTTCTGCACCAGCGGATGCGCCGGGTCGTGCACGTCGAGCATCCAGATCTCGCCGGCGTCGTAGAGCGAATACACGAAGCGGCCGCCGGGGGCGGCGATCAGCCCGACCACCTTGGAGGGCTTGCCGTCGGCGCCGATGGCCGGGATATCAGCGACCTGTTCGAGCGTGTCGCTGCGAAATACCTTCACGCCGCCCGGCGTGTAGTTGGCGGCGGCGATGTAGCGGCCGTCCTGGGAGATGGCGCCGCCGATGCTGTTGCCGCTCTGGAGGATGCGCTTGTCGATGCGGCTGCGCAGCAGATCGACCTTGGTCAGTCCGCCGTCGCGCCCGAACACGTAGGCATAGCGCTCGTCGCGCGAGAACACCGCGGTCGCGTGCGACAGGTCGCCGAGCCCGGCGACCTGGCCGAGCACCGCGCGTCCGGTGGTGTCGACCAGCTGCAGCGTGCCGCTGGCGCGCTCGACCACGACGCCGAGATCGCCGGTGCCGCGCGGCGTGGCGCAGCCAACAAGAGCAAACATCAACAATACGATAATTACGCCCCCTCCCCCTAACCCCCTCCCGCGAGGGGAGGGGGAAAGAATATTCCCTCCCCCTTGACGGGGGAGGGTCAGGGTGGGGGTGAAAATTCCACGCAGGGCAAAACCGCGTTCAATGTTTCTCATCGGTTTTACCCTCGATCAATACCTGCACCAGCCAGTCCGCTTCCTGCTGACTCAGGAACGGCTTCCACGGCGGCATCGGGGTGCCCGGGCGACCGTTCAGGATCACCTCGCGCAGCATGACCGGGGATTTGCCGGCGAGCGCCTGCTTCGTGAGGGCCGGACCGAGGCCGCCCTGGCGCGTCAGTCCATGGCAGGAACCGCAATCCTCATCGAGTAAACGCATCAGTTCGGTCTGGCGCGCGACGGAGACGTCGGCAAAAACCAGCGTCGAGGCCAGCATGCCGAGCGCCGCGAGAATCATGCCGGTCTTACGCCTGGGCCTGCGCATTTCAACCTGCTCTCCCGTCCTGACGACGGGGCGGGATTGCTCCCGCCCCCTGTTGCCATGTGAAACTTCTAATAGACGTCGTGCTGCGTGTTGTACACGTTGAACTTGCCGGTCGGCGTGATCAGGCGCTTGTCCTTGATGACGGCCTTGAGCTTGCGCGTCTTGTCGTCGAGCACGACGATGGCGGATTCCTGGTTCTTGCCGTTCCACACCGAGAACCACACCTCATCGCCGGCCTTGTTGTACTCCGGCTGCACCACGCGCTTCGGGCCCTCGCCGAGATCGGCCATCTCCGCGATCTTGATGATCTGCGGCGGCTTGTCGATGTTGGCGATGTCATACACCGCGACCGACTGGCTGATCTCCGGATTCGGGTTGAGCGCGGTGTCCACCCACAGGTTCTTCGACTTCGGGTTGGTCTTGATGAACAGCGATCCGCCGCCCTGGCCCTTGAGCATGCGTACCGCTTTCCAGGCGTACTGCGGGTGCTTCACCGGATCGGTGCCGATCAGCGCGATCTGGTCGTCGCCCAGGTCGCCCGTGGCCCACACCGGACCGTATTTCGGATCGACGAAGTTGGCGCCGCGGCCGGGGTGTGGGACCTTGCCCACGTCCACGAGCTTCACGAGCTTGTCTTCCTTGGAATCGATCACCGCGATCTTGTTCGACTGGTTGGCGGCCACCATGAAGTAACGGTGGGTTGCGTCCCAGCCGCCGTCATGCAGGAAGCGCGCGGTGCCGATATCGGTGACCTTGAGGTCGTTGAGGTTGGAGTAGTTGACCATCAGGGTATGGCCGGTCTCCTTCACGTTCACCGCGAACTCCGGATGGTAGTGCGAGGCCACGATCGAGGCCACGCGCGGCTCCGGATGATACTCCTGGGTGTCGACGGTGAAGCCGCGGGTCGCCACGATCTTGAGCGGCTCCAGCGTGTCGCCCTTCATGATGACGTATTGCGGCGGCCAGTAGGCTCCGGCGATCGCGTACTTGTCCTCGTAACCCTTGTACTTGGAGGTGTCCACGGAACGCGCCTCGAGGCCGACCTTGATCACCGCGACGTTGGCGGGTTGCTTCATCCACAGGTCGATCAGGTTGATCTGGGCGTCGCGGCCGATCACAAACAGGTAGCGGCCGGAAGCCGACATGCGCGAAATGTGCACCGCGTAGCCGGTATCGATGACCTCGACGATCTTCTTGCTGTCGCCGTCGATCAGCGCGATCTGGCCGGCGTCACGCAGCGTCACCGAGAACAGGTTCTGGAGATTGAGGTTGTTCTCCTTCTTCTTTGGGCGCTTGTCCGGCGGCACCAGCACCTTCCACGACGCCTTCATTTCGGCCATGCCCCACTCGGGCGGCTGCGGCGGCTCGTGCTGCAGGTAGCGCGCCATCATGTCCACTTGCTGGTCGGTCAGGGTGCCGGAGGTGCCCCAGTTGGGCATGCCCGCCGGCGAACCGTAGTTGATGAACACCTTAAGGTAATCGGTGCCCTTCTTGAGGGTGATGTCCGGTGTGAGCGGCTTGCCGGTCGCGCCCTTGCGCAGCACGCCGTGGCAGCCGGCGCAGCGCTGGAAATAAATCTCCTTGGCTTGGGCGAACTCGGCGGCCGTCATGGGCGGCGCCTCAGGCACCTTCACCTCGCCCGGCTGGACGCCGGCCGGCGCGCCCTTGTACATCATCTCGGGAGCGGTCGTGCCGGGGTGCCCGGAGGGCGGCGATGGCTGCGCTTTCTCTTCGGCCCCGAACACAATGTTGAGGTTCAGCGCCGTTGCAACAAACAGACCGGCGGCAAGTGCTGCGTGCTGGTATTTCATGTCGCGTTTCTCCGCGTCAGAGTTGGAAAACGAAATGGTGGACGAACTGTAAAAGTGCGACGACGCATGCACCTTGACGTGGATCAAAAGAAACCACGCTTGATGTAGGTCAAAGGGAAAAACGCTTTGGCCGCCGGTGTCTGCCGGATTCCGCGGCCTTTGCGGCGTCGCGGTCAGGTGTCCCGGCGGCGCGAACAACCTTCGCAGTCGGAAGGCCCGACGTCGTTGATCCCCGAGGGGCCGATATGCGCCTCCATGCCGCGCACCAGTTCGATCGCGCGCGGCGCGCGTTCGCGGCGCTTGCGCCGCTCCACCACCGGCGGGCATTTGCGGTCGTTGTAATAAGTCACCTGACAATCCAGGCAGTAGTGGCACTCGTTGGCATTAATCTCGCCGGTCGGCCGGATCGCGCGCACCTCGCATTCGTTGGCGCAGATCTGGCACGGCTTGCCACATTCCTTGCGCCGCCGCAGCCACCAGTCGAAGACACGGAAACGCCCGGGAATGGAAAGCGCCGCGCCCAGTGGACACATGTACTTGCAGAAAAACTTGCGGTTGAACGCGGACACCACGATCAATCCGCCGGCGAACAGAACGTAACCCCATTCGCGCTGGAAGCGCAGCGTGATCGCGGTCTTGAACGGCTCGATCTCGACCAGCCGCTCGGCGTGCGCCAGCGATTGCAGGGAGACGCCGAACAGCACGAGCAGGATGATGTACTTCACCCCCCACAGGCGCTCATGCACCACGTCGGGGAACTCGAACTGCCGCACGTTGAACCGGCGTGCCAGCTGCTGCGTCAGCTCCTGCAGCGCGCCGTACGGACACAGCCAGCCGCAATACACGCCGCGTCCCCACAGCAGCAGCGTCACCGCCACGAAGGCCCACAGGATGAACATCATCGGGTCAATGAGGAAACTCTCCCACTGGAAGTCGTGCATGATCGCGTGCGCGAAAGTCAGCACGTTCACCACCGACAGCTGCGCCAGCGAATACCAGCCGATGAAAAAAATCGTGAACAGCAGGTAACCGTCGCGCACCCAGGTCAGCAGGCGCGGGCGCTTCGCGAGCCAGTCCTGGAACACCAGCACCGCGGTCAGGAACGCGAGGCCGGCGACCAGCACGCTGATCTGCCACGTGCGCTTGCGCCACACCGCTTTCCATATCGGTTCTTCCGGCGCCAGCGCCGGCGCCGGTTTCTTCGCTTTCGGCGCGGAGGACTCCGGCGCTTTCCGCGCCGGCATCGCGGGCGCCGGCGGGGGCGTGGCCCTCGGCGCGGTCTGGGCCGGTGCCGGCAGCGTCGGCGTCGTCTGCAGGTCGGCGGCGGGAGGCGCCGGCGTGACCGGCGGCGGTTTCAGCCCGCGCGATTCGGCCAGCCGGCGCAGCGTGCGCTGGAGTGTCGCGTTTTCCACCATGACGGTGATGGTGGCGCCGGAGATGGTGTCGATGACCGCGTCGCCGGCGCCGCCGGCGCCGATGACGATGCGGTCGAACACCGATTTGCCCTGGTACTGGCTGACGAACTGGTGCAATCGTTCTTCGGAAATGCCGACCAGCAGGATCGGCTCCTGGTGCTCGACGATGCGGATGCCGACGATGCGGCCGGTGACGTCGAAGCCGACCAGCGTGTTGATCGGATGCCCGGAATAGGCCGGGATGCGGACGATGTCGCCGGTGAGATAGGCGTAACCCAGCAGGCGCTGGCCCTGGTAAATCGCGGCCGCGGGCGGATCGCCCTCGACTTCGCCGAAACGATCGGCCTGCGGAAAGAAGTCTCTGACCTGCGGATACTGCTCGGCGATGGACTGGCCCTGGGCCGACGCCGCGACGCCCAGCCACAGGCACAACATCAGGAGTCGGATGACGGACGCCGGGGTTTTCACGGGATGGCTATGGGGTTATCGGCCAAGGTTCGAGCCCGGAATGTTGATACAAGGAGCGTACAGGGGCTTTGACTTCTGTCAATGGCCGAACGGCGCGAGGCGCTAGAATCACCCCGGTCTCTCAAGGAACAGGCGCAATCCCGTGGAAATCATCTACTTCACGCTCGTGGGCATCGGGCTTTACTTCGCCTCCGACTGGATACTGAATCGCATCGAGGCGATGCGCGGCAAACCCTTCGAATACCGCTCGGTCATCTTCTTCGTCATCATCCTGGTGCTCGCGATCGTGTCGTTCCAGATCCTCGGCCGCCTGATGCGTTCGTAAGCAGTGCGCCAAAGCAAAAGGCGAGGAGTTCCCTCCTCGCCTTTTGCGCACCCACAAAAACTCCCGTCAGAAGCGGATATGCGTCGAGGAGTTCAGGCTGTGGCGTGAGCCGCGCCAGTTGTCGAGGTGATACTTGGTGAACGGCAGCTCGGTCAACTCGAAGAAGCGCGGCCACCCGATGCGCTCGACCCACTCGCCCATGCGCTCCCAGTCGTGCGCGTCTTCCTTGTACACGCGCAGGATCTTCTTCACGATCGCCGCCACTTCCGGCCAGCGCGGCGGATTGTTCGGGATACCGGCGGCCACGAGCTTGTGGAACATCGGCTTGGTGCGGGCGTTGGAGTTCTTGCCGCCGACCCAGATGGCGAACTTGGAGTGCTCCGGATCGTTGATCTGCATCGGCGGGCACGGCGGATAGCAGGCGCCGCAGCAGATGCATTTCTTCTCGTCGACTTCCAGCGACGGCCTGCCGTTGACCATCGCCGGGCGGATCGCCGCCACCGGGCAGCGCGCCACCACGCTCGGACGCTCGCAGATGTTGGCCACGAGGTCGTGGTTGATGCGGGGCGGCTTGGTGTGCTGGATGTTGATGGCGATGTCGCCCTGGCCGCCACAGTTGATCTGGCAGCAGGAGGTGGTGATGCGCACGCGGTTCGGCATCTCTTCGCGGATGAACTCCGCGTGCAGTTCGTCCATCAGCGACTTGACCGCGCCCGAGGCGTCGGACGCCGGGATGTCGCAGTGCAGCCAGCCCTGGGTGTGCGAGATCATCGACACCGAATTGCCGGTGCCGCCCACGGGAAAGCCCTCCGCCAACAGCTTGTCGACCAGCGGCTTCACCTTCTTCTGGTCCGCCACCATGAACTCGATGTTCGAGCGGATGGTGAAGCGCACGTGGCCGTCGGCATACTGGTCGGCGATGTCGCACAGCTTGCGGATGGTGTGCACGTCCATCTGCCGTTGCGTGCCGGCGCGCACGGTCCAGACCTGGTCGCCGGTGTGTGACACGTGGTGCAGCACGCCCGGGCGCGGGCGGTCGTGCCAGGCCCACTGACCGTAGTTGCGCCGCAGGGTCGGGTGCATGTACTGGAAATGGTCCGGCACGCCGGACTCGATGGGCATACGCTGTTCAGCTGACATAGTTACCTCCGATGAATTCGTTCTCTGACAATCGTCCTGTTGGCGCTCCGATCAACCGCCGGATGCCTTCTTGAGCGCTTCCAGGCGCGCCACCTCGTCGTCCCAGCCGTCCATGCGGACGAACGGGTTGGTGCGCGGATGGTTGATCATGTTCGGATCCACCTCCATGCCGATGCCCTCGAGGAAGTTGTTGAGGCCGATGCGCTCGATCATCTCGCCGCAACGCTCGTGCTCGAGGCCGTTCTCGGCCCAGAAGTCGATGGTGTTCTTGGCGAGTTCGACCAGCTTTTCGTGATCCTCCTCGGTCTCGAGCTTCATGAACGGCACGATCACCGTGCCCATGAGATCGCCGATCTTGAGCGTGCGCTTGCCGCCCATCAGGATGGTGACGCCGCGGTCCTTGCCCGGCGACAGCGCCTTGGTCATGACGTTGATGCAGTGCATGCACTTGACGCAGTTGCGGTTGTCGACCTCGAGGCTGTCGTCATTCTTGAGCTTGAGGGCCTTGGTCGGGCAGCGCGTGATGACGTTGTCGATCACGTACTCGCGGCCCCTGGCCTTGACGAAGTTCCTGACCTCGTCCTGGTTCACCTGGATGTCGTCGCGCCAGGTGCCGATGACGGCCATGTCGGAACGCTGGATCGAGTTCATGCAGTCGTTGCCGCAGCCGGAGAACTTGAACTTGAACTTGTACGGCAGCGCCGGACGGTGCAGGTCGTCGGTGAAGGTGTTCATCACGGTGCGGTGCGCGCGCCCCTCGTCGAAGCAGGAGTGCTCGCAGCGCGCGTGGCCGACGCAGGACATCGAGGTGCGCACCGACGGACCGGCCCCGCCCATGTCGAAGCCGAGCTCGTTGATTTCATCGAAGGCCTTCTGGATGTTCTCGGTGCTGCAGCCCTGGAACATGATGTCGCCGCTCTGGCCGTGCAGCCCGATCAGGCCGGAACCGTGCTTCTCCCACAGATCGCAGAACTGGCGCAGGATGCCGGTGTTGTAGTGCATGCCGGGCGGCGGCATGATGCGCAGCGTGTGGAATTCGGATGACTTCGGAAACTTGTCGGCGATTTCGGAGAACCGCGGAATCACGCCGCCGCCGTAGCCGATGACGCTCGCGGTACCGCCCTTCCAGTAGCCCTTGCGGGTCTGGTAGGAATGCTCCAACTGTCCGAGCAGGTCCACCATCATGTCCTTGTCCTTCGCCAGCCGCTTCAGGCCGCTGACGAAGCTCGGCCACGGGCCGCTTTCCAGCTGATCCAGCATCGGGGTTGCGTGCGTCTTTTTGCTCATGGGCTGTCTCCATTGATTCAGTGATGTTTACGATCCGGGACGGCGATGGCTACGATCGTGAGCGACAAAACGTCGGGCGGCACCGTGACCAAGGCGGCCATATTTAGGAAATGCGAGACGGCTTTACTTGACCTAGGTCAAGCGAACCACACATAGTCGCGCGCAACGCCATCGTGGATAGCGGCGGCTATCTCTCCGGGGAGATTCAGTCATTAAACATGTGGAAATTAACGGACCGGGATCGAAAGCCGGATTCGGGCTTCTCGTCCGTGCGCGCTACGCTACGTGCCGCACCAGCTTCATCGGACGCATAGCGCGATAACAGATGTACAGAAACAGGAAACCGCCGATGATTGCGATCAGGCCGCCGATCCCCATCAGGCCCATGCCGAAGACGCGCCCGGTGGAATCGAGCGCCTGCTCGGCGCCGGCGACCTTGCGCTGCACGCCGTAACCACCCGAAATCACCAGACCCGTGACGTGCAGAAACTGCCCGCCGCCGTAGATCCAGGGCTGCACGCGCGCCCACCGCACCTCGACCGCGCGGTAACCGAGTTGCGGCAGCAGGTGATAGGCGAGCCCCATGAACGCGAGCGTCACGCCCACGATGCTGCCGTGGTAGTGCGCCGGGATGGTGACGTTGGTGCCGCGGATGAGAAAACCGATCACGCCGCCGGCGCCGAACAGGATCATCGAGGCGATCAGCGCCGCGCGCAGCGGCTGCGCCTCGCCGGCGGCGCGCGGCGCGCGCCACAGGCCGTGCAGCAGCGCCAGCGCGAGCGGCAGCGTGGCGAGACTGCCGCCGTATTGCATCAGCCAGGTGAACAGCTTGATGTGCTCGACCGAGGTCACCGGGTAGGCGTAATAGATGATCGGCGTGAAGAACACCGCGATCAGGCCGAAGCCGAACAGGATCAGCGCCACGCGCGGACTGAGCGAAAGGCGGATGCCGGAGGCCGAGGCCAGCCACAGCCACGCCACCAGTATCAGCAGCGTCCAGGTGAATTGCAGCACGTGGCCGCCGCCCCAGAACAGCATCTCGAAGTACGGTTTGCCATGCAGGGTTTCCGGCACGGTCAGGTACGACCACACGAAGGCGATGAGCGCGAGCATGGCCGACACCGCCGCGGTATTGAGGCCGAAGCGCAACGCCGCCGCGCCCTGCATCCACGGCCCGACCGGCGGGATCGCCGCCATCGCGCGCAACACCAGCAGACCGATGCCGGCGGCGAAGATCACGAGACCCGCGAGGAACAACGAATGCTGCAGCACCGGAATGTAGTTGCTCATCAGCGGCTGCCCGGCGCCGAAGAACGGCGCGCCCGCCATCACCAGCGCGCCGGCCGCCGCCATCACCAGCGCCAGCCGCCCGAGGAACAGCCAGCGCGGCGCCGAGTTGAGGCTCCACAAGGCGCCGCCGAAGGCGAGGAACCACACCAGCACCGACAGGTCGACGTGCACCACCAGCGCGGTGTGAAAAAAATCCAGCCACGGAATGATGCTCTGCATGTACGGCGTGCGCGACAGCACCAGCAGCACCGAAAACACGCCGGAGCCGAGCAGCGACAGCAGGCCCAGCATCAGCCAGCCGGCGGCCAGCTGGCGGCGGCCGTTGTCCGGCACCGGAAGCAGAAAATCGTCAACCATGTCGATTCGCCTCATGGCTACTGGAAGATAAACCCCCCGCGCACCGCGTCAAATTCCACCACAAATACCTGCCCCGGTGCCAGCGTGACGTCGGCCTCGTTGCCGTAGTTGAAATCCGGCACACGCACGCTGTCCTGCAGCCGCGCGCGCAGACGATGGCGCCCCGCGACCACCGGAAACCGCTGGTAGACGCTGGACATCCCGTCGCGCGCCAACCCGGAGGGCGGCAGCTCCGCCGAATAAATCGGCTTGCCGTCCAGGTCGAGCTCGAACCGCACCGGCGAGCGCTCGCGTCCGCACTGCACCGGCAGGCGCATGTTGGGCGGCAGTTTCGCCAGCTCTTCGGCGGTACGCACGTGGCATTCCTCCTTCGGCTGGCCGGCGTGGCTGAAGCTCGCCTTGATCAACGCCATGCCCGGCGGAAAATGCACGTACGCCGGCGACGTCGAGAAATAACCGATGACGGCAACGAACATCCCGTAGAACAGCACCTGTCCGAAGTACCTCAAGACGTTTTTCACCATGATTAAAACTCCAAACTATGATCAGAAACGCCAGGACGCCCGGGTCGCCAGGAAAACCAAATCTTGGAAATTTCAATCCCTGGCGCTCCTGGCGTCCTAGCGACCAATTTCATTTCAAAATAGTTCTTAAACATTTTCACCTAACCCAAATGCCCGTGCAGCCGCGCGTCGTGCGTGCGGAAATGTTCCGTGAACCACGTCCGCAGGCGTTGCGCGAACCGGTTCTCGTCGAAGTTACGATCGTCCTCGTAATCGTCCATGGTGTCGCGGATGTCGTCGAGCAGGCGCTCGTGATCCGCCTTGTGCTCGCCGTAATGAGCGTAATGCTCGACCCGCATCAGCTTCTCCTCGAGCGCGAAGTGCGCCGAAATCCGCGCGTAGATCTCGCCGAGAAAATCCGGCACTGCGGCTTTCGCCCCGGGACGCATCAGGCGATCATGGGCGTCGTTCACCAGGCCGATCAGCTCGCGGTGCTCGTGATCGACCGAGGCGACCCCGACCGAGAATTTTTCATCCCACGCGATAAGCGACATCGCCCACCTCCGGATTCGGCGCCGGCGGCGGGGTCTCGCCGTCGCGGCGATACGGGCCAAGCTCGCGCAGCCGCGCGCGGAACGCGGCGACCTCGCGCGCGAGCCCGGTCGCGTCGCGCGGGCCGGCCCAGCACGTCGCCACGCGTTCGCGCGGCACACGGGCGCGCAGATACGGATCGCGCCGGCCTTGCAGGCGCTGTTCGGTCCATTCGATGCCGAGACGCTGATAACAATCGCCGGCCTTGCAGCCCGCGAGCAGCACGCCGTCGGCGTGCCCGCGGCTGATGACAAAATCGATGAACGACGGCGGCAGCGCCGCGACACAGGGCAGCGCGATCGCGGCCACGCCCGCCGCGTCGAGCCGCGCGAGATCGGGACCGTCTTGGCAACCGTACACGATCACCCGGTCGGACCCGGTGAGCGGCGCGGCGGCCGCCGCCGTGCTGTTGCGTAACGCGCGCACCGTCAGCCGAGGCATGTCGATGCCGGGAATCAGCTCGGCCAGGCGCCGGAACGGGGTCGCGGTCGGGCAGGCGCCGACGCAGATCCCGCAGGCGGTGCACAGGCTGGCGTCGACCACCGCCTCGGCCTCGAACGGCAGGCCGTCGCTGCGCGGCCGCAGAACCACGGCGCTGTACGGGCAGTCGGCGAAGCAGCGTCCGCAGCCGTTGCAATTCGAAAGATCCACCACCGCCGCCGGTTGTTCGCGCCGGCGCGGCAACCACGGCAACAGCAGGAGCAGCAGCGTCCCGCCCGCCAGCACGGCCCACACCGCGCCGCGCGACCAGATGTCGATCAGCGGGTACGCCGCCAGATAGAACCAGTCGAGCGACACGACGCTGACCACCGTGTCCAGGTTCGCCGGGCCCTGACTGAGCGCCGGGCGCGCGAGCGCGAGAGCCGCGACGGCAAGCAGCGCGCCGAGCGCGAGCGGGCGCGGCGGGTTGGTGCGCGCGCGGCTGATGCGCAGGATGTGGATCCAGCTCCCGAGCAGCAGGAACAGCGGCACGCTCACGTGGATGAACGACAGCAGCGAGAAGAAGCGGTCGTTCACCGTGGTGCTATTCAGAAAATTGCGCGCGATCGACTGGCCGAACAGCGGCAGCCAGTCGAGCCACTCGCTCGTCACGACGGCGATGTACTGCGCCAGCCGGTCCCACACCAGCCAGTAGCCGCCGATGCCCGAGGCGTACAGCAGCCACAGCAGGAGCACGCCCGTGACCCAGGCGTACCAGCGCACGCCGCGGTAGCGGTCGAGCGTGAACTCGCGCAGGAGGTGCAGCAGCACCACAATCACCATGGCGTCGGAGGCGTAACGGTGCAGGCTGCGGGCGATGCCGCCGGCGTACCACTGGACATGCGTGAGGCTCTCCACCGAGCGGTACGCGCCGTCGATGCTGGTCTCGAAAAAGATATAAAGGTATACGCCGCTCGCCAGCACCACCCAGAAAAAGAAAAACGACAGCGCGCCGAGGTGGTAAAACGGATTGAGCCTCGAACCAAAAGCCGCGTCGAAGGCGTCCTCGAACAGCGAAAACACCCGGCGACCGACATGCTGCAGCGTTTCGACCAATGCGGTTCTCCGCGAATGCCCTTACCCCGGCATGGGGTGGATAAACCTTAGCACTGCGCTCGGAAAATCGACTATGACGCAGGTCAAGCGCGGGCGCGCAGGCGGTTGCGGAGCCACTCGCGGATCACCAGGAAGCTCACCGTCGCGATGATGCTGAAGCCGATGATGATGCCCATGAAAATGGAATAATCGAACCGGTACCTGTCGGTGGTGGGATCGTAGACGGTGCAGAACAGCCGGATGCGGTTGCCCAGGTGCGTGAACAGCGAGGGCGCGGTCGGCGTGCCGAACACCAGCTCCTTCAGCGGCTCGACCAGCAGTTGCGTGTCGAAATTCATGCCGTACACCTGGCGATAGACCCGGCCCTGCGGATCGATCACCGACGCCACGATCAGGTGGTCGAATCCGTGCGGCGCGCGGTCGGCGATGAATCCCAGGTCCTTCGTCAGGCCGGCCATGGTCGCGGCGTCGGCACTGAGAAACTTCCAGTTCGGGAGATCGACACCCTGATCCAGCGCGAACTGGCGCATCGCCGCCGGGTTGTCGTTGGGCGTGTCGAAGCCGATGGTGAGGACGCTGAAGCTGTCGTTGCCGAGCGCGGCGCGCGCGGTGCGCACGACCTTGGCCAGGTGCTGCGTGGTCGTCGGGCAGATGTGGTAGCAGCTGGTGTAGACCAGGCTGATCACCAGCGGCTTGCCGCGGAAATCCGCCAGCCGCACCGTGCGTCCGTCGGCGCCGACCAGGGTGTAGTCGCCGAGCGGCTTGCCGAGCACGGCCTGGTTGATCGCGAGCGCGGTTTTTTCATCGAACTTCGAGGACGATCCGGCGCCGGCCGGCGCGGCGTCATGTCCGGCGGGGTTGTGCGCGTCTGCGGCATCCGCCGGCGCACCGGCCAGGAGGCCGATCAAACCGAGTACCGCAATCAAAAACCGCGCCTGCATCAGTGCACCTGTCGAGGCAAGGAATGGCCGGGCAGGCTCGCGCCTGCCCGGCTTCCTATGCGCGGAACCGGCCCAGTGGCCCGCGCATCTGAAACCGGCGACTTACGTCGCCGGTTTCAGATGCGGCCGCCCTATTACCGATCCCTCCCTGTCCCTCCCCTGTCCAGGGGAGGGAACCAGAAGTTCAAGCTTCATCAAGGAAACAATCGCCGCTCTAGCTCAGTCCCCAAACCTGGGACAGATATTTCCAGTTGATGAAGTAGTACAGAATGAACGACGTCAGGAACACCAGCGCCAGGATCAGGGTGCCGGGCACCGAAATGCCGCCCATGCCGATCCCGTGCACGCCCGCCGCCACCGGTTCGGCGATCATCGGCACGGCGCTCTTCTGCTCGCCGCGGCGCTTGCCGAACAGCACGGAAGCCACGATCTGCAGCACGAAAAGTCCGCCGCCCACGATCGCGAGTATGCCGCTGATGGCCATCAGGCCCAGCATCAGGTAGGCAACTTCCGGATACTGGTACTGGAAGATCGCCTGGCTGAACGAGATGTCCCAGTGACGCCGCGGGACGCCGAGGGTGCCGGCGCCCATCATGAACAGCGTGAAGCCGATCATGCCGAAACCGAACAGGTACGGCTGCCACTTGGCCAGTCCCGGCAGGACGACTTCGCGCCGGAACAGTATCGGCACCAGCCAGTAGGTCAGCGCCATGAACGCCAGCGTCGTGCCGCCCACAACCGTCGCGTGGAAATGGCCCGGCACGTACAGGGTGTTGTGGATGATGAGGTTCAGCTGCTCGGTGCCCATCATCACGCCGGTGATGCCGCCGAGGAAACCGAAGATGATCAGCGACAGGAACATGCCGGAGAACGTCGGGTTGCCCCAGGGCGCCTTGCGCAGCCACTCGAACAGGCCCTTGTTGAAACCGCGCTTGCGCTGCGCCGCCTCGACCGCGCCCGGCACCGTGAGCCCGTGGATCATGCTCGCCAGCACCGCCAGATACATGGCGTAGGACGTATTGAAGATCTTCCATTCGGAGCTGATCCCGGGGTCGGCCAGCAGGTGATGCGCGCTGGCGAGCTGCAGGAACAATATGTAGAGCAGGAACGCCATGCGCGAGACCTTCTCGGACAGCGGCTTGGCGCCGAACACCACGCCGGCGATGAGATACCACACGGAGATGTGCGCCGAGACGTTGATCTGCTGCGAGGAGTGGCCCAGGCCCCACCAGATGATGCGGTACATCAGCGGATCGATATGGTTGATGTAACCGATCTTCCACAGGAAGGTCGGGATCAGGATAATCGCGCCCGAGGCGATGGTGAAGATCGCAATGATGCAGGCGGTGAGCGCGCCGAAGGTCACCAGCGGGATCGAGCCCTCGCCGTAGGTGCGCTCGGCACGCGCGATCACCAGCGTGCCGAGGAACACGAAGCAGCCGATGAGCGCGCCAACCGCGAACAGGATCAGGCCGAGGTAGAAATGCGGCTCGGCCGACATCGGCACGTACGAGGTCATCATCACGCTCGAGCGGCCCTGCAGAATGGCGACCTCCGTCATCACCGACCCGATCACCATCAGCGCGAATCCGAGCCACGCCCAGCGCGGCGCCGCCAGGCGCGAGCGCAGCAGGGTGCTGGAGGTGAAGTACAGCACCGCGATCTCGAAGAAGATAATCCAGAAAATGAGCACGCCGAGACCGTGCGCCGTCAGCAGCTCGTAGAACATGTCCGCCGGCAGCAGGTGCACCGCGGGCCAGCGCGTCAACACCAGCAACAGTCCGATCACGCCGCCGAACAGCAGGTAAACGATGCCGGCGACGGCATTCAGTTTCATCAGGGTCTCGGCCGGCTTGTGGAACAGCAGGCCGGTGTCGGGACAGGTACGGAATTCCGCGTTATTCGTCATGGGCCGCTCTCCTCCCTACTTCACGTATAGTTCGCCGGTCATCGTGTGGTGCCCGATGCCGCAGTATTCGTTGCACACGATGGTGTAGGTGCCCGCCTTGTTCGGCGCGATCTTCACCACCATTTCATAACCGGGAATCACCTGCATGTTGATGTTTTCCGGTTGCAGCGAGAAGCCGTGCTGCCAGTCCATGGATGAGATGTGCAGGCGATAGGTCTTGCCGTTCTCCAGTTCCAGGATCGGATACCATTCCCACAGGCGGGCCAGGAGGTAAACGTCGGCGCCCGCGGGCGGATGCACCACCGGCATCTGGCGCGCGGTTTCCTTGCGCACCGTGTATTGATCCACCATCTCCTGGACCTTCTTCCCGTAGATCGCGGGCGTGGTGCGATAG
>JBLMXN010000133.1:0-22192 GCA_050257795.1 Bacteroidota bacterium
CAGGTCGGTTTCAACGACATCGACGTCGGCATCGCCACCGCCACCATCGGGCTGGTCGCGACCCTGGCCGGCACGTTTCTCGGCGGCATGCTCACCACCGCCATGGGCCTGGGTCACGCGCTGTGGGTGTTCGGCGCGTTGCAGATCGCGTCCAATTTCGGTTACGTCCTGATCGCCGACATCGGCCTCAACCGTCCGCTCATGTACAGCGCCATCGGATTCGAGAGCCTCACCACCGGCATGGGCACCGGCGCCTTCGGCGTGCTGCTGCTGCGCATGACCATGAAGGAGTTCTCCGCCACCCAGTACGCGCTGTTCTCCAGCCTCTTCGCCCTGCCCCGCATCCTTGCCGGACCGGTTACGGGCGTGATGGTCGATGCCATCGGCTGGCATGATTTCTTCCTGTTTTCGATCGCAGTCGGCGTCCCCGGCATGCTGATGCTGCAACGCTTTTCTCCCCTCGGAGTACGCGAGCCGACTATCGAAGGTCTGGCTGAAATACATCCGCGCCCCCTGACGCGTGCGCGCCTGGCGTGGCGCGCCGTCATCGGCGGCGCCGTCGGCTTTGCCGTGGCGGCGTTGTGCGTGGCTTTGCTCGAAGCGTTCAAACAAAAACGCCTGCAGCCGAGCCTGCCATTGGACCTGCCGGCCCAACTCGGTAATCTGTTTGCGCTCCGGGAAATCTCGGACTGGATCAGTCTCTTCGGCATAACGCTGTTCGGCGCGGTCATCGCGCTCGCGACTGCCGCCACCACCGTGGCCCGCTCGAAGAAATAATCTGGAAGGAATCCGCGCGGCGCGCCGCTCGTTACGAGTGAGCAATTAACCTAACCGACCGCCGGCGGCTCGACCAGCTCGTCCAGGCTGCCCTCCATGTGCAGCTCGGTCAAATCGTCGAACCCGCCGATGCATTTGCCGTCGATCACGATCTGCGGCACCGTGCGCGCGCCGTTGGTGACCTCCGCGAACTCGCGCAACTTGCTCTTGTCGACGTCCACGCGCACCTCGTCGAACGGAATGTTCCATTTGGTCAGCAGATGCTTGGCTTTCTGACACAAGGGGCAGACACCCGTGCTGTAGACTTTTACGCGTGCCATTTTATTTTTTCGATTCGCTGGTGATCATGGGTTGTTATTATCCCGAAGTGCTGAGAAAAATCGAGGAAGACCACAAGGAATTTGTGTCGCCTACAGCCGCTCGACTAAAGCTCGTAATCGTAATCCATGATCAGCGGCGCGTGATCGGAGAAACGCTTATCCTTATAGATGCGTTCGCCCTCCGCTTTCTTCGCGATCCCGGGCGTGGTGATCTGATAGTCTATGCGCCACCCGACATTCTTCTCCCAGGCGCGGCCGCGGTTCGACCACCAGGTGTACTGATCGGGCTTGTCGTTCAGGGTGCGAAACGCATCCACCCAGCCGAGCTCGTCGAACACCTTCGTCAGCCAGGCCCGTTCCTCGGGCAGGAATCCGGAGTTTTTCTGGTTGGATTTCCAGTTCTTCAAGTCGATTTCCTTGTGCGCGATGTTCCAGTCGCCGCACAGGATGTACTCGCGCCCGTCGTGGCGCAGCTTTTTCAGTATGGGAAAGAAGTGGTCCATGAAACGGTATTTCGATTCCTGCCTGTGCGGACCCGCCGAACCCGAAGGCAGGTAGATCGACACGATGCTGAGCTTGCCGAAATCGGCCTGCAGGTAACGGCCCTCGTCATCGTGCTCTTTCGAGCCGAAGCCGACGTGCACCTTGTCCGGCTCACGCCGTACATACAGCGCCACCCCGGCGTAACCCTTCTTCTCGGCGCAGCAGAAAAACCCGTGAAACCCCTTGGGCGCGCGCATCTGTTCGGTGAGATCGCCTTGCTGCGCTTTGACCTCCTGCAGGCATACCACGTCCGCGCGCTGGCGCGGCAGCCACTCGAACAGACCCTTCCTGTCCGCGGAACGGATGCCGTTGACGTTGAGTGTGATCACGCGCATGGTTTTTTATGATACCCGACTTTTCTGCATCGGTGGCGGCGATTACAATCCGCGCCATGAAAGATTATCAGCGCGAGTTTCTCGATTTCGCCATCGAATGCCAGGCACTGCGTTTCGGGGAGTTCACGCTGAAGTCGGGGCGGATCAGCCCGTACTTTTTCAACAGCGGCCTGTTCAATACCGGCCGCAAGCTCGCCCGGCTCGGTCGCTTTTACGCGCACGCCATCGAGGACAGCGGCATCGGCTTCGACATGCTCTACGGCCCGGCCTACAAGGGCGTGCCGCTCGCCTGCGCCACCGCGATGGCGTTCGCCGAGAGCGGCGAACGCGACGTGCCATACGCCTTCAACCGCAAGGAAGTCAAAAAGTACGGCGAGGGCGGGATCATCATCGGTCATCCGCTGCAGGGAAAAGTATTGATCGTCGACGACGTGATTTCCGCCGGCACCTCGGCCCGGGAATCGGTGCAGATCATCAAGACCGCCAACGCGCAGCCGGTGGGCATGGCGATCGCGCTCGACCGGCAGGAACGCGGTGAGACCGCGCTGTCGGCGGTGCAGGAAGCGGAGTCGACGCTGGGACTGCGCGTCGTCAGTATCGTGGCCCTGGAAACCCTGCTCCGCTACCTCGACGGAAAGGACGGCGCGCGGCGCTATATCGACGCCATTGACGCCTATCGGCAACGGTACGGAACCTGAAAGCGTTTACGGGACCGCGAAAAGAACACGGATTGACGCGGCCCGCGCCTGAGAAAATAGCAGATATTGCTCGTTCATCTGCAATTTCATATCCATACCGGAAAAACGCATGATCGTCGTTTCCCGGAGCATTCACATCCGTGCGCCCATCGAACGCGTCTTCGCGCTCATGGCGGACCCGGTCGCGCGCAGCGCGCTCTCGCCGCACGCCCGGCCCCTGGCTGTACGGATTGAAAGCGGGGGACCATTGCGGGCGGGAAGCGTCTGCCATTTTCGCCTGCAGATGAATGATCGCATCCTCGACTACCGCATGCGCGTGCGCGAGTTCGTGCCGAATCAGTGCATCGTTTCCATTTCGGATTCCGAGGTGCCGTTCGAGCTCACCCTCGAAACCACGGCCGACCGCGACGGCACGCGGTTGACCCAAACCGAGCGCTTCGAGCCAACCGAAGAAATGCTGAGCCAGGCACTGCAGCAAACACCGTCCAGCGCCGCCATGGAAAAAATTTACCAGTGGCTGCCGTTTCTCGATCCGGAATATGCGACACGGGTGCATCGCGGCCGGGAACAAATGCTCGCGCAACAGCTTGAAGGAAACATGGAACAGTGGCTGACCGCCATCAAACAGCATCTCGAAGCCGTTTAGCCGCCGGATCCCGAGGCGCAAGCTCTTTCGGCGGTGGCGGCCCGGCGTCCGCCCTTCGAAGGAGCTTCGCCTCGGAAGGGAGCCGCCCATTCGCCTCGGGCACTAGGCGCTACCGGCCCGACTATATTTCCTTTTCGCCTTCCGGCGCCTCGCGTCGATCTTCAAAGCGCGTAACTTTGGTCTGGTCGGTCATGCGAATGGAACCGTCGTGCACCGCACCGCGGGCGATTGCCACCACCGGACTCGAAATCTTGCCGCGCACCACCGCGGTGCGCGCCAGTTCGAGCTTGCTGTCGGCCTGAATGTCGCCCTCGACTTGGCCGGCAATTACGACGATCCGTGCACGGATGTTGCCGCGCCAGCGAGCGCCTTCACCAAGAACGAGCGTGCCCTCGATATCGCACTCGCCCTGCACCTCGCCGTACACGATGTGGCTGTCCTTCCCCTGAAACACGCCCTTGTACACCGACTGCGGCCCGAGCATGCTGGTGAACTGGCCCACCTGGTCGAGCGCACGGCGGCGCTTTTCGCGTTTTGGTTTCAGAATGTCTTCGAGTTTCAAGATTGGCTTCCGGATTGAATTGATTGGTGGTATGGCCCTCTCGGCGCCCCCCTGACAAATATAGCAAGGCCCGGGTGGGATGCGATCAGAAAATCAGCTTGAGCCCCACCAGTACCGTGACGGTCTCAAACGCGCGCTTGATCCAGAGATTGCCCTTGACGATCGACCAGTGCGCGCCGAGGTAACCGCCCAGCAACGACCCCGCCAGCAGCGCTGGCAGCCACGACCACTTGATACTGCCGAGCACGCCCAGGGTAATGGCGCCGGCGCCGTTCCAGAACAGTCCCACCAGCACCAGCGTATAGGCCACGGCGCGCCGGTAATCGAGCCCGAACCAACGCGCGAGCCAGATCGTGCAAAACAGCCCGGTCCCCGAGGTCAGCGAACCGTTGAGCACACCCACGACGAACAGGCCCAGCCCCCCAAACAGCATGCCGCGCCGCGTGCGGTGGATGGGCAGGTGCTCGAGTCCGAGCTTCTTATTAAGGAAGGAATAGACGCCGATCCCGATGGTAAGAATCCCGAGCGAGACGCGCGCGATAGCGTCCGGCACGTCCAGGATGAACGCGGCGCCGATAATCACGCCGGGCAGGCCGGCGGCAAGGATGAACAGGGAAAATTTCCATTCCAGCGACTGCTCGCGCAGATGCCGCAGCGTCGCGCCCACGCCGAGCGCCACGCTGGCGACCTTGTGCGTCGCAAGAGCGATGCCGAAGGGCAGACCGAGAAAAATCAGCGCCGGAAACTGCAACAGCCCCGCGCCGCCGCCGGCGAAGGCCGAGAACACGTTGGCCACCAGCGATATCAACAACAGCAGGAGCTGTTCAGCCCAATTCACAGACGCGCCCGGCGATGGGTATTGCCACGCATACGGCCGCGGATTATGGCACAGACCGCCGCTACGTCATGGCGCAGGCACGGCTTGTCACCGTTTTTCGGCGATGGCACGCCGCACGGCGGGCATGGTTGACATGGCGGCAGACCGGCGCCTATCTTGAATCAGAGAAGGAGCAAGTCATGTCACGCCATCCATCGTCTCGCACATTGATGCTCGTCCTCGGTCTGACCATGTCCGCTTTCGGGCTTGTGGCCGCCGAGGGCGCCGAAACGGGCAAAACTATCAAGAAATGCCAGGACGCCACTGGGCGCTGGCATTACGGCGACACTGCCTCGGCGGCATGCGCCACGTCCAAGATCACGGTGATGAGCGATGAAGGCGTGACAAAAAGAGTCATCGCCGCGCCGCCGACGGAGCAGGAACTCAGGGAACGCGAAGCGAACCAGGAAGCCCAGGAAGCGGCCAAGAAGAAAGCCGATGACCAGGCCAAGAAAGACGCCTTGCTGCTTTCCAGCTACGGCGTGGAAGACGACATCACCTACATTCGCGATCGCAAAATCGCGCAAATCGAGGCCACAATCAAGGCCAGCGAACAGACCCTGGCGCCGCTGCGCGCCGCGCTCACGCGCATGGAAGCGCAGGTGGCGGACGACGGCAAATCCGGCAAGCCGGATGAGACGGCCGTGAAAAATATCGAGATGACCAAGGCGCAGATCGCCCGACATGAAGCCGCAATCGCCGACAAGCGCAAGGAACAGGCGGCCATTCGCATGGAATACGATCAGGATCTGGCGCGCTACCGCGAGCTTAAAAAGCAGCCACCGAACAAGGCTCCCGTCGCGACGACCGTCAAGAAATAAACATTGATGAGCAAGAGGCCAGGGAAAGCAATTCTGCTCTCCCTCCTTATTTTTCCTGTTCCACCCAGCGCCGGCCTTTCCCGGTGAGCTCCTGTTTCCAGAACGGCGCGCGCGTTTTCAGTTCATCAATCACGAAACGGCAGGCGGCAAAGGCGCTGTCGCGGTGCGCCGCCCAGCAGGCCACCAGCACGATCGGTTCATTCGGCCGCAGTTCGCCGTAGCGATGGATCACCAGCATGTCCGCGATCGGCCAGCGCGAGGCGGCCTCCCCGGTCAGCCGCTCCAGGTGTTTTTGCGTCATCGGGGCGTAATGTTCAAGCCGCATCGCCCGCACGGTCTCGCCCTGGTTGAAATCCCGCAGCGTACCCACGAACACCGCGGTGGCGCCGAACTTGCCGGCCAGCGCCGGATGTTCCATTTGATGGCGGACGATTTCCTGCCACGGGTCGAAGGCATCGGCGGCCAGGCGGATATTCATTGCGCGCCTCCGGTCACCGGCGGGAAAAATGCCACCTCATCTCCGTCCCGGACCGGCTGATCGATCCGCGCGTATTCCATATTTACCGCCGCCAGCACGTTGTCCGGAAAGGGAATTCGCGCGCATGCCTGCCACACGTCGGCAACAGTGACTATTCCCTTGCTATCAATAATGTCTTGTTCCTTTCCCAGCCGCTCACGCAGGCTGGCGAAAAACCTGACGGTAATACTCATGAATTCATCACCCCTGCTTTTCCTGTAGACGGCAAAACTGGCTGCGCTAGAATAACCGCCCTTGCCAGGGTCCGTGGTAATCGTCGCCTCACACCAGAGGCGCCCGATTGATTCCAAATATTATCTCCGTTTTTCCGGGCCGGCGTACCACCGCAAATAAGGGAAACTTATGAGCGGCACCAGTAATTCTAATTAGTTTTGCTGGAAGCAACCCTATAGAGTTCCGCGGCTCGGAAGCAGCGGCACTCCGCTTTCAAGAACCACCGACGTAATAATCAGGGGAAGAGAATTCCTCTTTATGTCCGAACGAACAAGGTAGGTAGACATTTATGTCCAAACTGGTCAATCCACATGGCGGCGGCGAACTCAAGCCGCTACTTCTGAAAGACGCAGCGCTGATCGCCGAAAAGAAACGCGCTGAATCCCTGCCCAAGGTCCGTATCAGTTCCCGCGAAACCGGTGACGTCATCATGATGGGCATCGGCGGCTTCACCCCACTCGAAGGTTTCATGACCCATGCCGACTGGCAGGGTGTGTGCGACGGAATGAAAATGGCCAACGGCCTGTTCTGGCCGATCCCGATCACCCTCTCCACCGACAAAGCCACCGCCGACGGCATCAAGACCGGCACCGACGTGGCGCTCGTGGACGGCGAGTCCGGCGAGATCATGGCCACCATGAAGGTCAGCGAGAAGTACGCCATCGACAAGGCGCACGAGTGCATGATGGTGTACAAGACGACCGACCTGGAACACCCCGGCGTCAAGATGGTGATGGAACAGGGCGAGGTCAACCTCGCCGGCCCGGTGAAGGTGCTGTCCACCGGCAAATTCAAGGAAGAGTACGGCGATCAGTTCCTCACCCCGGCCGAGACCCGCGAACTCTTCAAGAAGAACGGCTGGTCCACGGTCGCCGCGTTCCAGACCCGCAACCCGATGCACCGCTCGCACGAATACCTCGCCAAGGTCGCGATCGAAACCTGCGACGGCGTGCTGATCCACTCGCTGCTCGGCAAGCTCAAGCCCGGCGACATCCCGGCCGATGTGCGCTCCAAGGCGATCGGCACCCTGATCGACAAGTACTTCGTCAAGAATACCGTGATCCAGGCCGGCTACCCGCTGGACATGCGTTATGCCGGTCCGCGCGAGGCGCTGCTGCACGCGCTGTTCCGCCAGAACTACGGCTGCTCGCACCTGATCGTCGGGCGCGACCATGCCGGTGTTGGCAGCTACTACGGCCCGTTCGATGCGCATCATATCTTCGACCAGATTCCGAAGGATGCACTCGAGACCAAGGCGCTCAAGATCGACTGGACCTTCTGGTGCTACAAGTGCGGCGGCATGGCGTCGGCCCGCACCTGCCCGCACGACGAGAAGGACCGTCTGTTGCTGTCCGGCACCAAGCTGCGCAAGATGCTGTCCGAGGGCGGCGACGTCCCGGCCGAGTTCTCGCGCCCCGAGGTGCTCGAGGTGCTGCGCGCGTACTACGGCAGCCTCACCGAGAAAGTCGAAGTCAAGCTCACCGGCCATTCGGCGCGGTAAGCAGGATTTACCCTTTGTTTTAACTGTTTTTATTTGCAACCTTAAAGTGGAGAACCACCATGCCAACATTTGTACGTACCGATAAGTGCGACGGCTGCAAGGGTCAGGACAAGACCGCTTGCATGTACATCTGCCCGCACGACCTGATGAAGCTCGACAAAGACGGCTCCGAAACCGGCCATGCGATGAAGGCCTGGAACCAGGAACCGGAACAGTGCTGGGAATGCTATTCCTGCGTGAAGATCTGCCCGCAGCAGGCGATCGAGTGCCGTCACTACGCCGACGTCGTTCCGCTCGGCGGCTCGGTGCAGCCGCTCCGCGGCACCGACTCGATCATGTGGACCATCAAGTTCCGCAACGGCAACATCAAGCGCTTCAAGTTCCCGATCCGCACCACGGCGGAAGGCTCGATCAAGCCGTACGAAGGCAAGCCCAAGGCCGACGCCTCCAAGCTCGACGCGATCGAATTCTTCACGCCGAACTGCATCCACGCGTGCGATCGCAGCCAGCTGGTGAACGGCTAAGCGTTTTTTAACGACAACCGGCGAATCCGCCACGAGGGGCCGCGTGCTCCGGCCGATTCGCCGCTTTTGAGGTGAAATAAAATGGCAGAAGGTACTTTCGGTAATCCGCAGATCGTCGAGGAAGAAGTCGACATCCTCATCATCGGCGGCGGCATGGCAGCTTGCGGCGCGGCGTTCGAAATCATGCGCTGGAACGAGAGCGCCGGCCTCAAGATCAAACTGGTGGACAAGGCAGCGCTCGACCGCTCCGGCGCCGTGGCGCAGGGTCTGTCCGCGATCAACACCTATTGCGGCGAGCACGATCCGGCCGACTACGTGCGCTACGTGCGTAACGACCTGATGGGCATCATCCGCGAAGACCTGGTGTACGACGTGGGCCGTCACGTGGACGACTCGGTGCACCACTTCGAGGAGTGGGGCCTGCCGGTGTGGAAGCAGCCCGGTGACGAAGGCAAGAAGCTCACCGAAGGCGGCAAGCCGGTGCGCTCGGGCAAGTGGCAGATCATGATCAACGGCGAGTCCTACAAGTGGATCGTCGCCGAAGCCGCGAAGAAGGCGCTCGGGATGGAAAACATCCAGGAGCGCGTGTTCATCGTGCGTCTGGTCACCGACAAGAACGATCCGAACCGCGTCGCCGGCGCCGCCGGTTTCTCGGTGCGTGAGAACAAGCTCTTCATCTACAAGTTCAAGGCCTGCCTGCTGGTGTGCGGCGGCGCGGTGAACGTGTTCCGTCCCCGCTCCGTCGGCGAAGGCACGGGTCGCGCCTGGTACCCGGTGTGGAACGCCGGTTCGACCTACGCGATGGCCGCCGAGTGCGGCGCCGAGCTGACCATGATGGAAAACCGCTTCGTGCCGGCCCGCTTCAAGGACGGCTACGGTCCGGTGGGCGCGTGGTTCCTGCTGTTCAAGGCCAAGGTCATGAACGGCGCGGGTGAAGACTACAACGCCATCAACGGCCACCTGATCAAGGACGAGAAGCGCTTTGGCAAGTACGGCCAGGGCGTCCCGGGCACCTGCCTGCGCAACCACATCATGCTGAACGAGATGCGCGAAGGCCGCGGTCCGATCCTGATGGACACCCCGACGGCGCTAGCCAACCTCGCGAAGAACATGACCCCGAAGGAAGTGCAGCACTTGCTGGCGGAAGCCTGGGAAGACTTCCTCGACATGACCATCGGCCAGTGCGGCATCTGGGCCGGCGAGAACATCGAGCCGGACAAGCGCCCCTCCGAAATCATGCCGACCGAGCCGTACCTGCTGGGTTCGCATTCCGGCTGTGCCGGCATCTGGGTCTCCGGTCCGACCGACGTCGGCGCGCCGAAGGAGTGGAGCTGGGGCTATCGCTCCATGACGACCGTCAAGGGTCTGTTCACCGCCGGTGACGGCGTGGGCGCCTCCGGTCACAAGTTCTCCTCCGGATCGCACGCCGAAGGCCGCATCGCCGCCAAGGCCATGGTCAAGTTCGCCCTGGACAACAAGAGCTGGAAGCCCGAGATGTCGCGCACGACGCAGGAACTGGTGGACGAGATCTACCGTCCGGTGAAGACCTTCCTGGAGCACAAGGACTACACCACGGCGATCGACGTCAACCCGAACTACATCACGCCCAAGATGCTGCAGTTCCGTCTGCAGAAGATCATGGACGAGTACTGCGCGGGTGTGTCGACGTACTACCAGACCAACGCCAAGCTGCTCGAGATCTGCGAGCAGAAGCTCGAGATGCTGAAGGAAGACTCCCTGAAGATGCGCGCCAAGGATCTGCACGAGCTGCTGCGCGCGTGGGAGAACTACCACCGCATCCTCGCCGCCGAGGCGCACATGAAGCACATCCAGTTCCGTCAGGAAACCCGTTACCCGGGCTTCTACTACCGGATGGATTACAACTTCATCGACGACAACAACTGGAAGGTGTTCGTGAACTCGAAGTACGACCGTAACACCAAGAAGTGGGAACTGAAGAAAGTCCCCTACGTCCAGCTGGTCAAGTAATTCGAGCGGCAATGCCGTAAACAAGGGGTCCGGGGCAACCCGGACCCCTTTGTCTTTGGTAAGGTGTAAAATAGGCAATCCGGTATTCGCCGGTTTGTTTTAGAGATTTATGTAGCCTGGGTGTAACGCAGCGAAACCCAGGATTCCCGGATTCCACTTCGTTCCATCCAGGCTACTTTTTGTTCGAGGTACATTCATGAGTCAGGATTTCAACGACCCCAGTATCCAGGACCCGCGCCCGTCGAGCCCGGTCGTGCCGATCAAGCTCGGCCTGGACGACACCATCCAGTTCCGCTGCCGCCCGGGCATCGCCTGCTTCAACAAGTGCTGCCAGAACATCAACATCATGCTCACGCCGTATGACATCCTGCGGCTGAAGAACCGCCTGGGAGTGACCTCGGCGGAGTTCCTGGAAAAGTACGCCACCGTCTTCGACATGGACGCGCACGGCCTGCCCGGCATCAAGATGAAGACCAAGGAAGGCACCGCCGAGTGCCAGTTCCTCACGCCCCAGGGTTGCGGCGTGTACGAAGACCGCCCGGCCGCCTGCCGCTACTACGCGCTCGGCGCCACCACCATGCGCGCCACCGGTTCGTCCAGGCCCGAGGATTTTTATTTCGTGGTCAGGGAAGAACACTGCCTCGGTCATGACGAGCCGCGCACGCTGACCGTGCGCGAGTACCGCCAGGAACAGGGGGTGGAGCAGTACGACGAAATGACCCGGGAGTGGCGCGATATCATTTTGAAGAAACGCTCTAGCGGCCCGACCGTGGGCCGGCCGTCGCAAAAGAGCATGGATCTCTTCTATCTCGCGAGCTACGACCTCGACAACTTCCGGGTGTTCATCGCCAGCCCGTTCTTCCACGACGTCTACGACATCGAACCGGCGTATTTCCAGAAACTGCTGTCCGACGAGGTCGAGTTGATGCAGTTCGCCTTCCGCTATCTCAAGCAGGTGCTGTTCGGCGAGAACTCCATCCCCGAGAAACCCGATGCCTTCGAGAAGCGCAAGAAACGCCGCGAGGAGATTATCGCGAAGCAGCGGGAGCAGATGAAGAAGGAAATGGAACGGGATATCGACTTGCCGGAATAATTTCCTCTCCCGTTCATGCAAAAAAAAGACCCCGCCTCTCGGCGGGGTCTTCGTTTCAAACTCTGCTCTCGCAGTGCTTGGCGTTAAGCCGGCTGAACGTTCGCCGCCGACGGACCCTTCGGTCCATCCTGCAGCTCGAATTTCACCTGCTGACCCTCGGTCAGGCTCTTGAAGCCGGAACCCTGGACCGCGGAGTGATGCACGAAGACATCCTTACCGCCGTCTGTGGGGGTGATGAAGCCGAAGCCCTTGGCGTCGTTGAACCACTTTACTGTTCCTGTAATCACGAAAATACCTCTGTTTGGTTGAATTGCGATGGTTTGCAGTTCATTCCTGAAAGCGAACGCGGGAGTAACTGCCGAAGAAACTGGGAGGGACTACCGAACTGTCTGAAAGGAGTGTGCTGCAAGCACTGGCACTATACACGAATCGGGCTCAATAGCTACAACTATTATTCGTGGAGCCGTCTGCGGCGGCGCATTCAGTGTAAGGGCTCCGATTGAACGCAATCCCGTAACTGATCAAAATGAATTGAGGGAGGTCCGGGTCATAAATTTCACTCACCGAGTTTACCTGGTTGTTCTGCTGGCGGCCGCGGCGCTGGTCGGGGTCATGTTGCTGCCGCCTATCGCGCAAGACCCGGCGTATCATGACTTTGCCGATCATCGTGGATTGCTCGGCATTCGCAATTTTCTCAATGTCACCACCAATCTCGCGTTTCTGGCCGTGGGTATCGCGGGGATCGTGCTATGCGCGCGCAGGCAGAGGATCGGGGCGCGGTGGGCGTGGCTGGCATGCTTTACCGGCGTGACGCTGGTGTGTCTCGGGTCCGGTTACTATCACATGAACCCGAACAACGGCACGCTCGTGTGGGACCGGTTGCCGATGAGCATCGGCTTCATGGCGCTTTCGGTCGCGGTGTTGAGCGAGCATGTGAACCCGCGACTGGAAAAATATCTGCTCGCGCCGGCGATTATTTTCGGCATCGCGAGCGTGATCTACTGGCACTACACCGACGACCTGCGGCTGTACGTGCTGGTGCAGTTCCTGCCGTTGGTGATGCTTCCGGCGATACTGCTGCTGTTCAAAAGCCCGTATACGCATCGCAGCCTGCTGCTGATCGCTCTCGCGATCTACTTCACTTCCAAACTGGCCGAGCATTTCGATGCGGCGGTGTTCGCGGCCAGCGGAGATGCCATCAGCGGGCATTCCTTCAAGCATTTGCTCGCGACCCTCTCGCTTTTTGTCGTGTATTGGATGCTCCGCCGTCGCACCAAACATGCCGGATGAGGGCTTTCTGAAGTCGCTGATTGGGTTAAATCAGGGGTTTTCGATGCGCATGACAATAGCCGGATTCGCGTTTACACTAGCCGGGCTGCCGTCGTACATGGCTTCAATCGCCATGGCCATCGAGAATGCGTTACCGAATTCACATCATCCCGCTGACCACCGATCTTGACGGGCCAACCGGCGATCGGGACGAGTTGGAACCACCGTCGACAGTCTGTTATCAAATAGGTCGCTTCTTTTACAGGAAGCAGTTTTGCTCATTCACACGACAAAGGAGGTTGTTATGAAGAAGCACTTACTCGCTGCATTGACGCTGATCACCGTTTCTGGTTTTGCCTGGGCTGGAGCCGACACGGCCACGTTCCAGAAATTGGATACGAACCATGATGGCCAAATCAGCCGTGACGAGGCAAAGCAATCGCCCGAGGTTAGCAAAAACTTCAATCAGGCCGATGCCAACAAGGACGGCAAGCTCGATGCGGCAGAGTTCTCCGCGTTGGAAGCCATGCCAAAAGATGCCATGCCGAAGGAAACCAAGTAACGACGATACCCTCCCCGTGAGGGTGTACGCCCCATTCTCTGCGTCGCGGGGAATGGGGTTTTTTCGTGCCCCTTCGATCTTCGCGCTCATACAAGTTCCTTCCCGACCGGCATCGAGCAAGCCGAAGCCACAACCACTGTAAAAGCAGTCCCCGTGAGCAGGATGGGCATAGCCACCAGCTACTCCAACTTGATCTTTGTGCCGGCGTCAACTATTTCATAAATGTAAGTGTTGAGGATGTCGCAACACCGCACTCCGAAAGTCGACAACCGGCGTGGTTTATGTGGGAGAAGCATGTCCTTATCCGCAATACATTGTTCCTGGCTGGCCGTTGCCGTGACGCTCGTCTCAACCCCTGTTCTGGGGGATGAGTTCGACGTTACGGTACCCATGCATGACAAGGGGATGGCAACCTATTACGTGAACGCCCAGATCGCCGACCTCGGAGTCAGCGAGTTCATGGTCGATACCGGCTCGGGCTACCTGACCATCAACGAAAAAACCTTGAACGCCCTGCAGGAACGAAAACAGGCGCGCTACGTGAAGGAGCTGCGAGCGATCCTGGCCAACGGGTCCGAGATCGTGATTCCGGTCTACGCGATCAACGAGTTACGCATCGGTACCTGCACCATCCGCAACGTCGAGGCGGCCGTTTTCCCGGCCCGCACCCGCCAGATTCTGGGCCTGTCCGCCCTCAACAAGGCCGCCCCGTTCACCTTTTCCGTCGACCCGCCGGAACTCGTGCTGAGAAATTGCGCCACGAACGAAGTCGGGCTTTCGGCGCGGTCCGCTCTGGTCGAGACAGCTGGTGCCTCGCGGAACGGCGATGGCGCGAACCCGCTTCACCAATAGACGCGGCAGGAATTCTGATCATCAACCGAGCCCCTGTGCGGGCGTCCCTTCTACTGGCGCAAAACCGATCCGCACGCCGCACACGTTTTAAGCGGGAAACCCTGTCCAAGACCGCCATTATTCCGGCAACTGTTTCTTCACTTCTTTTTCCAGCGCCTCGACAAGCTCCCGCTCGGCCTTTTCCGCCGTGACGCGCAGCTGCACTTCCTTTTTCTTTTGTTGATCCCCGGGCAGTTTTTTGAGGGCCGGCTTGTCGATGCTTGCGAGAGCGGTGTCGTTCCACAGCGTTTTCCCGTCCGTCGTGCTGGCCAGGCGGCCTTCGAGGATCACCGGCGAATAATGCTCGTTGAAAAGATGGGCGCCGCCACCCCAGGTCAGGATTTCCTGCCCGATCTCCTCCAGCATCGCGGCCGCGCCGAGCGCGGCGCTCTGGGTGGCCTTGGCGACAACCGCGCCCTGCACCACGCCCTCACCCACGCCGCTGCCGATCAGGATCGTGATCCACTTCCGCTTCAGCTGGCCGTAACCGGAAAGCTCGATCGCCAACACGACCTGGGCGTCGAGCGCCTTGCCCAAACGCTCTACCTGTCCAGGCGTCAGGGGTGTGGCCGCCGGCATTCCCAGCGTGGCCAGCTCGGTCTCGGTCTGTTCATGGGGCACGACTTCAAAATAGGGGCTGGCGCTCAGTCGCGCCTCGATGGCGCGGGTCATCTCTTTGGCAACGGACTGCATCTTTTGATCGATCAGCCGCGCTTCGTCCGGCACCGGCTTGGTGGGGTTGGGAACGGATTCGAGGTCCGACAATTTATTGATCACGACGTCGCGTTGCACCGGCAGTACCGCGATGCGCAGCTTGAGCGCGTGAGCGACCGTCACCCCGTGGCCGGACCAGGTGGCGCATCCGGCCAGCAAACAGGCCAGGACAATCGGCACGAAGAAGTGGCGTCGACTCAACGGAAAACTTCCTTCATTATTCATGGCCTGGCTTGGGTCCATGCCGCCGCCTGCCAGGGTAACTTAGTGACTTGCCCTGATGGTAGGGACACCCATCACGGTATAAGTTCCTTGAATTCCGCCGGCGGCTGTCTTTGGCGCAAAGGCGCTGCTCAAGGCCGTTTAGACGCGCGCAACCATCGGCGCAGGGCCTTGTCTTAAAACCCATGGGCCGATTGCATGGAGGGATTTACGATGCGCGTGACCATATCCCGATTCGCCGCGGCCATGGCCGGGATGTTGCTGGCAGTCGCATTGGTCTCCGCGGCCACCAGTCCGGCGGCACCGGACAAAACGACCGCCACGGCCACCTTCGCCGGCGGCTGCTTCTGGTGCATGGTGCCGCCGTTCGAAAAGCTTGCAGGCGTGATCTCGGTCACTTCCGGCTACACCGGCGGACATAAAGTGAACCCGACCTATGAAGAAGTATCGGCCGGCGGCACCGGGCACGTCGAGGCGGTGCAGATCATCTACGATCCGAAGAAGATCGGTTACGAGAAACTACTGAACGTGTTCTGGCACAACGTCGATCCGCTCGACGCCAGCGGCCAGTTCTGCGACCGCGGCAGCACCTACCGGTCCGGGATTTTCTATCACGGCGAGGATCAGAAACGGCTCGCGGAACAGTCCCGCGCCGCGATCGAGAAACAGCTCAAGCGTCCGGTCGTGACCGAAATCCTCCCGGCCGGCCCGTTCTACGCCGCCGAGGACTATCATCAGGATTATTACAAGAAGAATCCGCTGCGCTACGAGTTCTACCGCTACAGCTGCGGACGCGATCGGCGCCTCGAGCAACTCTGGGGCAAGCCGGGTTAGACAACCGGAATTGCACGCGAGTCCGCCGTCAGCTCGTGACGTACTTGGTGAGCTGGCGGATGAGTTCCTCCTTTTCCTCCAGCAGCAACACCAACAGGTCGCGCAGGGAAATGATGCCGACGAAGGCGTCGCCGTCGAACACCAGCAGGTGCCGGCACTGGTGCTGTTTCATCAGCTCGACACAGCTCTCGGGGCGTTCCTGTGGCGTCACCCGCGCAAACTCCGCGCGCATCACCTGCTTGACCGTGACCGTGGCCGGATCGCGGCGTTCGCGCACCACGCGGTGCATCAGGTCGCGCTCAGTGAAGAGACCGATGACGCGCGAGGCGCGCGTCACCACCACCGAGCCGATGTGCTTCTCGCTCATCAGCGCGGCGGCCTCGTGAGCGGATTTGTTTTCGTCCAGCAATACCACGTGTCGTTCGACTTTTTCGTTGATCATTGCCATGGCGGTATCCTCCGTGACGGGGTGGAAGCGCGACGGGCGGTCCAGCGAAGCCGGTCCGATACCCGACGACCGCCTCAAGACCCGAGGCCATAAGCATACGCCCGGCGCCAAGTCTTGCCGACTCCGGGGAAGTCACGCCGGAAAACCCGACGTCCGCACGGGCGGCAACCCGCGCTCAACCGGTGTTTCGTGGTTTGGCGCAATCTGGGCAATAATGAACAGCTTCGGGAAGACATGGGAGGTTTTTATTTATGGGTGAACCGGTACGCGTCGGCATCGTCACCGTCTCGGACCGCGCCAGTCGCGGCGAATACCAGGACCAGAGCGGGCCGGCGATCCTGGAATGGCTGCAGCAGGCGCTGGTCACGCCGTGGCGCGCGATCACACGCCTGGTGCCGGACGAGCGGCCGGAAATCGAGCGCGCGCTGCGCGAGATGTGCGACCACGAGCATTGCTGCCTGGTGGTCACTACCGGCGGCACCGGACCGGCCCCGCGCGACGTGACGCCCGAGGCCACGCTCGCGATCGCCGACAAGGTGCTGGACGGATTCGGCGAGCAGATGCGCGCCGTCAGCCTCAAGTACGTGCCGACCGCGATCCTGTCGCGCCAGGTCGGCGTGGTGCGCGGCAGCACGCTGGTGATCAACCTGCCCGGCCAGCCCAAGGCGATCAAGGAAACCCTCGACGGCGTCTTCGCCGCGGTGCCATACTGTATCGACCTCATCGGCGGCCCGTACCTCGAGACGCGCGAGGAAATCATCAAGGCGTTCCGCCCGAAATCGGCGCTGCGCCCGAAAAGCTGACTGAAAACCAAGAGTGTGCCGCCCGTCCAAAAAAGAATAAGGAGAAGTGCATGGCCAAATCGATCGTCGCCTTCTGCGCCCTGCTGCTGACGTCCCTCGTCGCGGGCACCTCCTTCGGAATCTGGCTGGGCTACAACCCGACCGACATGCCGGCGACACTCTACATCGCCCAGCAGCAGCATGCGATCGGCGCGCTCAACGCCGTGATGCCGATCCTGGGCGCGATCTGTATCCTGCTCACGCTGACCTATGCGGTGCTGGCCCGACGCTCGCGCCCGACGCTTTTCGTGCTCATTGCCGCCGCCGGTCTGCTCATTGCCGCCGGCCTGATCACGCGCTTTTTCAACCAGCCCATCAACAGCCAGGTGATCGCCTGGAACGCGCAGATGCCGCCGTCGAACTGGATG
Source organism: Bacteroidota bacterium (assembly GCA_050257795.1). Lineage (GTDB taxonomy): Bacteria > Pseudomonadota > Gammaproteobacteria > Acidiferrobacterales > Sulfurifustaceae > Sulfuricaulis. The sequence continues at coordinate 17,588 of JBLMXN010000133.1, forward strand.
GCGCTGCGGGACGAATGGTGGCGCTGGCACAGCGTACGAACGCTGACCAGCGTGGGCGGCCTGTGCCTGCTGATCGTGGCGACGCTGCGGGGCCGCGCCGGCGCCGTATAGCAAATCGCCAACCGGCTGGTCAAAAGGGCTAGAATCTTTTCGCGACCATGAAAGCCATCGTCATGACGACTCCCGGCGGTCCCGAGGTGCTCAAGCTCCTGGACCTGCCCGAGCCCAAACTCACGCGCGACACCGATCTGCTGGTGCGCGTTAAGGCCGCCGGCGTCAATCCGGTGGACACGAAAATGCGCGCCAAGCCGAGTGGCTACCCCGCCGCGCTGCCGCCGGTGCTGGGTTGCGACGGCGCCGGCATCGTTGAAGCGATCGGGAAAGCGGTGGCCGGTTTCAAGCCGGGCGACGAGGTGTTCTACTGCCAGGCGCCGCACCACGAAGTGCTCGGCAGCTATGCGCAATTCGCGCTGGTGGATTACCGACTCGCCGCGAAGAAACCGAAAAGCCTGTCCTTCGAACAGGCGGCCGCGGTGCCACTGGTGCTGATCACCGCCTGGGAGGCGCTGCACAACCGCGTCGAGATCCAGTCGGGACAGAAGATACTGATTCACGCCGGCGCCGGCGGCGTCGGGCACGTGGCGATCCAGCTCGCGCGCCTGGCCGACACCGAGGTCTGCACCACGGTCGGTTCGCGCGAGAAGGCCGAGTTCGCGCAAGCGCTCGGCGCGACCCACACCATCCTGCACAAGGATCAGGACTTCGTGCAGGCCACGCTCGACTGGACCGGCGGGCGTGGAGTCGACATGGCCTTCGACACCGTCGGCGGCCACACGCTGGCACGGAGCTTTACCGCCGTGCGCTACTACGGCGACGTGGTCACGCTGCTCGCCCCCGGGCCCGAGATGGACTGGAACGTGCCGCGCGTGCGCAACCAGCGCCTGAGCTTCGAGCTCATGCTGGTCCCGGTGTTCTTCGGGCTCACCGACGCCATGCGGCACCAGGGTGAAATCCTCAAACGCGGCGCCGAACTCATGGAGCACAAAAAACTGCACGTGCACGTGGACACCGTGCTGCCGCTGGCGCAAGCGGCCGAGGCGCATGCCCTGCTCGCCGCCGGCAAGACCCGGGGCAAAGTCGTGCTCGCGCTCGACTGAAGGAAGCGCTTGTCCGCCTCTATCCGAAACGGCGATTGCGTGAAAATTCGGGACGGCCGCGTCGCGCGCGTGCGCGGCAGATCCTCGGGAAAATACAAAGTCCGGGTACGGCGCCAGACCGGTGCGACGCATCAGTTCCTGATGCTTTCCGCCGCGCAATTGCAACGCGTCGACTGCCCGCCGGGCTGGATGAGTCCGGCGGGTTATAACCGCTATCTCAAGACCACGCTCGCCAAGATGCGCCAGCGCCTCGCCCGCGGCAACTCCGGCAAAAGGAAAGGTTCCTGACATGTCCGATCTGAACGACCCGCGCGTGCTGTTCGCCGCCGAACGCACGCTGCTCGCCTGGAGCCGCACGGGCCTGACGCTCATGGGCTTCGGTTTTCTGATCGAGCGCTTCGGCCTGTTCCTGCACCTGCTCGGCCAGCAGACCTCCGGCATCGCGCGCGGATTCTCCTTCTGGGTCGGCTTGGTCTTCATCGCGCTGGGCGTGGTGGCGGCGTTCTTCGCCAATCTGCAATTCCGCCGCGTCGTGCGCACCCTCAGGCCGGCGGAGATCCCGCCCGGCTATTTCGTGAACCTGGGAGTCGCCGCCAACATCGTGCTGATCGCGCTCGGACTGGCGTTGATCGCTTACCTGATGCACGGCTTCTACTAGCTGCCAGTGTCCTGAGTCGTTAATTCTCAAAAGATCACCATGTCGCCTGGAGGAAGCGAAGCGACAAAATCGCCGGGAGCGATTTTGGACAGCCGCACGCTGGCCCGCAGGGCGGAGTCCAGGGATGGACTCCGCCGATCCAGGAATTGAAAATTCCCGGATTACGGCGCTGCGCGCCTCCATCCGGGCTACCCGCTAGCAATTAATTCCGTGGTACGCCCGCGCCCGCGAGCAGCTCGGCGAATTCCTTCGTCGGCAGCGGCCGGCTGAACAGATCGCCCTGGTAGGCGTCGCATCCCTGCTCACGCAGCACCTCGAGCTGCTCGCGGGTCTGCACGCCTTCGGCGATGACCCTGAGCTTGAGGCTGCGGCCGAGCGCGATCACAGCGCGGGTGATGGCGGCGTCGTTCTCGTCCGGCAGACCGCGCACGAACGACTGGTCAATCTTCAGTTTGTCGAGCGGAAAGCGCCGCAGGTACGCGAGCGACGAAAACCCGGTGCCGAAATCGTCGACCGCCAGCCGCACGCCGAGGCGCTTGAGTTCCGCCAGCGTTTCGATGGTGCGCGCCGCATCCTGCATCGCCACGGTTTCGGTGATTTCGAGCTCGAGCCGCGCCGGCGCCAGCCCCGTGATCCGCAGGATTTCGGCCACGCGCCGGGAGAGATTCGGCAGGGTGAACTGGCGCGCCGTGATGTTGACGGCGACGGTCAGCTCCCGCGTTTCCGGCGTGTCTGCTGCCGCGGCCTGGGCACAGGCGGTGCGCAGCGCCCAGTCACCGAGCGACACGATGAGCCCCGATTCCTCCGCCAGCGGCAGGAATTGCGCCGGCGGCATCAGCCCGTGCGCCGGGTGCTCCCAGCGCAGCAGCGCCTCGGCGCCGGTCACCCGGCCGCTGGCTATGTCGACCTGCGGCTGGTAATGCAGGCGCAGCTCGCCATGCTCCTCGGCGTGGCGCAGTTCGTTCTCCAGCGCGAGCCACTCGGCGGCGCGATCGTTCATGTCGCGCGTGTAGCACTCGAGGCTGGCGCCGCCCTGCTGCTTCACCCGCTGCATCGCGGTCTCGGCGTTGCGCAGCAGCGTCGCGGCGTCCTGCCCGTCGAGCGGGTAGATGCTGACGCCGACGCTCAGGCTCAGGTGGTACTCGCGGCCGAGGGCGTAGAACGGCTCGCGCATGGCCTCGAGGATGCGCTCGGCCAGCGACACCGGCATCTGGCTCACGGCGAAGCCTGGCAGCAGCACGCCGAAGCGGTCGCCGCCGAGGCGGTACAGGATCGCATCTTGAGTGAATTCATGAGACTGCACCGCGGCTTTCAGGCGCGCGGCCACGGCCTTCAGCAGGACGTCGCCGACGGTGTGGCCGACGCTCTCGATCACCACGCGAAACCGGTCGAGACCGGACAGCAGGAACGCCGCGCGGATGCCGGCGCGGCCGCTGGCGTACACGCGGCGCTCGAATTCCTCCTCGAACATGCGCCGGTTGGGAAGACCGGTGAGCGGATCGTGGTAGGCCTGATAGATGAGCCGTTCCTGCGCGCGCTTGCGGTCGCTGATGTCGGAGACGTAGGCGTGAAAGATGTCGAGGTCGGCGAGCCAGTGAATGTCGCACTCGATCGAACGCTCGCCCAGCGTGTATTCCCAGAGCGCGTGCGGGAACTCGGCGTGGCGCAGCTCCGCCAACCGCCGCTCCAGGTCCGCCGGCAGCAGCGCCCGCGGGTCGCGCGCGTCGGCGCCGGTGGCGCGCAGCAGCTCAGCCGCCGCCGGATTGGCGTACAGGACGGCTCCGTCGCGCGCCAGGCGCAGCACCGGGCTCGGGCTGCGCTCCGGGAAGATGGCGAGCCGGCGGCGCTCGGTCTGCTCGTCGATGTAGCGGTTGATGTAGTGGCCGGCGAACAGCGAAACCACAAAGATGGCACCGGCGAACAAAACCAGCCGGGTCTGCATCGAGCGCGCCGTGGACTCGGCGCGCGCGCTGCTCGCCCGCACTTGCGCCTCGACGGTCGCGGCCACGGTATCGAGACCGCGCTGCAGGCGCTCCACCGTCAGGCTCGCGCGCGCCAGCGCTGCGCGCGCCGCGCCCGTGTCCGGCGGCCTGCGGCTCAGCGCGCGGTCGAGTTCGCGCCCGAGGCGACGCAAGTCTTCGTAGTCCCCACGCACGGATCTCAGCGTCTCGCTCGGGGCGACGGCGCGCGCAAGCTCGTCGAACCGGGCGACGCAGGCGCTTTCGCTGCGCGCGCTGCTCTGCAGAAACTGCCGCCGGTCGCGCAGAACGAAGTAGTGATAGAGCACCGACTCCTGCGCGAGCAGGTCGAGCTTGAGCGTGGCGACGGCGCGCAACGCCGGCACTTGCTGCTCGACCAGCTCGCGCGAGCTGCGCACCACCTGCTCGCCCGCGCTGTAGACGAGCCACGCCAGCGCCGCGCCCAGGACCAGCACCAGCACGTAGGCGCCAAAAATACGGCTCTTGATTCCCGGTCTGAGGTCCATCGGCGCACTTTAACTTAGAGTCTTCATTAAGGCGAAATGGGCCGGATGAACAGGAATTACCAGATTAAAGAGCCTCCAACTAATCCGTCATTCCGGCCCCCGACTACGTCATTCGAGGGCAGGCTCCAGCCGCACAAAATCACCGGGAGCGAGAAATGGCGCAGCAGGAGTGGTGCATGGATGCACCGGTTACGGAGCTAAGGATGTAATTTGAACACCCGAAGGTTGGCCCCGAAGGGACGGGATACCGGAAGGTATTCCGCAATCCGGTCTATTACAGATTTTATTGGCTCGAATATTCTGGA
>JBLMXN010000134.1:0-4598 GCA_050257795.1 Bacteroidota bacterium
GTCATGGTGATGCCGAACTGGAAGAAGAAGCGGCCGATCACGCCGCTCATGAACGCCACCGGCAGGAAGATCGCCACCACCGCCAGCGTCGCCGCCAGCGCCGCGAAGGTGATCTGGCGCGAGCCGGTCAGGGCCGCCTGCACGCGGTGCTCGCCCCGCTCCTGGTGGCGCACGATGTTCTCCAGCACCATGATGGCGTCGTCCACTACGATGCCGACCGCCAGACTCAAGCCCAGCAGCGTGAAGGTATTGAGCGTGAAGCCGAAGAAATAGAGCACGATGAACGTGCCGATGATCGAGGTCGGGATCGCCAGGAGCACGTTGAACGTGGCGGTCCAGCTGCCGAGGAACAGCCAGCACACCAGCGAGGTGACCGCCGCCGCCAGCACCAGCATGAACTTGAACTCGTTCACCGAATCCTCGATGAACTGGGTGGTGTCGAAGTTCACGCCGATCTGCATGCCCGGCGGCAACTCCTTGGCAACCTCGGCCATGCGCTCCTTGACGGCGTGCGACACCGCCACCGCGTTCGAGCCGCGCTGCTTGCGGATGCCGATTCCGACCGAGCGCTGGCCGTCGGTGCGCGAGATGCGGCGGATGTCGTCCAGCCCGTCCTCGACCGTCGCCACCTGGTTCAGCGCCAAGCGCGTGTACACCGGCTCGTTGCCGCGCCGGTTGATGACGATGCGGCTGAACTCCTCGGGACTGCTCGCCTCGCCGAGGGTGCGCACGTCGTACTCCTTGGGTCCGGTGGTGATTTGTCCGGCGGGCAGCTCGGCGTGCTCGCTCTGGATCGCGTTCAGCACGTCGGTGACCGCCAGTTCGTAGCGATTGAGCTGGCGCCCCGAGACCCACACGCGCAGGTTGGGATCGACGTAGCCGCCCAGCAGGATCTCGCCCACGCCTGACACCGACGAGAACCGGTCCTTGAGCGAGTCCTTGACGTAACGCATCATCTCGCGCAGCGACGCCTTGTCGCTGGTCAGCGACATCCACAGGATCGGCTGGTCTTCCGGGTTGGTCTTGCTGATGACCGGCGGATCGATGTCGTTCGGCAGCAGCCGCTGCGCGGCGGCGACCTTGTTCTGGACCTCCTGCAGCGCGTCGGCGATGTTGCGGCCGAGATCGAACTCGACGCTGATGGACGCCGTGCCGTAGCGCGATGTCGAGGAAACGCTGCGCACGCCCTCGACTGTCATGACCGCGTCCTCGATGATGTCGACGACGTTGGATTCGATCACTTCCGGCGCGGCGCCCGGGTAGTTCACGCTGACGGTGACGACCGGGAAGTCGACGTCGGGCAGCTGGCTGATGCCCATGCGCGAGGCCGAGATCAGCCCGAACAGGATCAGCGCCGCCATCAGCATCCACGCGAACACCGGGCGGCGGATGGCGATTTCGGGCAGGATCATGGTGTGGTCGCCTCAGGCGGCGCGGGCCGGCGCACCGCCGCCGCCTGCAGCGTCAGGTAATCACTTTTCGCGGTGAAGCGCGCGCGATCCAGCGCCCGCTGGTTTTCCTGGTACGTCGTCAGCGCCTGCAGCACGTCGAGGTTGGTGACCAGCCCCAGGCGGTAGTCGTGCCGCTGGGCTTCGTAGTTTTTGCGCGCCGCCTCGGTCGCCCTTTCCAGCGCCGCCAGCTGCGACTGATCGTAGATCACGCTTTGATGCACCGAGCGGATTTCCTGTTCCGCCTGGCGGCGTATCTGGCTCAGCGAGAGTTCCGCCTGCGTCTGCTGCGACACCGCCTGGCTCACTTGCGACTGCAGCAGGCCGCCGGTGTAGATCGGCACGGTCAGCGCGACGCCGACGTCCCACTCGGAGTCGCGCAGGCTGCCGGTGCGTTTCAGGTAACGGTTGGCGTTCAGATCGACCGACGGCAGTTTGGCGCCGCGCGCCACTGCCACGTTCTCCTGCGCCGCGGTCAGGCGCTGCTGCTCCGCCTTCACGTCCGGGCGCAGCGCCAGCCGCGCCAGATAATCCTCCACCGTTTCCACGCCGGCGGGCAGTTCCTCGGTGTCGCGCAACGGGGTTGCGGGGTCGAGCCCGCTGAGAAACCCGAACGCCTCGCGCGCCGTGCCGAGCTGACCCTGCATCTGCTGCACCTGCGCGCGCAGGGTGCTGATGTTGCTTTGCACCGTCAGCACCTCGCCGATGCGCGAGCGGCCGATTCGCACCCGGGCGTTGAGTTCCTTCTCGCGGTCGAGGCTGAGCCTGATTTCGGCGTCGAGATTGCGCAGGTCCTGCTCGATCGACAGGACCGTGTAAAAATTCTGCACCACGTCCTTGAAAAGCTGCGTGCGTGCGCTCTGGTAGTCTTCGGTCTGCGCGCTTATCAGGGCCTTGTTCTGCCGCAGCGCGGCAAAGTCGCGGAAACCGCGGAACAACGGCTGGGTCGCGGTCACTTTGGCCAGCGTCTGCCGGTTGGGAAAATTCGCCGTGCTCGACTCGCCCGCAGGAATCGGGTCCTGGCGCGTATACGAGGCGACGCCGTTCACGGTCGGATACAGCGTCGAGTCCGCCTGCTTGTAACGTTCCTCGGCCTGGCGGATCAATTCGCTCTGGGTCGCCACCACCTCGCTGCGCTTCAGCGCGGCGGCGAAGTAGTCGTCGAGCGTGAGCGCGTCCGCGGCAACAGCCGGCTTGACCGTCGACACGACCGCCGTCAAAAACCCGACGGCAAATACCAGCAATACCGCCAGATCACGATTCACTACGAAACACCGCCACGGGAAACATGACGGGGGATTATATCGGGCAATGCGCCGGCGCGCGTCAGGCGCGATTACGGTTTTTGGGCACGTGCTTGCCACGCGCGTTGCGTCTCGTCTCGAGAAGCGAAACGGCCTAACGGCGCGGCGGCGGTGGGGGTGGCGGGGGTGGCGCGTAACGCGGCGCCGGATAACCTGGAATCAGATTGCCCTTGGCATACATGCACTGTTGGTAGGCGATATCGTAGCGACGCTGCAGGGTCATGGTGCTGGCCGCGGCGGCGTTGGCGCCGGCGGCCGAGCCAACGATCAGGCCGGCCCCGGCCATGGATCCGGTCGCATCTCCATCGCCGTGCCCCATGAGCGCGCCCGAGGCGGCGCCGATCGCGGCGCCGGCGGCCGCGCCGGTGATTACTTGTTCCTGCGCCACCTGGTTCGGATTGGCGCCGATCTGCTGCTCCGCGAACTGGCGGCAGATGGCGTTGTCCTGCTGGAAAACATCGAACGGTTTGCCCGGACCGGGCATGACCGCGACGCTCGGCCCGGTCGGGATTGAGGCGCATCCGGCCAGCATCGCGCCGAGCGTCGCGCCCAGGATCATATTATGCAGTTTCATCGCCGCACTCCCGTTTCTATTGGCTGGGCGTCGCCGGCACCATCTTCCAGCCGCCCGGGCAAGACTGGACATAGGGATAGTAGGTCCTGGAGGCATCGCAGTAATACCAGTATTGCGCCGGCGGCGGCGCGCTCGGCGTCGTCTGCGGCACGACTACGACCGGCGGCGTGTACGGATCAGGATAGGGATAGACCGGTTGCGAATACCAATACCACAGGCCGAGTGTCGGCACGACCCACCACCAGCCCAGACGGCCGTCATGACGCTCGTGGACCCAATGGCCGCCGCGCCAATGGTTGAAATCGCGATCATGGAAATGCCGGATGTCGCCGCGCCAGGCCGGCCGACTGTCATGCCGATCCCAGCCGCCGCGGCGATCGTCGCGATCGGCAATCGCTGTAAACGACGCGGTCAGGATAGCAGCGGCGAGCGCCACGGTTATCGTCTTGGTCATCTTCATAGAGGCATCCCTCCGATTAATGTGTGCTCCGTATGGAAAGCCAACGCCGTGAACGCCGGCCAGTTGACTTCATCGCCGATTCCGCCGGGTAAATGTATGTAAAGAATCCGTCGCCCCGGTACCCAGGCGAAGATTCAGGCGCGCCCACGCGCACCGCGGGCGCGCCCGTCGGCCGGCTACATCATGACCTTGGACACGGGCGTTTCCCCGGGATTCAACGACTCCACATTGGACAGATCGCGCCCCGCTCCCTGCCGCTCGAAAGCTGCCGGCCGGCCGCGGTGCTCGCGCCATTGGTCCAGCTGCTGGCGCTGGGCGTCGGTCAGGACGCCGCGGATTTCCGTCTGCACCTTGGTGCGCAGCACGATCATGTCGGCGATCGCCTTGCCCTGGGCGTCGGCGAGCTTGCGCACCTCGCTTTCCTTCGGCGTCCCCTGCTGCTTCAGCGCGCGCAGCTGCTTGTGGGTCTCGACCAGCTGGTCGCGCAGCGCGCGCGTCTGCGGCCGCGCCTTGTCGGCGATGGCGTACATGGCGTCGCGCTGCTGCTTGCTCAGGTTGAGCGTGGCCGACAGGCGCTCGATCATGCGGTCGGAATCGGCATAACCGCCGTGGCCTTTGAAACCCATCGCGTGCCCGCCGCGCGGACAGCTTTGCGCGCCGCCCGGCGGCAAGGCATAGGCCAGGCCCGCGCCCACGGCGCCGGTGATGGCCATCACGACCACTAGCGATTTGAGTGAACTCTTCATGACTGTCTCCTTCGGTTCAGATTGGTACAGGAATTAACGCTTCGATGCGTTGTCCGTGCACAGAGA
>JBLMXN010000135.1:0-22790 GCA_050257795.1 Bacteroidota bacterium
GGGTCGCGCCGCTGCAACGGCAGCAGCTCTTCGCGCGCGATGCGCGCCGGCACGTTCCAGTAGGGATTGATGACCAGCATGCGCAGCTGCGCCGAAAACGACGGCGTCGGCTGTTCCAGCGCACCCATGATCGCGCGCATGCCCAGCACCGCGCGTCCGCGCTCGACCACCGTGAGCTCGAAGCCGGCGCTGTTGACCAGGATGTAGCGCTCGCCGAGGTCGTGCGGCAGCCAGCGCCAGCGCTCCAGCGTCCACCGGATCTGGGCAATGCGCGCTTCCACCGGGACGTTGAGCGCCGCGCGCGTGCGCGGGCCCACGATCGCGTCATCGAGCAGGCCGTGGCGACGCTGAAAGCGCCGCACCGCATCCGCGAGCCGCGCGTCGTAGGTATCGCGGTCCCCCAGCGAAAACCTGGAGAGATCGCTCTCGGCACGCAGTCGCTCGCGCAGCAGCGCGATCCGCTCAGGCGCTGTCGGCGTCTCACCTGGAGCGAGCGCGGGTCCCGGCAGCAGCAGCGGCCAGCCGCCCGCCTGCGCGATGCTCTGGTAGCGTGCCAGCGCCTCGCGCAAGCGCCGGTAGGCCGGATCCGACGGCGCGAGCCCCTCGATCAACGCGTCGAAATCGCCGTCACCGCCCGCGGCCTTGAGCGCGGCGGCGGGATCGAAGCGCGGCACCGGCAGGTACCAGCTCGGGTCAGCCTCGTGCGGACCCACTTGGCCGGTGCGCAGGTCGAGGCTGTAGCGCTTGAAGGCATTGGTGAGATACAGATCGAGACACGCCTGCCCGACCGGCGAACGATCGCGCCAGTGTGCCTCGATGTCGGCGAGCCGATAGCGCGCGGGGTCCAGGCCCTGCTGCCCGGCGTCACGCAGCGCGGCAAGCAGCGTGCGGGCGCGCGCGCCCGGCCCGCGGCTGCCGACCCAGAGCGGGCGCGTGCTGGCCGACGGGTAGTACGCCGCGAGCGGCCGCGGGTCGAGGCGCGATTCGCTGCACGCCACCACCGGCGCCGACAGCGACGCGCGCAGCACCTGCACGAGCGCGGCGTCGGGCGACGGCTCGGCGCGGGCCGCACCAGGCGCAGTGAACATCAGCAACGCCGTGAATGCGCAGCGCGCGCCCGGCGGGATTCGCTGGAGAAGGTCGGTCGTGGACAAGATTGGGATTTCCTCGGACAAACACGCAGGCTTACGTGCTCAATTTAACACAGACCGGGAGTCCCGGGTTATTCACTGCCGAAAGTCGCGCACAATTTGAAATGCGCGTCGCGGCGTCCGGGTTGCTTATGCGCTGCGGGCGCCGTGATCGAACTGAAGGCGAGCGCAACTGACATATCAGCAAAAACTGTGATCTGGCGGAGCTTTTTGCTACGCCACTGAGGGCGCACGGCCGACCACGGGTTCGTTGTTCCTACTGACGCCGCGACTATCCGCGCCATATTCGCTTTCATTCACGTCCGCGAATACCAGCATCGCGCCCATGCGCTGCGCGGAACCGGTGTCGAAACCCACCTCGCCGTTAAACATCTTGGGGTTGCGGAACGTGCCGAAGAGAATGTCCCAGATCGGCAGATCGCCGTAATTGTATCCGTGCAGCCCGCGGCGGTGATGCACGCCGTGCGCTTCCGGGCGCTGGATCAGGTAGCCCAGCCATTGCGGCGTGCGGATGTTCCAATGCTGGAACAGCGAATAGAACGCGGCGATGTATCCGGTAAACGCGGCCGCCAGCGGGTTGAGGCCGAGGATCAAGGTCGAGGTCAGCGTCGATATCGAGACGTACATCGTGACGTCGAACGGATGGAACACCACCGAGCCGGGGATGTCGAGACGCTGCGGGCCGTGGTGCAACTGATGAAACATCCGCCACAACAGCGGGAAGGTATGGGTGCTGCGGTGCCAGAGGTAATTCACGAACGACACCACGATATAGCCGACCACCGCCCCGCCCGCCACGCCGAGACCGGTGCCGTCGAACAGGCGATGCCGGGCGAGCCACTCGACCGGGATCAGTAACGGCACCACGGTAGAAATGCTGGCCATCACGACGAGAAACACCAGGCCCATCAGCCCCCACCCGCGGATCGGCGGGTATTGGCGCGCCGGCCGGATTGTTTCCACCGCCCACATAATCAAAAACGTGAGGGGCACCAACAAACCGATAATATCTGCTGTTTCCATGTTCCTGCTCCTGATCAGGTTGAATGAGATAATTATTACCTTACACTGTAAGTTATTTGACATATGGTAGCCTTACGCCGTAAGATGTCAAGAGGGCAAAAAGATGGTGAAGGAAAAGAAAGCAAAAAAAGGACGTCGCAAACCAGCGCGAGAACCGCTAAGCCGGGAGCGGATCATGCAGGCGGCGCTGGATCTGGTGGAACGCGACGGGCTCGCCGCGTTCAGTACCCGCAAGCTCGGCCAGGACCTGGGCTGCGAGGCCATGAGCATTTACCACCACTTCCCCAGCAAGGCGCACCTGCTCGACGCCCTGGTGGACCACGTCATCGCCGGGGTCGCCCTGCCGGCGCGCGACCTCGATCCGATCGAGCGCATGCGCCAGGCGGGATACGCCTTCCGCGCCATGGCACACCGGTATCCGAAGATGTTTCAGATGGTTGGGCTGCACCGGCTGAACTCCGCGACGGGGCTGACGCTGCTCAACGAAGTGCTGCAGATTTTTCGCGACGCCGGTTTCGACGCCAAGACCGCGGCACACCTGTTCCGCGCCTTCAGCTACTACGTTGTCGGCGCCGCGCTCGACGAAACCGCGGGCTACGCCAAGGGCCCGTCCTCGCTATCGCCGGTCTCGGCGCAGGAAACCGTGGCGCGCTTCCCGCGCGTCGCGGAGGTCGGCCCCTATTTCAAGCGCGAGTATTTCGACGCCACCTTCGCCGCCGGGCTGGAAATACTGCTGGAAGGTTTTCAGCGCGCCCGCGGACAAAAGCCATGAGTTAGTCTTGTATATTGAAACAATGCGCTGCTCGCGCTAACCGGCGGACTTGGCAGTTGCCCGGACGCCGCCTTAGACTGGGCTACACTACAGGGCAGTTCCCCGAACAAGAAGGTGACACATGAAAAACTGGATCTGGGTGGGAAAATATCTGATCGTCATCGCCGCCGTGCTGGCACTGGGCGAATTGCTGGGCAGTCTGGCGCTGTTCAAGGGCGCCACACTCGGCACGGCGAAAGTCACCGCGGGTTCGCTGGTACGCTTCATCGCGCAGGCCGGCGCGCTGGTCCTGACGTATATGCTCGGCCACCGGCTCACGCAGCAAATCCGCGCCCTGGACGGTGGCATGGCCCGGCTCGCCGATCCGGTGCTGGCGCTCATTACGCTGATCGTCGCGGCCAGCGCCTACGTGGTGCTCATCAGCTTCAGTGCGCCGCTTCTCGGGGAGGTCAGCAGAACCATACTCGACTGGACATTCATCCTCGGCATCCTCGCCGCCGCGGTGTGGTTGGTGTGGACGCTGTTCGAGAATTCCGAGGCGGTCATGGAAGCCATCGGCAAATCCCGGCGACCCAAGGCGCCGTAATCCAGGTTCAACGCCAACCAAAAAGACGGCCCCTTGCGGGGTCGTTTCTTTTTCGGAGTCCACTCTGAGAATCGGCTCTGACCCGTTAACTCGGAGTGGTATAACGGCTCCATGACCGCCCCGCTCGACGCCGTCCTCGCCTATCACCAGCGCACCAAGCATCATCTGCATCGCTACGCCGCCGCCCCCGGCGGACTGGACTGGAAGAACCAGCCCGACCCGTTCCGCCAGTTTGCCGGCAGCCCGCAGCTCGAGCTGCCGTTGCTGGCCGATGAAACGCAGCCGCGCTATGTCGACCTCTACCGGCCGCGCGCGATCCCGCCGCAGGCGTTGACCCTGACCACGCTCGCCGCGCTGCTGGAACTCGCCTTCGGCATCTCCGCCTGGAAGCAGTACGGCGACTCGCGCTGGGCCCTGCGCTGCAATCCGTCGAGCGGCAACCTGCACCCTACCGAGGCGTATGTCGTGGTCACCGGCATCGCGGACATCGACGACGGCGTGCATCACTACGTGAGCCGCGATCACCGGTTCGAACAACGCTGCCGTTTCGACAGCGTGCCGGGCGAACGCCTGCTGCCGCCTGATTGCTTTCTCGTGGATCTCACTTCCATCCATTGGCGCGAGGCGTGGAAATACGGCGAGCGCGCCTACCGGTATTGCCAGCACGACGCCGGCCACGCGATCGCAGCGGTGCGCTTTGCGGCGGCGACGCTCGGCTGGCGGGCGCGGCTGCTGGCGTCGGTGAGCGACGCGGACAACAGCGCACTCCTCGGGCTCGACCGTGACGCCGACTTCGGGCCGGCCGAACGCGAGCATCCGGACGCGCTGCTGCTGGTCACGGCCCGTGCGCCCGTTGCCACGGATGGCGATTTCGAAGTTGGCGCCTGCGTGCGCGCGGCCCGCCGCGGACAGTGGCACGGCCGGGCCAATCCGCTTTCACCGCGCCACGGCCACGACTGGCCGGTGATTGACGAGGTGGCGAAGGCTTGCGCCAAACCGCCGACGCGGGAGATCAACTGGCAGGCGCCGGCGCTGCCCGAACCGCTTGCCAGTGACTGCGACCAGAGCGCGATTGAAATCATCAAGCGGCGCCGCAGCGCCCAGGCCTTCGATGGCGTCACAAGCATCAGCGCGCGCGACTTTTATCGCATGCTGGACATGACGCTGCCGCGTCCGGCCACACCGCCGTGGGACGCGATCGGCTGGGAACCGCGCGTGCATCTGGCGTTGTTCGTGCATCGCGTCGATGGCGTCGCGCCCGGGCTGCATCTGTTCCTGCGTAATGACCGAGTTGAAACCACGCTGCGCGCGGAGTTACCTGCCGAATTCGAATGGCAGCGCGCGCAAGACTGTCCCGCGCATCTGCGGCTCTACCGGCTGGCGGCGGGCGACGCGCGTGCCGCGGCGCGCACCCTGTCCTGTCACCAGGACATCGCCGCCGACGGCGCCTTCAGCCTCGGCATGCTCGCGGAATACGAAGCGACCCTCACGCACGGTCCGTGGATTTATCGCCAGCTATTCTGGGAAACCGGCATCCTCGGACAGGTGCTGTATCTGGAGGCCGAAGCGGCCGGCGTGCGCGGCACCGGCATCGGCTGCTTCTTCGACGACGCGGTGCACGAGTTGCTGGGCTTGAAAGGCCGGGCGCTCCAGAGCCTGTACCACTTCACGACCGGCGGCGCGCTCGCCGATACCCGGCTGCAGACGCTGCCGGCCTATGCGCATCTGAAGCGAACCTGACTGCCATTGGGCTTCACACGCACGGCGTGGGGGGGGTGGAAGTCATAGGTGAAGCGGTTTGGAGCGTGACGACAAATAAGAAAGCCCGGCATGGGTCGGGCCTTGCGTGTTTCATCGCGACGGGGGATGCGGGAGCACGTGATTAAAATAAAATCGCTCCGAACTTTTTGACATGCATCATCCGTGGGCGGCGCGCTCGCGCTCTACCGCCGCCAGTTCCCGCAGTCCTTCCAGCGCCTGTTCCAGCACCGGGTTGTCGGATTTTCGCGGAAACACCATGTAAGCGTGGTGCACGTATTCGGGCGATCCGGCGACGCGATGCAAACGGCCGGCGGCGATGAAGGGCGCGGCCATGCGCGCGGGCAGGAAGCAGCTGCCGCCGTTGGTGAGCGCGAGCTGAACGCCGAGCCAGCCGATGTCGACGAGCTGGGCCGGTGCTTCGAGATCGGGATAGCTCTGCGCGTGCTGGGCGTAAAAGCCCGGCCCCCATTCGACATAGATGTAATCCTCGCCCGGGCCTTTGTCGTCCGGGCGGGAACTGACCAGCACCAGGGTTTCGTCGAACAGGGGTTCGACGACCAGGCCAGGGCTGTGGCTCGGCGTGTACATCAGGCCGATGTCGAGCGAGCCTTCGATCAGCCGGCGCATGAGGTCTTCCTCGAAACCGATCTCGCTGCGGATCACGACGTCGTTCGCGCGATGTCGCATCCATCCGACCCACTGCGGCAGGAACCCTTCCCACAAGGCGATGCGCCCGCCGATGTGGAGACTGGCGCGGTAGCGTTCCGGCAGGCCAGCATCGTCGCGCGCCTGCTCGGCGGTCAGCACCAGGCGCTTGGCGTAATCGAAAAAGCGCCGGCCCGCCGGAGTCAGGCTGGTGCCGGCGCGGTTACGGATGAACAGCCGGGTGCCGAGCTCGTCTTCCAGCCGCTGGATCCGCGCGCTCACGGTCGACTGGGTCAGATGCAGTTGCTTGGCCGCCTCGAGAAAGCTCCCGTTCGCGGTGATGGCGAGAAAGGTCCGGGCTTGATCAATATCCATTAGGGAAAAACCCTATGTATCGATAATTTCGATATTATATAGTGAATAATATCGTTTGATCGCTATATAAACGAATTCTAATATTGCAGCACATAGAGGCATTCTGGAGAGGAAACACACCATGAATAACGCCATTCACAAGCTGAGCCCCGAGTTTCAGGTCGCGCGCGACCCCGAGGGCTACCTGATCGACCCGGTGGACTGGGATGAATCCATCGCCTGCCGGCTGGCCGCGGAAGAAGGCATCGAACTGGCTGAGCCGCACTGGCCGGTGCTGCGCTTCATGCGCGAACAATGGACCAACAACCGGATCGCGCCGGACGTGCGCCATGTGATGGAGTTCCTGGTGAAGCAGCATGGCTTCGACAAAAAGGGCGCGAAGGCCCATCTCTACAAGCTGTTCCCCTACGGCTACGTCAAACAGGCCTGCAAGATCGCCGGCATGCAACGCCCGCGTGTGTGGAGCACCGGCTGAGCGGGGCCGCGCCCCAAATCTTCACGGCCGGGATTTCACCGGCCGCCACCCTTGAAGCCCTTCCCGGATACGGCCCTTCCGGGCGATCCGGGTTGGGTGAGCCAATTCAGATAATTTGGTCCTTCATGGCCTGACGGCCATTGATCACGCGGCCCGCAAGGCAGTCGCGCCGAGACGGCTGCCCAGTTCCCGCAGCAAGGCAGCGCCGTTGCCACTCCACGCCGGACCGTGCATGCAGGCGAGGGTGACCGGATTTTCCGCCGCCAGCCGCTCGATCACCGTCTTCGTTTCGGTCCCGTGCGCGTAATAATCCATCGCGACCCGTGCCGCCTCGCTCGGCTCCAGGATGTCATCCGAAGTGAGCGCCGGATGCACCGCGCCGAACTGGGTGAACAAATCGCCGCTGAACATTGTGCGCGTGCTGGTCTCGACCATGTAGCCGCAGTCCCAGCCGTGCGGCACGTGCGGCGCGTCCAGCCATTTGACGGTGCGGCGGCCCAACACAAGTTGAGCGCCGTGCGCGAGCGCCTGCGGCGGGCGGTCCGCGTAGTCGCCGATCGAAACCATGGCGGCGATCTGGCCACAGGCCGGGACCGCATCGGGCGCCACGGCGAGCCAATGGTTCAGCGAGCCGCATTCGTCCGCTTCGAAATGCGAGAACGCCACGTACCGCAGCTTGCTGACCGGCATGACGCGCCCGATGGCATCACGGATGAACCCGAACAGCTTGCGCGGCCCGGTATGGAACAACAACGGTTGCTCGTCCCGGATCAGATACTGGTTGAACGTGAATCCGCCCGGAACCACGTCCGGCGGGACCGGGGTGCTGATGCGGAATACGTCGGGCGCGATTTCGTCGATGCGTGTGACTGGCTGCATGGGTGCGTTCATGGATCTCTCCTTATTTTGTGGCACGAGTGAGGGCGGGCAGCACGGCCGCGAGGCAGTCTCCCGCCAGTTTGGCCGCGGCCGCATTGGATCGACCCTGCGACAGCTGTTTCCAGCCCGGATAGTCGAGCAGCGCGCTCGCCGCATCGATGAATTCGGGCGTAGCAACGCGCTCCGGCTTTAACGCCAGCGCGATCAGCTCCTTCAGTCTGGTGGTGGCCTGATTCAGCATGGCCTCCAGCTCCGAAACCATACGCGCTTCATGCCAGGCGAACCGCATCCATGGCTCGAGGTATTCGTGTTGCGAGTAAACGGCGTGCGCCAGCAGCCGCAAGCGCTGTTCCGGATCGCGGCCGGGATTGAGCACCTCAGGCGTCACGGCCGGCGCCTGCGGCGTCACATGGCCGGTACAGGCGTCGATCAATTGGCCGAGTTCGGGGAAGTGGTTGTAGACCGTCTGGATCGAGACCCTGGCCCGGGCGGCAATCATGGGATAGGACGTGCCCAGCACGCCGTGTTTTGCATGCAGCGCCACGGTCGCGCGCACGATGCGGTCACGCTTTTGTTCGAGCTGCTCGGCACGCACTTTCTGCTTGTAGCTTCGCCGACCCATGAATGTCATCCGCAATACTTTGGTTAGAATTATATTCTAACCAAATTGCGTGTCAAGCCTGGCTTGCCGCCGGGACAGAAATCCACAGCACGCCCACCCTGTTAACCCTCGAATTGCCGGGAATCGTGTGAGACGGTCGATTGCGGGAGGGAAAATTAAGACGCCGGCAAGAGGCCAGGCTGCGATTGATTTACATCAAAATACATCCGGACACGCGTGCTAGGCTTTTTCAGCGTTTTTTACGGGATTCGGCGTGCATCGTCGGTTCAGACGGGCGCAACCGGCGGCCACGCTTTTTTTGGTAATACACAGCCGCCCGGCGGCTCCGAAAAGAAGGAGATTTCCATGAAAAAGTTGCTCGCTGTGTTCATCGCTCTGTTCGCAGTAGCTTCCGCGCACGCCGCGGACAGTGCTGTGCTGAGCAAGGCCAAGAGCGAAGGCAAGGTCGCGTTCTACGCCAACATCACCGCCGTCGAGCCGATCATCAAGGCGTTCACCGACGACACCGGGGTCAAGGCGGAGTACACCCGGATCTCAACCACGAAATTCGTGGCCACAGCCATCACCGAATTCGAGGCCGGCAAATTCATGGCCGACGTGGTCCAGGGTCCGCTGCCGGTGCTGGAGCTGCTCAAGGAGAAGGGCATGCTGGCGCCGTATCGTTCCCCGGCCGCTGCCGGTTACCCGGCATGGGCCAGCAAGGACGACCGCATCCAGCTTTTCGGCATTGAATACGTCGGCCTGATCTACAACAAGGAACTGGTGAAACCGGCCGATGTGCCGAAGACCTACGAGGAACTGACCGATCCCAAGTGGAAGAACAAGATCGTCATGGCCAATCCGGCCAACCATCCCACGACCATCGCCTGGCTCATCGGGCTGAAGGAACATGTGTTCAAGTCCGAGGCCGAGTGGATGAAGTTCGTGAAAGGGCTGGCCGCCAACAAGCCAATGTTCGTGGCCTCGTTCGGACCGACCCCGGCGCCGATCGAGAGCGGCGAGAAACTGATCGGCATCTCCATGCCCAAGTACATCATCACCAAGGCCCCGGCCCCGCTCGACTGGGCGCACTTGTCGCAGCCGCTGATGGGCACGCCGCGCGCCATCGCCGTGAGCTCGACCGCCCCGCATCCGAATGCGGCGCGAGCGTTTATCGACTACTGGCTCTCGAAGAAGGCTATGGGCATGCTGGCGAACGACGTGGGCGAGTACGTGCTGGCGCCCGGGGTCTATCCGCCCATCGCGGGCATGGACAAGGCCCAGGTCATTTCCATCCGCGAGCTGTCGGACGAAGAAACCAAGAAATGGGGCGCCGAGTTCCAGAAGATCTTCGACGTCAAATAATACCGTTCTCAGGCAAGCGCCCGCGGCCCGGAGCGAGCCGCCGGGTGGCGGGCCGGACGGCCCACGGCAGCGGCGAATTGCCGCTTCACTGCGCACATAACTGTCGCGAACGCCGGGGCCCGGCCTGTCTCCCGGGATACCCGGCCTACCCGAAACCAAGGAGGCATCAAATGTCACGCGCTATCCATTTTGATCTCAGCGCCGACAATCCCGAGCGCGCCGCCCGCTTCTATAAAAACGTGTTCGGATGGAAGGTGGAAAAGTGGCAAGGCCCCTCAGACTACTGGCTCATGACCACTGGCGATGAAAAAGGACCGGGAATTACCGGCGGGGTGGCAGCGAGGGTAAAACCGAATGACACCACGGCGGTCATCTTCGATGTTCCTTCGGTTGATCAATTTTCGGAAAAGGTGAAATTATCTGGTGGGCATATAAGAGAAGAGAAACAAGTCATTACCGGCGTTGGTTATCTCGTGATGTGCAGGGATACCGAAGGGAACACATTCGGAATCATGCAAATCGATTCGTCAGTCAAATGAGGAACACATTGCCGGCTAACCCGTCGCTCAAACTGACTCGCTACGTCGGCGCTTCGCGCCCCGCAACTCGCGGGTCAGGTCTGTGTTAAGGGCAACCTCGGGCCAATACGATGGAAATCCGGATCCAAGGCATCAGCAAATATTATTTTTCCGGCGGCAAGACCATCAAGGCCCTCGATAACGTTGACCTGAACATCCCGGCCAACCAGATCTTCACCCTGTTGGGGCCAAGCGGCTGCGGCAAGACCACGCTGCTGCGCTGCATCGTCGGCCTGGAGACTCCGGACACGGGCGAGATCAGCATCGGCGACGAAGTCGTGTGGTCGAAGCAAAATAACATCAACGTCCCCACCGAAAAGCGCGGGCTGGGCATGGTGTTTCAGACCTACGCCATCTGGCCGCACATGAACGTGTTCGACAACGTGGCCTACCCGCTGCAGATCCGCAACGTCCCGCGCGACGTCATCCGTCAGCGGGTGGCGAAGACCCTGAGCTTCGTGCATCTCGAGGGCATGGAAAAACGCCCCGCGACCAAGCTGTCCGGCGGCCAGCAGCAGCGCGTCGCCCTCGCCCGCGCGCTGGTGGCCGAGCCCAAGGTCATTCTGTTCGACGAGCCGTTGAGCAACCTCGACGCCAAGCTGCGCGAGGAAACCCGCAAGGAGCTGCGCAGCTTCCTCGGCGCGCTGAAGATCACCGCGGTGTACGTGACGCACGACCGGGTCGAGGCGCTCGCGCTGTCGGATACCATCGCGGTCATGCGCGAAGGCCGGATCATCGAGGTGGGCGACCCCAAGAAAATCTATTTCGACGCCAACCACCGCTTCGTGGCGGATTTCATCGGCCGTGCCAACCTGGTCAAGGCCACCGTGCGGGCCCACGAAGGCGGCCACACCATCGTGGATTGCGGACTCGGGAGCATCGCCTGCCAGCAGCGCGACATCCCCGTGGGCCGCGAGGCCACGATCTGCATCCGCCCGGAATTCATCCGCGTCGCCCGCGGCGAGGCCGGCGGCAAGAACGTGGTCAACGGTCGCGTCGAGTCGCTGATCTTCATCGGCGAGGCGTACGAGGTGGAAATCCGCGTCGGCGACGAGCTGCTGCTGGCCAAGATCGATCCGGACGTGGACCTCAAGGTCGGCAACGCGGTCAATTTCAGCCTCGACCCCGCGCATTGCCTGCTGGTGTCCATCTGAAGCGCGGCGCGGCCATGGATCAGACCCGCTCGAAACTGACGCTATCGCTCATCGTCATCGTCGGGGTGCTGACCTTGGGCCCGGTCGTCATGCTGCTCATGGGGAGCTTTGCCAAAGGGCTGACCGCCTTCGGCAGCTTTACCCTGGAAAAATATATCGCGGCCTATACTGACCCGGCGTTTTACGAGGTCATCATCAACACGACCGTTTTTGTCCTGGGCTCCTCGATGCTGGCTACCGGGCTCGCCTTGTTCCTGGCTTATCTCAATACCCGCACCGACATCCCCTTCAAGTTCCTGTTCCGGATCATTTCGATTCTGCCGATGATGATCCCGCACCTGCTGTTCGCGGTGAGCTGGGCGCTGCTGCTCAATCCGTCGAACGGGATGATGAACATGGTGCTCAAGAACGTCTTCGGTCTGGAGAGCGCGCCGTTCAACATCTATTCGCTGCCGGGCATGGTCCTGGTGGAGGGGCTGCTCGACATGCCGGTCTCCTATCTGATCATCGCGCCAGCCATGGCGTCCTTCGACGTGGCGCTGGAGGAATCTTCGCGGGTCTTCGGGGCGGGCACGTGGCGCACCCTGCTGCGGGTGACGCTGCCGGTGCTGCGGCCGGCGATTCTGGCGGCCTTCATCCTCGGCCTGGTCCGCGGCCTCGCGTCGTTTGCCACGCCTTCGGTCCTCGGCATGCCGGGCCGGGTCAATGTCCTGTCGACGTATCTGTACCAGATGATCGCCACCGGCTTCGCCCCGGATTACGGCCAGGCCGCGGCCGTGGGCATGAGCGTGCTGGCGACCTCCATCACGCTTATCGTGGTGTACCGCGCGCTGACCGCGGCGAGTGAAAAGTACGTGACCATCGCCGGCCGCGGCTACCGCCCGACCGTGATCGAGCTGAAGGCGGCGAAGATTCCGCTGTTCGCCGTAGTCGGACTGCTTTCGCTCATCCTGATCGTGCTGCCGGTGGCGGTGCTGTTCTACACGTCGCTGGTGCCCTACTCCATGGTGCCGAGCGCGCGCGCCTTTTCGCTCATGAGCTGGAAGCACTGGATCGAGGTCGTGCAGGATCCGATCTCGCTGCTGTCGCTGAAGAACAGTATTTTCCTCGGCATGGTCGGCGCCACGCTGGGCGTGTTGCTCTCGATTTTCGTGGCCTATGTCATCGTCAAAGTGAAGTCCCGCGCCTCCGGCGTGCTCGAGTCCCTGAGCTTCCTGTCGTTCTCGTTTCCGGGCATCGTCATCGGCGTCGGGTTCATGTGGTTCTTCGTCCAGACCCCGCTGTACGCCACCATCTGGGCGCTGCTGATCGGCTACATCGCCACCTATCTGCCGTACGGCATCCGTCCGCTGGCGAGCGCCTTCGTGCAGGTCCACGCGCATCTGGAGGAGTCATCGCTCGTCTGCGGGGCGAGCCCCCTGACCACCATGCGCCGCATCATCATCCCGCTGCTCATTCCCGGCATCGTTTCGGCGTGGATCCTAATGGCCAGCATGTTCGTGCGCGAGCTGACCCTGTCGGTGGTGCTGTCGCGGCCGGGAACGGAAGTACTGGCGGTGCAGATCCTGCGCTTCGCCGACGACGGTCTGTGGGGCCGGCTGTCGGCCTTGGGGATCATCATGATTTTCATCTCGACCGCGCTCGTGGTGCTGGCCACGCTCATCGGCGGAAAACTCAGGGCCGTGGAGAGCGAAGCATAGGGCTGGCTTCTCTCTGCCGATCATGCGGTGCCGACCGCGCGAGCCTGCGAGCCTCTTCTTCAGTGGGGAGCAATCAATGGTGTCTGACCCCGCTGACTCCGCGGATCGCTTCCATTTAGTTATTTACATGCCCTTGCGGGCGGCGCGCAGCAACCTCGTCACCTCGGCCACCACATTGTGCTGATACTTTTTGATGCGTGCGTGGGCATCCGCCAGACGCTCGTGCCGCGCGGCGTGCTCCCGATGTATCTTGGCCCAGCCCTTGTCGGTTTTCTTCCCGGCCCCGCGCTTGGCCTCCTCCCGCAGCTCCAGCTCGTGGGCGCAGCGGCGCTGCTCGCTTTCCCACACGCTGTCCGCGTGGGCGGTCAGGGCATCGAGCGAATCCCGCAGCATGTCCTCGACCTCGCGCAGGTCGCCGAGCGCCACGCGCAGTTCCTTTTTCCACTCATCGATGTCAGACCGCCAGGTGTCGCTGTCGGACTGCCATTGGCGGTGCTGTGAGTGCATCTTCTGCTGGATGGTCTTGCTCATCGGACCCTGCCTTGCCGTGAACGGCTGAAAACGCGGTGTGAAGCGGTCCGCTAGACCCGCACCTGTTTGGTCCAGCCAAACTCGCGGCGGTAGTCGAGCATCGAAACCACCTTCGGCTGCACGCGCACGAACGCGGTCTGCGCCAGATCCTCCGCGCTCAGTCCCTTCATCTCCTTGAACTTGTGCGACAGCAGCGCGAGCGCACGCTTGGTGTCGGCCGGTTTTTCTAGGACCTTCGCGGTGGCGCCCATGGACAGTCCCGTGATCTTCTTCCAGTCGGCCGTGTCCTTGTTGATCGTGAGCGAAACCTTGGGCGAGCGCCGCAGGTTGCGGACTTTCTGGCTCTTGCTGTAGCAGGCAAAGTAGAGCGTCAACCCGTCGTTGGCGTAGGTCACCGTGGTCGCCTGCGGATAGCCGTCGGACCGCACGGTCGCGAGGCTCATGATGCGGTTGGTTTTGAGCTGATCGAGGATGAATCGTTTGGTTGACGGGGTCATGGTTCCTCCTTGCCTTGCCTGGCAAGGCATGCGCTGACTTGAGGCGCGCAGCATGGCACAACCGCGGGGCGGCAACTTTGACGCAAATCAGTATCCCGGAGCAGAGTCGGCGCAGATCAGGCCAAGCCAGCCCGGCTTCCGGTGAGCGCGGCGAACAACGATAATGGGTCGGAGATTACCTGACATGCTCCCGGTGCTATCGGTCTTCGCGCTCCGCAAGCGGTTCGGCGACAAGCTGGCCGTCGACGGCATTTCGTTCGAGGTCAACCACAACGAGATCGTCGGGCTGCTGGGCCCGAACGGCGCCGGCAAGACCACGACCATCAACATGATCCTCGGCGTGCTCGAACCGACCGCGGGCACGATCCGTATCGAAGGCCGCGACGTCGCGACAGAACGCGCGCAGGCGCTCGCCTGCACGAACTTCACCGCCGTGTATGCGCCTCTGCCCGCCAATCTCACCGTGTACCAGAACCTACGCGTCTTCGGCCTGATCTACGACGTCAAAGACGGCGCCGCGCGCACCGAGGAGCTACTCCAGCAGTTCGACCTCGTGGCGTTCCGCAACGTGAAGTGCGGCCTGCTCTCCTCCGGAGAGCAGGCGCGCGCGGCGCTCGCCAAGGCCATGCTCAACCGCCCGCGCCTGCTGCTGCTCGACGAACCCACCGCCTCGCTCGATCCCTCGAAGGCGCGCGAGATCCGCGCGCAGATCCGCGCGCTCGCGCGCCGCGACGGGATCGGGGTGCTGTGGACCTCGCACAACATGGTCGAAGTCCAGGAGGTGTGCGACCGGGTGCTGTTCCTGTCGCGCGGCGCGATCCTGCTCGAAGGCGATCCGAAAACACTGCCGCGTGAGCACGGCAAGAGCTCGCTCGAGGACCTGTTCGTCTCGGTCGCGCGCGAGCCGCTCACGCTCGAGGCCGGGTGAGGCCCATGCGCTGGCATCCGATCCTCGC
Source organism: Bacteroidota bacterium (assembly GCA_050257795.1). GTDB lineage: Bacteria > Pseudomonadota > Gammaproteobacteria > Acidiferrobacterales > Sulfurifustaceae > Sulfuricaulis. The sequence continues at coordinate 15,050 of JBLMXN010000135.1, forward strand.
CATCGTGTTGCGGCAGTTCTATCTCATGCGCGGCAGTCCCGCGCGCCTGTTCCCGCTGGTCATGTGGGTCGCGGTCGACATCCTGCTGTGGGGCTTCATCACGAAGTTCCTCGAGACCGTCGCCGCGCCCGGTTTCAATTTCGTCTCGACGCTGCTCGGCGCGGTGCTGCTGTGGGACTTCTTCGGGCGCGTCATGCTCGGCGTCACCACCGCATTCTTCGAGGACGTGTGGTCGCGCAACTTCCTCAACATCTTCGCCACGCCGCTCTCGATCGCCGAGTACGTCGCCGGGCTGGTGCTCACCAGCGTGATCACCAGCGCGTTTGCGCTGGTCATGATGATCGTGCTCGCGAGCGCCGTCTTCGGTCTGTCGTTCTTCGCCTACGGCGCGATGCTCGCGCCGTTCCTGCTGGTGCTGTTCCTCACCGGCATTGCGCTTGGCATCTTCGGCGCCGCCATTGTCCTGCGCCTGGGTCCGGCCGCGGAATGGCTGATCTGGCCGATCCCAGCGCTGATCTCGCCGTTCGTGGGGGTGTTCTATCCGCTCGCCACGCTGCCCGGCTGGATGCAGACCATCGCGTACGCGCTCGCGCCTTCGTACGTGTTCGAGGGCGTGCGCGCGATCGTCGCGGGCGGGACGTTCCCGGCGACCCACCTCCTGTGGGCCGCGGGCCTGTCGGCGCTCTACATCGTGCTGGCCGTCGGATTCTTCGTGCGCGTCTACCGCCACGCCGTGCGCACAGGCCTGCTCGCGCGCTACAGCGCGGAGACCGTCAGCTGAGGAAAGGGAGCCGCGGAGCGGAGCGCAAAGTGGGCGGAGGTTTAAACTTTGACCCCCGCCCCCTTCATCGTGCTGATCAAGAGAATCTGTGATCCGACGCCAGTTATGCCGTCTTGGTACGCCGCCGCCTTGCGATGGCGGCCAGCGCGGCCACTCCGGAATCGCACAAAGGCAGCGCAGCGGGCAAGCTGAGCGTGTTCGCGCAACAGACGGCAGGATAGACTTGAACTGCTGAAAATTAAACCGCTCCAATCTTTTAATCTGGCGACGTCGGCGGAGAGCTGATAAGGAGTCGGCGTGATATTCAGGCAACTATTCGAACCGGTGTCGAGCACCTACACCTATCTGCTCGGCTGCGAGAAAACCGGGCAGGCATTACTGATCGACGCGGTGCTGCCCACCTGGCAGCGCGATCTCGAGGAGCTGAACAAACTCGGCCTCACGCTCGCTTATACGCTCGACACCCATATTCATGCCGACCACATCACCGCCGCGCGCAAACTTAAAATGGAGGCCGGCAGCCGCATCGCGCATCCGGCGGTCGATAATCTTCCCTGCGTGGACACGCCGCTGAAGGAAGGCATGTCGTTCGAACTCGGCAGTATCCGGGTGGATCCTTTGTTCACGCCGGGGCACACCGACGGGCACCATGCCTATCGCGTGAACGGGCGAGTATTCACCGGCGACGCGCTGCTGATCGACGGCTGCGGGCGCACCGACTTCCAGAACGGCGATGCTCCCACGCTCTACCGCAGCGTGCGCGAGAAGCTGTTCGCATTGCCCGAGGACACGCTGGTGTATCCGGCACACGACTACCAAGGCCGGCGGGTGTCCAACATTGGCCAGGAAAAGACGCGCAACCCGCGCCTGGGCGGCGACAAAACGCTTGCGGAATTCGTGAAGATCATGCGGGAGCTGAAGCTCGCCTATCCCAAGTTTATCGACTACGCGGTGTCAGGCAACCGCGAATGCGGCGTCTGCCCGACCGGCGTGCCGGAAAATCTGCAGCAATACTGTGAGCAAATCGTCGCGAGCCAACAGGGTTAGCTCTGGCGGTCCGAATAATCCGGCTCTGCGATAAACGCCGCGACGCGCGCGATCACGTCCGGGTCGCGCAGGATGCGGCGGTGTCCGAGGCCGGTGGTGCGGACGAATTGCGCGCCGGGCCAGGCCTGCGCCACGGCGGCGCCCGCCTCGATGGGAACATCACGGTCGTCCTCGTCGTGGATCACCAGGCCCGGCACGTCGAGTTGGCGTGCCAGGACTTCAGGGGCAAAGCGCTGCCACAGATCGGCGCCGAACTGCGCCTCGAATTTCTGGTTGAATATTTCCTGCACCCGGGGGCCGACATCCAGCGCGGTGAAAAAACTCTGCGTGAGGCGGCGCACATTGTCCGGCGGGCTGATGGCGACGATGCGGTTCACCATGAGCCCCTGCTGCACGGCGTAGATCGCGCAGGCGACTCCGAAGGAATGCCCGATAATCGCGTGCACCGGCCCGCAGGCCCCGGCCACGGCGTGGATGGCCTCGCTGATTTCCGGCAGGTTGGTGGCGCGCCCCGGCGAGCGGCCGTGCGCCGGCGTATCGAACGTCACCACCAGGAATCCTGCGCGGACCAGCTCCGGCGCGAACGCGCCGAGTTGCGCGCCGCGACCATTCCAGCCGTGCACCAGCAGCACCGTTGGCCCCGCGCCCCAGGAATCGACCGCCAGTGGCTTGCCGCGATGAACAACGGAAAGCGGCTCGGCCGTGCGGCGCCATTCCTTCTCCTGCGGCGGTTCGCGAAAACGCACCGGTTGAAACCACAGGCGATACACCCAGCGCCCGGCCAGCGCCGGCGCGACCAGTCCGAGCAGGCGAATCGCCAGACGCAGCAGCCAGAAGGCTACAGGCACGGGGATGGAACGGAATGTGGATTGATGCGCATGATCGAGTCCTGTGATCGAGAGGTCGGGAACCTTCCGTTCAGAACTACCGCTGGTATTTACTCACACGCCCGACTTTTCAACAACTCTCAGACGGCTTATCCGGAAACTGTGGCTGTGACTGAATCGAAGGGAAAGCTGAACAGGTGTATTAGCGGAAACCGCAATTTGATTCCGATTTTCGGCGGAATAACGATGGCTCGTCGGGTGCGAGGCGGGTTCCAGTCTGCGTCGAGAAAATTCATTATTCAATCGCGTCTGACCCGAATGGTCCCGCACAGGCGGCGCCGACGACCTCAAGGGCGGCGTGGCGGATTAGACCGATTTCCGTTTCGGTTTACGGTTTCGGTTTCGTCCTTGGTTTGGGTCTGCCTTTAGGTTTCGTTTGCGACTCCGAGTAGGCCAGGATCTCGCTGATCAACGTCTCGCACGATCGGGGCTCGCTCACGCCGGCCTCGGTGCGGATGTCGGACGCGCCGCCTGCTTGCAGCTCCGCCCGCAGGCGCGCAGAGGCTTCCTTTGCCTCGCCGGTGCTGGCGGGGTGATCACCCACGGTCCGCGCCAGTTCCGCGGCACGGGCGATGTCGCCGGCGCGTGCGTTGAGCCGCGCCAGGCTGAGCATGGCATCGAGCGTGATCGGTCGCAGCTGCGACGCCTCCGCCAGACGAATCGCCTCGGCATACTGTTTTCTTGCCGCGTCCAGTGCATTCGTCGCCGCGGCCGCATCTCCCAGCAGCACCAGCGAACGCGCAATATCCCAGCGCAGATCGAGCTCGCGGAAAAACTCCAGGCTCTTGTGCAACAGGCTCCGCGCTTCGGCCACCTCGCCTTGCGCCAGCACCACCGCAGCGAGATTGCGATACGCCGTGCCCATCCCCCAACGGTCGCCCATCTGCGTCGTCAGTGCCAGGCTCTCCTCGAGATAGCTGCGCGCCTCCTCGTAGCGGCCCAGCGGCACCGCGACCCCGCCCAGCAGGTTGAGTGCGAGACAAGTGAATCGCCGGTCCGCCAGCGAACGCCACAACGCCAGGGAGCCTTGCATGCTCGCGAATGCGGCGCTGAAGTCGCCCGAGAGATGGGCGACCCGGCCCTGGATGAGCAGTCCGAGCGCCCGGTTCCAGGTATCGCCGGCGGCCTCGGCACGCGCCAGCGCCTCGTCGATCGTTACCCGCGCCGTCGCGAGATCGCCCAAGTGCGCCATCACCACCGCGTACAGGACCCGGCTGGTCCGGAACGTCGCCGAGTCGCACGTATCACGCAGCAGTGCGAAGCTTTCCTCGAGCAGCTCGCGCGCGAGCTGATGCTGGCCGAGACGCCAATAGACTGCTCCTTCGAGCGCCAGGGCGTGGCCCAATACCTCGGCATGATCAGGCGCATCCGGCCGGCGGCGCACCGCCTGCACCAGCGACTCGGCCTGATCGGCGCATCCGTGCGACCAGCCGCGCATGTCGCACAGCAGCCAATAGCTGCGTATCGCCTGTTGCAGCGGCGCGAACTGCTGCAGCTCGATGGCACCGACCCAGGCGGTGCGGATGTTGTCGATCTCTTTAGTCAACTCGCCGATCGCCCGCTGCTGTCCGGCGCCGTAGAGCTCGGTCTCGCTCTCGCGCAACAAACGAAGAAAGAACTCGCTGAAGCGGGCCTGCGTGGCGGCGGCCTCCGGCGCGTCGTTCGACAGATGCGCCGAAGCGAACTCGCGTATCACCGGGTGCAGATGGTAGCGCCCGCTCGCGAGGCGCTGCACCATCGACTTGGCGACGAGCGACGCCAGCACCGCGGGGTTGGCGCCGGCCACGTGCTCGGCGGCCGCGCGGGTGAAGCTGTTCCGGAACAGCGTCAGGCGGCGCAATACGTCCCGCTCCAGCGGGTCGAGCATGTTCCACGAACGATCAAACACGGCGCGCAGGCCGAGGTGCCAAGGCGGCACATCGCGCTTGGTGGACGTGAGAAAGTCGAGGCCGCGCTCCATTTCGCGCACGATTTCCTCGCAGCCCAGAACGCCGACCCAGCCCGCCGCCAGTTCGATCCCGAGCGGCAGACCCTCCAGCATCCGGCAGATACGGGCCGCGACCTGTTGCTGCGCGTCCGTGAGCTCGAAGCCGGCGTGCTCGCGACACGCGTTGGCCACGAACAGCGCCACCGCGCTGTAGTCCTGTGTCGCGAAGGCGACCGCCGGAGGCGGCACGCGCAGGCCGCCGAGCTCGTACACCCACTCGGCGTGCAGTTGCAGATGCTCGCGCGAGGTCACCAGCAGCTTCACGCCCGGCGCGCGATCGAGAATGCGCGCGAACCGATCCACGCCTTCCATCAGATGCTCGGCGTTGTCGAGCAGCAGCAGGCAGGATTTGCCTTGCAGATAAGCGAACAACTGCGCCTGCGGATCCACCGGACCCTGAAACGTAAATCCCAGCGCATCCGCCACCGCGCCCGGCAGCAAACCTGGCGACTCGAGCGCCGCCAGCGCCACGAAGCAGGCGCCGTCGGCGAACGCCGCTTCCTCGCGCCGCGCCACTTCGAGGGCGAGGTGCGTCTTGCCGATACCGCCAGGCCCGGTGAGCGTGATCAGGCGACACGCCGGATCGCGCAGCAGGCGCGACAGCGCTTCGAGCTCGTCTTCGCGGCCGATGAGCGCCGTGGGAGGAACCGGAAGCCTGGAGCGCACCGGCTCCAGCCCGGCCGACGGTGCCGGCAGGCGACTGACCGCTGCAGTGCCGCGCGCGACGGCGACGAACAATTCGCGCTGTGTAGGCGCAATGTTCAGCCGCTCGGCCAGCCGTTGCGCCACCGGGCGCGACGGCTTGCGCTCGTCGGTCTCAATCTTGCGAATCGCGGAGAGCGAGCAATAGACCTGCCGCGCCAGCGCCTCTTGAGTCAAGTCGAGCGCCTTGCGGCGCTCTTGCAGCCAGGCACCGAAAGAGACCGGTGTCGCGGCGGCGGGCCGGGTCATGGCGGCGTTCATGGGCACCCCGCAAGGCACGCGCCCTTCCCCGGCAAAGGCGGGCGCGTCGGGGTAAGGGCGTGGAACGGCAGCGTATGACGACTCGTGGAATCAGTCATTTGCCGGACCCGCGGAGGATTTGGCTCCGCTCTATGGTAAACCAAATGTAACAGTTTTTGTGTCACCTTGGCGCCACCCCTCGGGCGCGGCGAAGGTATCTAATTACGCGCGAAGTCAGACGGCAGGTGGTGCGATGCAAGACTGGCTTGATTTTCAAACACATCGTGCACGCCGCCGGCAGCGTGGTACACGGTCAGCGGTGCGGTTGCGTTTACCCGCCCGACCCGCGACCACCGCGGCTTCACCAAGCGTCCCACGAAACCGGACGATTTTACGTCTCCGTGGGTGGATCAAACAGATCGCAGCAGGAGAAGCGCCATGAAAACACTGTCATTCGCCGATTACCTCGGAATTGCGAGTATTTTTCTGTTCGTTGTGCCCGTTACCCTGTGGACCGTCGTTAATCTCGCCATGTGGGCATACGGAGTGGCCATCTTTCCGCCGGTAGCCTCCTGAGCGGACGCACGCCAATACCCACTCCTGAAGGCAACGACACAGGAGTGGGCGGCTGCAGCGACACGCTTGCCGCCGGTCCGGCGCCCCAGGAATCAGCCGCGAGGAGTTAGCCCCGATCAACGACGGAAAGCGGCTGAGCGCTGCGTCGCCAGTCCTGCTCCTTCGGCAGTTTCGGAAAGCGCGGCGACCGAAATCACAAGCGATTCACCCGGCGCCCGGCAGCGCCGGCGCAACCAAGCAGACAAATTGCCAAGCGCAGCAACGGGAAACTATCGGCACCGCTTCGGAACGATAGGTGACTGGTGGTTCACCAGACTGCTTTATATCATCCTCCAACCATGCGCCGCTCCCGTGAGTTCGTGGAATTCGTGCTCGAACAGCTGGCGCTGTTCGGCCGCGCGCGGGCGCGCGCCATGTTCGGCGGTTTCGGGATATACCGCGATGAGCGCATCTTCGCGATCATCGTCGACGATCAGCTGTACTTCCGAACCGACGCCGCGACGCGCGGCGAGTTCGAAGCCAAGGGACTGGCGCCGTTTACCTACGTCCTGCGCGGCAAGCCCGTGACCATGCCGTATTTCGAGGCCCCGGCGGAAGTGTTCGAGGAACCGGAGGCGATGCAACGCTGGGCGCTGCTGGCCTATGAAGCCGCGGGCAGAACCCGCAAGGCTAAATCATCCGCCAAAGCGCACCGGCGCAAGGCGAAACTCAAGAAATAAAAATCAGGAAAGCAGGCGGATCACTTGGCGTGCGGCGCTGCCGCTCGATTGCGGGTTCTGGCCGGTGACGAGGCGCCCGTCGACGACGACGTGGTCGGCCCACTTGTCCGCGACCTCGAAGCGCGCGCCGAGGTCGCGCAGCCGGGACTCGAGCAGGAACGGCATGAACTTGTCCAGCTCGACCGCGGACTCCTCGGCGTTGGTGAAGGCGGTCACGCGCTTGCCCTGCACCACCGGCGTGCCGTCTTTGCGGCGCGCGCCGACGAAGCAGGCCGGCCCGTGGCACACGCTCGCGATGACCTTACCCTCGTCCGCAAAGCGGCCGACCAGGCGCGAGACCTCGGGATTGTTTGGCAAGTCGTACATCGTGCCGTGGCCGCCGGGGAAGAAAATCGCGTCGTAGTGTTTCGACGCCACGGCTTCGAGCCGCGCCGTGGCGGCCAGCGCCGCGAGCGCCACGCGCGTGTCGGGGATGTTGCGATCCTTGGGCTCGCTGCGCGGATCGATCGGCACCGCCCCGCCGCGCGGGCTCGCGACGGTGATGTCATAGCCCTGCCGTCGAAAGAGCCCATAGGGAACGGCGAACTCCTCGAACCACAGGCCGGTGGAGTGCTTGTCGTCGATGCGGTCGTGGCTGGTCACGACCATCAGGATGGATTTGGGGATTGCCATGTTTCCTCCATGGATGCGCCGGGATCGCGCAAAGAATTACTCCCGCCTAGACTTTCAGACTCCCGATCGGTGAAATCGTGCCTGGCCCCTTTAATTCTGATGAGCGCAGCGAGTGCTACAGGGTTTCGAC
>JBLMXN010000136.1:0-6923 GCA_050257795.1 Bacteroidota bacterium
TTCAACCATTGATGGAATTCCGTCCAGGACAGGCGCAGACCGCTGTGGATGGCGGCAACGCGCATCTCCTCCAGAACCGCCAATAACTCGCTCCCGGCATCGTCGTTTTCGAAGCCGGCGGCCAAGCCGAGATTCACCAGGCTCTCCTGCAGCGCCTCCAGGAAGTCCAGCGCTGCCCGCGGGCGGCTATGCCTCAATTCGATCAGTGCGGCCGCCGCTGTTTGTATCCGCTCCAACAGCTGTTCCAGGGCGTCAACGACCTCCGGGCCGGCCTGCGTCGCCAGATCGGCGCGGACACGATTCAGGCCGGAACGGTAATTGTCCAGGCCGGCGGCGATGTTGCGTTCGCGCACGACATGCTGCTCGAACCACGGCACGAGGCGATCGAGCTCGGCGCGTCCCCAGCCGAGCTGCAGGAACGGCGACTTGAGCAGGTCCAGTAACGGGCCATGCGCGAAGTTCTGTTCCAGGCATTCCAGCCAGCGCGCCAGCGCCGTGGCCGCGCTGGTGGTGGAAAGCGTCCAGCCGCCGGTATCGAGCAGTCCGACGTTGGCGCGCTCCAGAAGCGCGCGCACGCGCCGGGCCAGCTTGCGGTCGCTGGTGACGATGCCGATGTCGCGGCAACCCTGCAGCAGCCAGCGACGCACCTGCAAATCGATGGCGCGCGCTTCCGACTCGGCGTCCGCGGCTTCGTGTATGGTCAGTCGTCCGCGCGCGGGACTCGCCCGCGACGCGCTTTGCTGTTTCTGCGCCCGTTGCGACAGCGAGCCGTCGTTCAGTGCAAACGCGCGGTCCAGAAATAATGCGTAGGCATCGGGTGCCGCTCCCGCCACGGGCGTGGCGTCGAGGCCGCGCCAGAAGTTGGCCGCGGGATCGGCCGGTTTCGCGGTGGCACGCCCCTGCAGCACCAGGGTCAGGCGGCCTTGCGCCTGCAATGTCTTTATCCAGTCCAGCTCGGCGCGCGTGAAATCCACGAAACCGGCGAGATAGAGATGGGAATCGCGCGGCAGGCCGTCGAGACTGCGCTGCAGCCCGTCAGTGATCTGGAGCGGCGCGTCTTGCCAATGGTTTTTTGCCAGGCGCGCGCGCCAGGCGGTCCACAGCGCGTGCACCAGCCCGGCTTCATCGATAAAAGGCGAAGCCTCGTCCATTTCCGCGACAATATTCTGGGCGATCTGCAGCAGGAACCTGTCCGGCTGGTCGGGCAGCTGACACCGCTGCAGCGTCAGCTCATCGAACAACGTCAGAAGGCTGTCGACCAGCGGCCAGGCATCGTATTGGTGGCTCCAGGCGGGAATTTCGCCGAGCAGATCGCGCAGCAGGATTTCGCGCGCGGTCTCGCTCAGGGGTTGCTGGTTTTCGCTGGCATACCGGCGGGCCCATGCGCTCAGCATGCCGATGTAAGGCGGAAGCAACGCGGCATGGCCGGCGTGCCCGGCCTGTTTCAGCAATATCCGGCGGAAGCGCGGGATCGCGCCAGTGTGCGGAAACAGAACGATCTGACGACTCAGGTCCGGGAGCCGGTCCTGATGTCGTTCATGCAGAAGCCAGGCGAGGTAACGTAGCGGATCGTCTCCGTAGGGGACAAGCTGGATCGACGCGTCAGCGCTCAAGGTACTTCAATTTATCGGGCTTGCCGTCCCATTCGGCGGCATCCGGCGGCTCGGGTTTCTTTTCCGTCAGCACCGGCCAATTCTTGGCGAGATCGGCGTTGATCTGGAGGAACTGCTTCTGATCCTCCGGCACGTCATCCTCGGCGAAGATGGCGTTTACCGGGCACTCCGGCACGCACAGGGTGCAGTCGATGCATTCGTCCGGGTCAATGACCAGGAAGTTCGGCCCCTCGTGGAAGCAGTCCACGGGGCAGACTTCCACGCAGTCAGTGTATTTGCAGCGGATGCAGTTTTCCGTGACGACGTATGTCATCGATGACCCCTGTATTTGAAAATCGCGGCGAATGATACACGCGCCTTTGGGTGGGGGGAATAAGCGCAATTCCCCAATTCCATTGGAGAAATTCGCGTCGGCAGAACCGGCATTCACGAGTTCGTAAACCCTGCGATCCACCGCCGCGGCGAAAATGCCTGAAATCTCAGGTCGGGCGACGTCATCGCTGTACCGCCCGTGCCGAAAAGCTGTGCTATATATAATTGGTTGATTGTATTTGGAAATACCCGAGCACCATGCCATGGAGCGCGCAGTGACAGGACTTTCCCTCGCCGTGCCGGCAAAACGGGTCTCCGCCTGGATGGCGGAAACCGACCCGAAATACGCCCGAGCCTGGCTCGAATCGCTGCCGTTGGCCGACAGCCTGGAGTCGGCGCGCGAGATCTATCAGGCGCTTTATACCCTCAATCGCCAGGAGCTGGAGCTCGACCGCCGCTTCGAATTGATGGAGCTCTATGGCGCGCCGCTGGCGACAATCACCGCGGCGCTCGAGGGTTATTTCACGCGTTCCCCGTTGCCGCTCACGCCCAAGAAACGCCAATTGGCGGAGTTCATCCGCCAGCTCTACATGGAAATGGCCTACGGCTACAAAGGCTGCCTGCAGGACCTCGAGAAACAAAAGCTGCGCTGGGGCAAGAAGACGATGCGCGCGTGTTCGTTGCAGCGCGCCGTGCATTATCTGGGAGAAGTGCTGCTGCATTCGTATCTGGTGTACATGTCTCATCCCCAGGGCGTGTGGCAGGAACTTCACGCCATCTACCGCTATGCCGTCGAGCAGGAACTGGCGTCGGAGGTGGTGCAGCCGGCAGCGCCCGCATCCGGCAAAACCACTCTCGAAAATGATTATGTGCGGATCCTGCTGCTGGGGCTGAGCAATCCCTACCAGTTGCCGCAGAACGAATGCCGGCAGGTGCAGAATTTCCTGCAGCAATGGGGAGCCAAGGCCGTGTTGCGCAGCAATCTGGAGGCTCCGCATTCCAGCGGACATTTTCTGATCGATCTGACGGTGGATTCGCCCCCGGTGCCGTTTCCGCGGGATGTCGAATTCCAGCCGGGGCAGGACCTGCGCCTGCTTGACGCCACCGAGCTGTTGCAGTCGCTCAAATTTTTCACCCAGCGCCTGCAGAGCGGCGACAACGCGCGCGCCCTGTCGCTCGGGATAGACTGCCTGGAGATGGTGTGTCTCGAAATCCTGCAGCGCATGATGCGCGCTTGGGGCCAGGTTACGCGCCGCCAGTATTCGCGCATCAAGCGCAGCAGCCCGGTGTTCCTGTGTGCCGGCATTTCCGCGCTGCATTTCTTCGCGAGCGGTCAGAAACCGTTTTCGCCGCCGGTGACGGAGCGTCACGACGACACGCCGGACGAGAAATTCGTGTTGCCGGCGCACATCGATCGCGATATCGCCGAAGAGGCGAAACGCGACGAGGCGTTCATCGCCCTGGATGAACCGGTGAAAGAAAAGCCGTCGAAGAAGCGCCCGGCGCCCGCGGACCAGATACTGACATCCGGCGAGGCCTTCCGGGTGGACCGCTGGCAGATCAAGGATGCCGCGCCGCGGGGATTGCAGCTGATGCGCCGCAGCGACGCGCGCACCTATGTGCGCGTGGGCGACGTGGTGGGCGTTCAGCAGATGGACGAGATGGGCCGGTGGAGCGCCGGGGTGGTGCGCTGGATGAAAAGTCCCGAGGCCGACAGCCTTGAGATGGGCATCGAGCTCCTGGCTGCCGGCGTCAAGCCGGCGGCGGCGGCATCGGCGCGTAATGCGGCGAGGAAGTTCCAGCCGGCCATGATCTTGCCCGCGATCGAGGCCTTGCGCCGGCCGGCAAGTCTGCTGGTGCCGCGAGGAGCCTTCACGCCCGGCCATGACGTGTGGCTGGCAGAGGGAGACACCAGCGCGCGCACGGTGCGACTGCTGCAACGGCTGGAGTACACCGGAGTTTTCGAGGTGTTCGTGTTTGCCGATGTGCTGACGGAATCGTCGCGCGGCTAACCGACTTCCGAAAAAATCCCGTTTAGCAGCCTGCTAGCGCAGCAGTTCCGGGGGCATGTGCGGCTGGATTCGCCGCAGCATCTCGGGGTGAATTTTGGGGTTGCCCGCGACGATGTTGCCGGTTTCGAGGTAATTCTGCCCGCCGGCGAAATCGCTGACCATCCCGCCGGCCTCCTGGATGAGCAACGCCCCGGCGGCCATGTCCCAGGGACTCAAGCCGATTTCCCAGAAACCGTCGAAACGCCCGCACGCGACGTATGCCAGGTCGAGCGACGCCGAACCCGGGCGGCGGATGCCGCTGGCGCCGATCATGAATTCCTTCAGCGTGTTGATCCAGGCATCCATATAATGATGCGAGCGGAACGGGAAGCCCGCCCCCAGCAGCGCGTATTCCAGCTCGGCGACGCGGCTGACACGGATGCGGCGGTCGTTGAGCTGCGCGCCGCTGCCGCGCGTGGCCGTGAACAACTCGTTGCGCGGCGCGTCGAATACCACCGCCTGTTCCAGCCGGTCGCGGTGCTTGAGCGCGATGGAGACGCCGAAGTGCGGGAAGCCGTGCAGAAAATTGGTGGTGCCGTCGAGCGGGTCGATGATCCAGACGAAATCATCGCCGGTGTGCGCGCCGGTTTCCTCCGCGAGGAACCCGTGACTGGGATAGGCGGCGCGCAGGATGCGGATAATTTCATTCTCCGCCATCCGGTCGACTTCGCTCACGTAATCCTTGCGTCCCTTGATCTCGACGGTCAGGCGCTCCAGCTGATCGAGATGGCGCATGATGATCTGGCCGGCACTGCGCGCGGCCTTGACCGCCATGTTGAGCATGGGATGCATGGATTTATCCTGGATCGCCTGTTGAAGGGTGCCGCTGAAACGGCGTGCATTGTAATGGTCCGGCACGCCGGTTGAAAGCGGAATCCGGCGTTTGATGACGATAGAATAACGTCATTTGACGGAATGAGTTCATCCTCGATGCTATCGAATATCCGTATCGTGCTGGTGCGGCCGACCCATCCGGGCAATGTCGGCGCCACTGCGCGGGCGCTGAAAAACATGTCGCTGCGGACGCTTTATCTGGTGGCGCCGGAGGATTATCCGAGCCGCGAGGCGACCGATCGCGCCGTCGGCGCCGCCGACGTGTTGCAGGAAGCCGTTGTCTGCGGCTCGCTCGATGAGGCGTTGCAGGGTTGCCATCTCGTGATCGGCACGAGCGCGCGTTCGCGGCGTATCGAATGGCCGGCGCTGGACCCCGGAATCTGCGCGCAGCGCCTGGTGGAAGGCGCGCAGCAAGGGCCGGTCGCGTTGCTGTTCGGTCAGGAGCGCACCGGGCTGACCAATGCCGAACTCGACCTGTGCCACTTCGTCGTGACGATTCCGTCCGACAAGCAATATTCATCGCTCAATCTCGCGGCCGCGGTGCAGATACTCGCGTATGAAATCCACCGGGCCGCCGCCGCGGGGGCGGCCGCGTCTGCCATCGAGGCGGGCGAGGGCAGGCCGGTCGGCAGCGACGATATGCAGCGCTTTTATCAGCATCTCGAAGAGGTGCTGCAGCAGATCGAGTTCCTCGATCCGGAGAACCCCCGGCTGCTGATGCGGCGTCTGATGCGCCTGTTCAACCGCGCCACGCTCGACCATAACGAAATGAACATCATGCGTGGCATACTTACGGCGGTGCAGCGGTACCGGACAAAACTTGACAATAATTCTAAGGAATAGGCCTAATAACCCGACAATCCGGAATTCCCCATGTTCAAGACTCTGCGCGAATATCTGAACAGCGTTTCCCAGCGCGATCCCGCGGCGCGTTCCGTGCTCGAGATGCTCACGACCTATCCGGGGGTGCACGCGCTGGCGTTTCACCGCATCGCGCATCGCTTGTGGTGCTGGCGTCTGCTGTGGCTGGCGCGCTGGCTGTCACAACTGGCGCGTTGGTTTACCGGCATTGAAATTCATCCAGGCGCCAGGATCGGCCGGCGCTTTTTCATCGATCACGGCATGGGCGTGGTGATCGGCGAGACCGCCGAGATCGGCGACGACGTCACGCTCTATCACGGCGTCACGCTCGGCGGGACCGCCTGGCGCAAGGAAAAACGCCATCCCACGCTCGGAAACAACGTCGTGGTCGGCGCCGGCGCCAAGATTCTGGGACCGATCCGGGTCGGCGATAACGCCCGTATCGGCTCGAATTCCGTGGTCGTGAAGGATGTGCCCACCGGCGCAACGGTGGTGGGCATACCCGGGCGTGTGATCGCTCCCAAAGCCACCTCGGCCCAGTCCCAGCAGCGCGAAGCCATGGCAAAAAAGATAGGTTTTGACGCCTATGGACAGACCCAGCAGATGCAGGACCCGATCGCTCACGCCATCGACCTGATGCTGGACCACATGCATCTGGTCGATAAGAAAATGAAGGTTTTGTCGTCGGCTCTGGAAAAGGCGGGGATCAAGGTCAATCTGGAGATGCCGGAACTGGGGGTAAACAATCTCGAAGACCCCTCGGACGAAAACCCCTCCAGAAAGAGATAGTACCCAAAGCAATAGTTGACTGAAATCATCGGGTATGTAATCCTAACGATACATAAATCGTACGGGAATATATCCTATGAAACTGACAACCAAGGGTCGTTATGCCGTAACGGCGATGCTGGATTTGGCGTTGCGTTATGACAAGGGCGCGGTGACGCTGGCCGACATCGCCCGGCGCCAGGGCATTTCCCTGTCCTATCTCGAACAGCTTTTCGCCAAGTTGCGTCGCAGCGGGCTGGTCGACAGCGTCCGTGGTCCCGGCGGCGGTTATACCCTGGCCATGGAGCCGACCAAAATCTCGGTTGCCGAAATTATCATGGCAATTAATGAGAACATCGATGCAACGCGTTGTGGTGGCGAGAAAAACTGTCACGGTGACGAAGCCTGCCTGACACACCAATTGTGGGAAGATCTGAGCACGCGTATCCACGAGTTCCTGAACGGAATCACTCTGGGTGATCTG
>JBLMXN010000137.1:0-13226 GCA_050257795.1 Bacteroidota bacterium
AAGTTGCGCTCCTGGCAGAACACCCAGCTGGTTGGGTGGATATGCCGCTCGATATCCACGATCGTGATGCTGAAGCCGATCCCCGGCCGCCACAGGGCCACGGGCGGCAGCGGTGCCCAGCCGATCCAGCCGTCACCGTAGCGCCAGTCGACCCACGCCGGCCCCCACACCGTGTCGGGCACCCACACCCAGCCGTAGTCGTCATCGTAGGCCCAGCGGCCGTAGTGAAACGCCATCCAGCCCCACGGCCAGTCCGACACCCAGTACCAGCCGTAATCGTTGGTGTATATCCAGTGCCCGTGCGTATACGGGCGCCAGTTCACCGGCACGCCGTTCGGCACCCACACCCAGCCGAATGAAATCCGGTTCACCCACTGGCCATAGGGCGCGAGATTGCTGTAGAAAAACTGAAAGTCGACGCTCACGTTTTGCGCCGCCGCGGTCGGTGCGCTGCCGCCGAACCCGCCGAGAACCAGAACTGCGACCAGGAACGCCAGGATATGTCTGCGCATCGCCGCACCTCCAATGACAAAATGAACCCGACGCGGCATTCGACTCCGCCACGGTCCGCTCCTGGACGGGGCAGGAGAAGCGGGATGTGTGCGCCCGTCATTTGTTGAATGTTCTAAGTAAATAACGTATTCGAGGCCAGCCGCGTTGACACAGCTCAAATTTGCCAACGCCGACCGGCACGCGAAGTTTCTGCGCATTGCCGCCCATATCTGTGCCGGCGTCGGTCGTGCAACGGCAGCCGATGGATCATAATGGTCGCATGCGCGAGATCGACGGTTCGCACGGCGAAGGCGGCGGGCAGCTGCTGCGCACGGCCTGCGCCCTGGCCGCCATCACCGGCGAACCGTTGCGGCTGGTCAACATCCGCGCGCGCCGCGCGCCGCCGGGTCTCGCGCCGCAGCATCTCACCGCGGTCAAGGCGGTCGCCGCCCTGTGCGACGCCCGGACCGATGGGCTCGAGTTGCGGTCAGAGGAGATTGTTTTCCGTCCGGGAGAATTGCGCGGCGGGGAATTCCGGTTCGACGTCGGCACCGCCGGCAGCGTCACGCTGGTGTTGCAGGCATTATTGCCGGCGGCGCTTGTCGCCGGTGCGCCGGTGCGCCTCAGTCTCGCCGGCGGCACCGATGTGCGCGCCGCGCCGCCGCTGGATTATCTGCGGTTCGTGCTGCTGCCGCTGCTCGCGCGCATGGGCGCGTCGGTGGAACTCATGTTGCAGCGGCGCGGCTATTATCCGCGCGGCGGCGGCGAAATTAGCGTGGCGCTGCGGCCGGTTCGTCTCGAGAGTCTGCGCATGGAAGCGCCGGGCGCGCTGCAGGAAATCCGCGGCATCGCCCACGTATCGAATCTGCCCGAGCATATCGTGGCGCGCATGCGGGAGACGGCGCAGCGGATGCTCGCGGATCTGGCGCGCGTCGAAATCGAACCGCAGCTGCTGGGCCGGGACCAGGCGATCGGACAGGGCGGGGCCATCGTGCTGTGGGCACGCACGGCGCATGCGCTGATCGGCGGCTCCGAGGTGGCGCAGCGCGGCGTGCCGGCGGAACAGATCGCCGCGACCGCGGCCCAGATGTTACGCGAAGACATCTCCGCCGGCGCGACGCTCGATATTCATGCCTCGGATCAGCTGCTGATCTACCTCGCGCTGGCGCGCGGCCCCTCCAGTTTCCTCGCGCGCACGCTGTCGTCGCACGCGCAGACCACGCTCTGGCTGTTGCAGCAGTTCTTGCCGATGCGCGTGCACACCTGCGCCGCCGGCGCCTGCACGCGGATCGACATCGAGCCGGGCTGACGGTCGGAAAAGCAGGGTTGGAGCGGGCCGGGCCGGCTTTCGCGGACTCATGTGAAGGTGGACAATGCGCTCAGGACGGCGATACTTTAATTTATCCGCGGACACGCTAATCAGGACGGAATCATCCGCCAACTCTCATGCCCAGCGCATCTGTTCTATTCGCCTCGGTTCTCTTCGGCGCCATCGGCTTCGCCGCGTTCATTTACGGAAAGAAATCTTACCGCTGGAAGCCCCTGGGCCTGGGCGTGGCCCTGATGGTATATCCGTATTTCATTTCCCAGACCTGGCTGCTCTACACCATCGGCGGCGCGTTATGCGCCGGTCTGTTCTTGTTTCGCGAGTGAATCCAGTCAGTCACGGCGTGTCGCGGTTTTGATATCCGGGAGGTAAGACGCATGTTCATCGGTCACTTCGCGGTCGCCTTTGGCATCAAGCGCGCGGCCCCGGAAGTCAAGCTGGGCACGGCGATGGTGGCCGCGTGTTTCCTCGATCTGGTATGGCCGCTGCTGGTGGCGGCGGGCGTGGAGACGGTGAAGATCGATCCCGGCAACATGCTGCTCAGTCCGCTCGATTTCGTTTCTTATCCGTACTCGCACAGTCTGGTGATGACGCTGGTGTGGGCGGCGTTGTTCGTCGCGATCTATCGCTGGCGCGGCGGGTCGGCGCACGGTGCCTGGTGGCTCGGGCTCGCGGTCGCGAGCCACTGGTTCCTGGATCTGATCGTGCACCGTCCGGATCTGCCGCTCGCGCCCGGGATGGAGGTGCGCGTCGGGCTGGGTTTGTGGAATTCGATGCCTGGCACGCCGCTGGTGGAGGGATCGTTGTTCGCCGCCGGCCTGTGGCTGTATCTGTTGGTCACGCGCGCCCGCGACCGCATCGGCCGCTGGGGACTGTGGGGTCTGGTGGCGCTGCTGCTCGTGAGCTACGTCGCATCCCTGTTCGGGCCGCCGCCGCCGAACGTGAATGCCATCGTGATCGCCGACATCCTCGGCACCGCGCTGTCAGTCGCGTGGGGCTATTGGGTCGAGCGCCACCGCGACGTTGTTCTGCGGCATGCAGTACCATCGGCGTCGGTCACCGGCGCTGCGAGGTTGCCATGAAGAAATTAAAACACGAGGCCGAACTGGTGAAAGCCGCGATTCTCGCCGGCGTGAAGTACGCGGAACAGCGCGGCGCGGCGATCTTCGAACCGACGGACGCGGCGAGCGAGAAAATCCTGTTCATCTACCGGCTGCTGGTGCACGATAAAGTCATTCAGGCGCTGCCGGAGGACCAGGTGTCGCAGCAATCCATGCGGCACAAGCTGGCGATCTGGTATTCGAAGCAACTGCCGCCGGATCATCCGCTGCTGCAATAGCCGATGCCCGCGTGGCGGCAAGGCGCCGGACTGGTGCCGGCCGTGCGCGGCTGACAGAATAGGGCGACCGTGGAACAACCGGCATATTCCCCGAAAAATCCCGACAACCGCTCGCGTTTCGGTTTCGAACGCATCCTGATCCCGCTGGTCGTCGCCGTCGTCGTGGTCATGATCCTGGCCGACAATATTCCCGCGCTCAACGACGCCAGGGAGAAACTCCTGCATCCCGCCGAGTACCAGGCGCGCAAGGCCTGCCACGCCGCGGCCCTGGCGGCGGCCGCGCATCCGGCCTACGCGCGCATCCGCGCGCCCGGCAGCGTGCACGCGACGCAGGGCGCCAGCTATGTCGAGGGCGTGAGCGTCGGGGAAATGGGTGAGACGGGCGCCGAGGTGACGTACAGCTTCAGCTGTTACGTCGACCCGGACGGGAAAGTGGTGAAAACCAACAAACAGCCCTAGCGCAGCTGGCCGATCTCGCCCTGGTAATCGAACGGCAGCTTGCCGAGGCGGTCTGCGACGCTGATCCCGCCCGCCAGGCGATAGCGCAGGCTCTGGCCCTTGCCGCTTTCGAGCGCGCGGATCTGATTCACGATGCGCGCGAAATTACTCACCAGATTGATCTCGAACACTGCCTCGCCGTACGCCGGCACCGTGACCGCCTGATCGCTCACGCCACGTCCCAGCTCGACATCGTTGATATCGAGCCGGAAATTCATGCCGTTGACCGGGAGCGCCACGGGGTTGGGATTCTGCACGCGGACTTTCAGGGCGAAGCGCTGCTCGAAGAGTGTGGCGTCGAGCAGCCGCAGATCGGTCAGGCTCACGTTCGGCGCCTCGAGCGGCGTCTGCATGCTCGCGCAGCTGCCGATAAGGATGGCGAACAACAGCGGAATGAGGTTTTTCATGTTCGCATTATGTGCTACGCCCGGCGCGATGTCGCGGGGCGGACGATCGAATGGATGTGCCTGCTCAGCTCGCGGCGCGCAGCGCCGCCGGCTTCTCGTGGCTGATGTGCGTGCCCAGCACGTCGAGGAATTTCGCCAGCCACTGCGGGTGCGCCGGCCACGCCGGCGCACTCACCAGGTTGCCGTCGACAATCGCCTGGTCCACCGGAATCGCCTTGTAGTTGCCGCCGGCCGCGCTCACTTCCGGCCCGACCGCCGGGTAGGCGGTGCAGGTGCGGCCCTTCAGGACGCCGGCGGCGCTCAGGATCTGCAAGCCGTGGCAGATGGCGGCGATCGGCTTGCCGCTGTCGGCGAAGTGACGCGTGAGCTCGAGCACGCGCGGCGTCAGGCGCAGATACTCCGGCGCCCGCCCGCCGGGGAGCACCAGCGCGTCATAGTCCTGCGGCCGGATCTCGTCGAAGGTGGCGTTGAGCTGGAAATTGTGTCCGCGCTTCTCGCTGTAGGTCTGGTCGCCCTCGAAGTCGTGGATTGCGGTGCGGATCGCCTCGCCGGTTTTCTTGCCGGGGCACGCGGCGTGCACCGTGTGTCCGACCATGGTGAGCGCCTGGAACGGCACCATGATCTCGTAGTCCTCGCCGAAGTCACCGACCAGCATCAGAATTTTGCGTCCTGCCATGGCATTCTCCTTCATTGCGACGGGAAAAGGGTGTTCCAGTCTACGCCCGCGATTGCGACCGCTTCAACGTCGCGCCGTAAACCAGCACAAATGGTGCAGGTATGCGGCGGGTTCCGTGAATAAACATCGCTTATATCGATTGTGATTGTTCCGCGGGTTTGCGATCGGCGCTATCATATTTTTTTCCGCTGTTCCTTTCTGGCGCGGGCGCAACATCTCGAAGGAGGAACGACCATGGCTATCGCATCCACCATCAAGCAGTTTCTGAACGAACATCACGTGGCCTATGACGTCGTGGTGCATCCACGAACCTTGAGCAGCATGGAAACCGCGGCGGAAGCGCATGTGCCAGGCAACCGCCTGATCAAGTGCGTGGTCATCGAGGACGATGCGGGCTATCTCATGGTGGCGCTGCCGTCGACGCACCGGCTGGAGCTGGGGCAGTTGCATCGAGAGTTGCAGCGCAACTTCGGGCTCGCCACCGAACGCGAGCTGGCCGAGTTGTTCAAGGACTGCGAGGTCGGCGCGATTCCGCCGCTCGGCGCCGCCTACGGGATCGAGACGCTCGTGGACGACAGCCTGCTGGAAGAGGACGACATTTATTTCGAGGCCGGCGATCACGAGGAGCTGATCCACGTCAGCGGCACACAGTTTCAGAACCTGCTCGCCGGCGCCCGGCACGGGCGCTACAGCCATCACGTCTGAGGGCGGGAAGGTCGATCGCGTGAGGAGAACCGGCGGCGCAACAGCTGTTCTGCGCCCGCCGTTGGCGCCGTCCGTGGCGCCAATTCGCGCATTCCCTGCGCGAATACGGTGAACTACTTGGGGCTGCCGGCCGGGTGGTAATTTTCCGAATTCGCCGGCGCTGTCATCCAGTCGGCCATCGCCTTCGCCAGAATCCGTTCTGCCTGCGCCGGGGTGACGCCGTACATCGCATTGAGCTCGTCTGCGGTTTTGGTGGTGCCGACGCGGTAGTAAATCCGTTCGCCGTAACGAATTGCGATGGTCTCGCCGGTTACGGGCAGCGTGGCGAACGCTATGCCGGGAAAACCGGCATCGTTGGCAGAGGGTTCTTTGTGCATGGCGTTACTCCTGTTACGTGAGACTCGGGTTCATCCTGAAATCATGCGTTTATTCCTGGCGCCGCAAGCGTGGCCGGAAACAAACCGTGAGTACGTGAGTATAGGCGCCGTTTGTTACAATGACCTGATAAAACCCCATTAGTTTCCGGATATCAATCGCCGCTCCGACAACGCGTCGAAATCCGTTGACGAGTGGCGTCGCGGGACCAAGCGCGTGCGGTCGCTTCGCCGTCTTGCATCTGTCATCTAGTGCTCTGTTATGGTGCAAGCGGATCGAAGCCCGGGTGAGTTCCCGCGAAGGCAAACAGCGAGGCTGGCATATGCAAGAACGATTGGCGGAACTGGAAGTGCGGCTGACGTTTCAGGACAAGACCATCCAGGAGCTGAACGAGGTGGTCACGCGCCAGCAGCGCCAGCTCGATCGCATGACGCGGGAGCTGGAGACGCTGAAGGCGCAACTGCAAATCCTGGCGCCGTCGCCGGTCGCGAGCCAATCGGAGGAAACCCCGCCGCCGCATTACTAGCCTGCATTGGCGGCGCGTTACTTGACGGTCAGTTCGTTTTGCACCGCCTTCACGCCGGCCACGCTGCGCGCGAGCTCATCGGCGCGCTCTTTTTCCTTGGCCGAGGCAACGCTGCCGGTCAGCCGAACCACGCCCTTGTCGGTCGTGACGGAGATGTGCCAGCCGCTCGTGGCCGGGTCCTCGAACAGCTTGGCCTTCACCTTGGTGGAGATGGTTGAATCATCGACGAACTCGCCGGTGGTCTGACCTGCGCCGGCGCAGCCCAGCAGGCTGGCCATGAGCGCGGCCGCGATCAGCAGGCGGACAGCGGCGCTGAGAGCGTGTTTCATGCGTGGCTCCTTGTGCGATGGGTGATGTCGGGTTCGACGCTGTTTCCACTGTTGCCGGCCGTTGCGAGATCCACTGTGCAAGAAGACAGCATCCGAGAACGGTTGGTTCCATGCCGGCGGTATTTATTCTCGATAACAGCTTGCCGACCCCACTCGCGGCTTCCATTCGACTGCCCGACTGTGATGCAATGTCGGCGAGAATAAGAATCCGGAGAACAGGTGCATGAAGACGTTGACCGTCACCATCCCCGTCGGCGCCCAGGCCATGGCGCTGCACACCGCCTGGCCGGAGGGCCGCGGGCCGTTTCCCGCGATCGTGGTGATCCAGCACGCGCCCGGCGTCGACACGTTTCTGCACGCGATGGCCGATCGCCTGACGCAGGCGGGTTATTGCGCGGCCGCGCCCGATCTGTACCACCGTCTCGACGCCCGGCTCGACGGCATGCAGAAAATGCAGCTTCTGAAGGACCGCGAGGTCGAGGCCGACGTCGCCGCCACGGTCGAGTGGCTGCGCGCGCACCCGGCGGTAAGCCGCGAGCGGCTCGGCATCATCGGCTTCTGCATGGGTGGGCGGGTGGTGTATCTCGCGGCCGCGGCCAATCCGCACTTCAGGGCGGCGGTGATCTACTACGGCGGCAACATCATGGTGCCGTGGGGCGCGGGCGTCGTCGCGCCGTTCGCGCGCACTCATGAGATCCATTGCCCGGTGCTGTTCCATTTCGGCGCCGAGGACACCAATCCCTCGCCCGCGGACATGCACCGGCTCGACGCCGAGCTGACACGCCACGGCAAGCCGCACGAATTCCACGCCTACTCGAACGCCGGGCACGCGTTCATGAATTTTACCAATGCCGAACGCTATCGCGAGTCGGCGACCAACAGTTCCTGGCCGCGCACGCTGGAATTCCTGGCCGAGCACCTGCGCGACTGAACGCCGATTCTCGCCAATCATCGGACCGCCCGCGCAACCATAAATAATTAACGCTGTCTTAATGAATTTGCGCGGGACAGGAAAATCGTGAGCCGTAAACCGCGTTGATATAAAGTAGCAACCCCATTCTCTGGAGCACATCCATGACGCTATCCATGTACCAGGCTTCCGTTCCGGTATTCCTGCGCGCGCTGAACAATCTGATCGAGATTCTCGGCAAGGGTGCGGCTTACGCGGAGGCGCGCAAGATCGACCCGGCGGTGCTGCTCAACAGCCGCCTTTATCCGGACATGTTTCCGCTGGTGCGCCAGGTGATGATCGTCACCGACACCGCCAAGGGCGGCGCCGCGCGGCTGGCCGGTGCGGAGCCGCCGAAATACGAGGACAACGAAACCACGTTTGCCCAGCTGGTCGAGCGCATCCACAAGACGATCGCCTACCTCAATTCGTTCAAGCCCGCGCAGATCGACGGCTCCGAGGACCGGAAAGTCACGCTCAAGGTTCGCGACGACACGCTCACTCTCGACGGCATGACTTTCCTGTTGCACCGGGTGCTGCCGAATCTGTTTTTTCACGTGACGACCGCCTACGACATACTGCGACACAACGGCGTCGACGTCGGAAAGAAGGATTACCTGGGAAAATTCTAGATGCGTGCGCGCGGATTTTTGTGGCGCCATCGAAGCGGTTGTGATCTTCGCCGGCGGCGGCGTAAGATGGCCGCGCCGGATCGGTTAAAAGCGACGCAGGAATGAACATGAAAAACGTGATGTGGGTGGTGGTGGTCCTGGTGCTGGGCGGTATCGCCGCCGGTTATTACTACTGGCAGATGCAACAGGTGGCGCCAGCGCCGCCGGTGGCCGAAGCGCCGCTGCCACCGCCACCGCCCGCCCCCGAACCGCAAATCCGCCATCCGATCCAGCCGCCCGCGACGCCGGGCGGAAAGCCGCTACCGCCGCTGGACGAGAGCGACGCCGCGATGGTGGAGACGCTCACCGGCTTTTTCGGCGAGAAGCGGGCCGAAGAGTTTTTCGATCTGAAGGACATCGTGCGCCGCTTCGTGGTGACGGTGGACAATCTGCCGCGCAAGAAAGTGCCGATGCGATACCGGTTATTCCGGCCGGTGGCGGGGGAATTGCTGGTAGCCGGCGCGGATCGGGACCTCACGCTCAAGCCGGAAAATTTCCGGCGCTACACGCCGTACGTGCTGCTGTCGCAGGCCGTGGGCGTGAAGACGCTGGTCGCGGCCTACGTCCATTTCTATCCGCTATTTCAGGAGGAATACAAGGAGCTGGGCTATCCCAAGGGCTACTTCAACGACCGCCTGGTGGAGGCGATCGACGACATGCTGGAGGCGCCCGAAGTCAAGGAACCGATCAGGCTGGAGCGGCCGAACGTGCTGTATCAATTCGCCGACCCCGATCTCGAGGCGCTCTCCGCCGGGCAGAAAATTCTGATCCGCATGGGGCCCGAGAACGCCGCCCGCATCAAGGCGCGGCTGCGCGAGCTGCGGCGCGAGCTGACCGGGCAGGTGCCGGAGCCGCAACAAAAGGCCGGCGCCGGTTAGGCTTACAATCCGTGCGGACCAGCGCGCCGTCGTGGCGCGCCGTTGTGAGCTTTGCTAGGCTGTGCATTAACGCAATCGCCGCAATACTCCTCAAGTGAGCACGACCACCACCCATCCCGGCGACGGCAGCGCCGGGAACACGGCCTTCGCCATTCTGGCCGCCATCAGCGTGTGCCATCTGTTGAATGACATGATGCAGTCGCTGTTGCCGGCGATTTATCCGATGCTGAAGAGCAACTACGGCCTCGACTTCGGCCAGATCGGCCTGCTGACGTTCACGTTCCAGTTCACCGCCTCGCTGCTGCAACCGCTGATCGGCCTCTACATCGACCGCAAGCCCAAGCCGTATTCGCTCGCCATCGGCATGGGCTTCACGCTCACCGGCCTGGTACTGCTGGCGTATGCCCATAATTACCCGGTGCTGCTGCTGGCGGCGGCGCTGGTCGGCACCGGTTCCTCGGTGTTCCACCCGGAATCCTCGCGCGTCGCGCGCATGGCTGCGGGCGGCCGGCACGGGCTGGCGCAATCGCTGTTCCAGGTGGGCGGAAACGCCGGTTCCGCCGTCGGCCCGCTGCTGGCGGCGTTTATCGTGCTGCGCTACGGGCAGTCGAGTGTGGCGTGGTTTTCGGTTGCGGCCATGCTCGGCATTTTCCTGCTGATCAACGTCGGTCACTGGTACAAGGGGCACGGGCTGGCGCGCATCAAGGCGCGCGCGGCGCACGCGACAGCGCGCGCACCGCTGCCGCGCGCCCGGGTCGCGCTGGCCATCGGCGTGCTGATCGCGCTGATCTTCTCGAAGTTCTTCTACATGGCCAGCATGAGCAGCTATTACACCTTTTATCTGATCAGCAATTTTCACGTTTCGGTGCAGAACGCGCAGCTGCATCTGTTCGTGTTTCTCGCTTCGGTCGCCTTCGGCACCATCGCCGGCGGCTGGATCGGCGACCGCGTCGGACGCAAGGCGGTGATCTGGGCCTCGATCCTCGGGGT
Organism: Bacteroidota bacterium; assembly: GCA_050257795.1. Lineage (GTDB taxonomy): Bacteria > Pseudomonadota > Gammaproteobacteria > Acidiferrobacterales > Sulfurifustaceae > Sulfuricaulis. Next base: position 10,163 of record JBLMXN010000137.1, read on the forward strand.
GCTGCCGTTCACGCTGCTGTTGCCGCACGCCAACCTGATCTGGACCGGGGTGCTGAGCGTGCCGATCGGCATCATCCTGGCGTCGGCGTTCCCGGCGATCGTGGTGTACGCGCAGGAGTTGATGCCGGCGCGGGTCGGCGCCGTCGCCGGCCTGTTCTTCGGCTTCGCCTTCGGCCTCGGCGGCATCGGCGCGGCGGTGCTCGGCGAGCTGGCCGACGCCACCAGCATCGGCTTCGTGTTCCAGGTGTGTTCGTTCCTGCCGGTGATCGGCCTGCTCGCCGGGTTCCTGCCGCACGTGGAAACCGAAAGCCGGCGCAAGCAGGCGGTCACGGTCGACATGACCGGCAACGCCGACGTGGCGCCGTCGCGTTCCGCGAACTGAGAACACGGGATCAAATGAATATGAAATTGACCGCCAGGACGCCAGGAACGCCAGGGTTCGAGAAAATAATAAATGATTTTCCTGGCGAACCTGTTGCGGTCCGGGGCGCAGCAAAACACGTTGCACCCGTTCGGCGGTGTGAACACACGTTCAGTGTGTTCACGAAAACCCCGCCTCACCCTGGGGTTTCAGAATCCTATTAAATAGAAGCTATAGAATTTTCCCCCAAATCCAGTACGGCGGAGCCTCGATGCCATCGCTAGTCGACGTCCTCAGCCTGCTGGTCCTGGCCGCCGGCGTCGCCTATTGGCTGGAGGCGATGCGCGGCAAGGAACTGGCGCGCGCCGCCGGCAGGCGCGCCTGCGACGAAGCCCACCTGCAGTTTCTCGACGACACCGTGGTGCTGACGCGGGTGCGGGTGCGTCGCGACGAGAACGGCCACATCGCCATCCAGCGCCAGTACCGTTTCGAATTCACCGACAGCAATGACGCGCGCTATCGCGGCAACGTGACCGTGTTCGGCCGGCGCGTGCTGCACCTGTCGCTCGGTTCGTAGCGCGGACGAAACCGGCGCAACTGTGGGCCGGCCGTAGTGCCCCGCGCCGGCGGGGCTGGTAACATCGGTGCTGACCGGGATGCCGGTTCCGCCGCGTCGGTACCGGACCGATTCACTGAACTTAAGCCACGGGAATCATCATTATGGAAGAGAAACGTCGTCGCGCCGTCGAAGCCTATCTGAATGAAGCCTTTCTGGGATCGGCCTCGGCCCGGCCGCTGCGCATCCTTTCAGAATACCTGGAGCCGAAAAGCCGCTTCGATCATTACCGGATCGCCGATACCGTCGTGTTCATGGGTTCGGCGCGCCTGATCCCGCGCGAGCAGGCCGAGGAGGAGCTGAAACAGGCGGAACGCGACGGCAGCGACGTCGAGCGCGCGCGGCAGCGGCTCGACATGTCGCGATACTACGAGGCGGCGCGCGAGCTGGCGCGGCAGGTGACCGACTGGTCCAAGGCGCTCGGCGATCAGGAGCGGCGCTTCGTGGTCTGCACCGGTGGCGGCCCCGGGATCATGGAGGCCGCCAATCGCGGCGCGTCCGAGTCCAAGGGCATGAACGTCGGGCTCACCATCTCCATCCCGATCGAGGAGTTTGACAACCGCTACACCACGCGCGAGCTGTCGTTCCATTTCCACTACTTTTTCATGCGCAAGTTCTGGTTCGCCTATCTGGCCAAGGCGCTGATCGTGTTTCCCGGAGGTTTCGGCACGCTCGACGAACTGTTCGAGATACTGACGCTGCTGCAGACGCGCAAGATGAGCAAGCACCTGCTGGTGGTGCTGTTCGGCACGCAGTACTGGAACGAGGTGATCAACTTCGAGGCGCTGATCCGCCACGGCACCATCAACCGCGAGGACCTGAAGCTGTTCCACCGCACCGACTCAGTGGACGAGGCATTCGAGATCATCACGCGCCACCTGCGCGAGTACGCGCTGGCCGAGCGCGGCGCGATTCTTTAAAAAACAGACCCCACCAAAAAAAGAAAAAATCTGGCAGGATGAACAGGATTAAAAACAGGATTAACAGGATTTCTTATCAGGAAATTAAAGTCTTTAATCCTGTAAATCCTGAAAAATCTTGTTAATCCTGTCTATTTCGTTTCGTTAGGGACTCTAACTAAGAATTTCCGGTTCGATCCTGAAGCGAGGCGGCGGGTTACCGCTGTTTTTCCTCCTGCTGCATCATCCGGTCCATGACGGCTTGTTTCTTCGCGGCGTGCGCTTTCACGTCGCCTTTTTTCATGCCCTTTTTGGCCATGCCGGTCGGCATCGGCGCGTTCATGTCCAGGGGTTGTTTTGACTCGGACCGGGTCACCCGGTTCATCTCGCGGTCGCCGGCCTGGTCGGGCGCCGCCGGCGCGTTTTTCCCGCCGGCGATCGACGGCGCGGCGAATGCCAGCATCAGGAGCAACGCGGCGACGAAGCGTTTTTTCATGCCATGCCTCACAAGCCGGAGAACCAGTTGTAACCCATGTCCTCCCAATAACCGCCCGGGTACACGTTGGTGACGAAGATTTCCGCAATGTGCTTGGGGTTCTTGAAGCCGAGCTTGGTGGGAATGCGCAGCTTCATGGGGAAGCCGTACCTGGCGGGCAGAATCTCGTCGGCGTATCTGAAGGTCAGCTGCGTCTGCGGATGCAGCGCGGTGGCCATGTCGATGCTGGTGTAATAGTCGTCGAGGCAGCGGAAGCCGACGTATTTGGCCGACAGGTCCGCGCCCACGCGTTCGAGGAAATGGCGGAACGGCACGCCGCTCCATTTGCCGATGGCGCTCCAGCCCTCGACGCACACGTGGCGGGTGATCTGTGACACCTGCGGCAGGGCGTAAAGCTGCGGCAGCGTCCAGGGTTTCTTGTCGCGGATCAGGCCGCCGAGGGCGAGCCGGTATCTCGCGGCGTCGACCCGGGGAACCTCGTCTTCATCGTAATACGCGTTGAACGGAAACGGCCTGGTGATCGCGCTTTCCGGATAGACCGGCGCGAGCCTGTCGGGATTGAACAGCCAGCCTTGCACGCGGTCGTTCCATTTCGACATGGCCCACAGCGTTTTCTGCACCGCGTCGACGTCGGTGACGTCGCAGCCGGTGAGCAGCGCCAGCGCCCCGAGGCTGAGCGAATGTCGGAGGAA